>CAZXBW010000058.1:0-2031 GCA_964639105.1 uncultured Nitrososphaerota archaeon | reverse complement strand
GTTGACACGAATGTCTTGAGCTTCGCGACAATTTCCTCTCTGTCCAGCATCTCATTCAGGGTTCTAGGCCTGTATTTCTCGGCCCACACGAGGTCGTGGAGACTCACGAAGTTCACCAGGCGAGCAACCATCCGTCTCATTCACGTTTTAACCGTTGCGGCCCGCGGTTCCTACAGGCACCAGACTGAAACTGCGCGACGGACGCAGTCCATTGGGAGTGGTCCTCAGTTGATATGTGTCGCCGAAAACCCTTCGAGGTCGGACGGACATGGGGATCGGGGCACTTTTGCGGGCTTCCGGAGCGTCAATCAGCCAAGAATCGAGCGTTCTCTATCGGACTAGTTCTCGAATGAAAACTCGCTTAGGGTATAAGGTTAAATCAGATTGACCTCGAGTGACCAGCGAATGTTAAGGGCAGAGGCAAACCTAATCGAGCAGGTGATCCAAAAAGGGCTGAAGCGCCTAGAGGTGGATCAGCAACTGCGACAGATCAGGATAGTGCCAAAGGAGGACTTCAAGTATTCGTCTCTGCTTGGAGTGGAAACGAAGTTGGAAGATTCAGTGGAAGCCGAGGTTCCTTTCTATATCGCCGAGCAACTTCTTGACGAGGGCATGGCTGATCCAGCTGTGAAGGTCTTAGATCACAAGGCCTTGGCAATGATAGCTTGGGATGAGAGGCACAAGGCCGGCGGGATATCTGCAGTGCCCGATTTCTTCTACAGGCAACTCATGCTGCTGATTTCATCCAACAAGATGACCGAGAAGACGAGGCGAATCACGGAGGCATCAGCGATCGAAGTCATGGACGCGAGGCTCAAGAAGATACTGACGTATTCGTTGGTCCCATCGTTGCCGCATGAGATACTGGCCAATCTGACGCCGGAGGAATCCTATCTCCTGGAGCTGCTCAGGATGGTTATGTCGTGTTGGAGGAAGGAGGTGCTAGGTGTTGGAAGAGAGTAAGGACAAGGTAAGAGAAGCCTTCACGTCATTCATCCGGGGGTTCAGGAACGATGAGGGGCAACTGACATACTTGGATGCCATGAGGTCGCTTCCCACCAAGGGAGAGCACTCGCTCGCGGTGAATTTCGAGGACATAGTTTCCTATGACAAGGAACTGGCTAGCATATTGGATGAACAACCAGAGTCGACCCTGAAGATCCTTTCGGAGGGAGGATTGCTCATGCTGACCGAGTTTGACATGGAGTATGCCAAGAGAGTCCAAAGGCTGAACGTCAGGATATGGAACTACAGCAAGAGGGCCAGCATCAGAGGGCTGAACTCATCCTTCATTGGCACGATCGTGTCAATATCCGGTGTGATAGTCAGGAGCTCAGAAGTCATGACGCAGCTGAAGACGGGGGCCTTCAGGTGCACGAGTTGCCAGACGGTCACTCCAGCGGATCAAGTCGGAACCCTCTTCACCACGCCCAGGGCGTGTCCGGTGTGCAACAGGTCTGGTCCTGGCAGCTTCGAGCTGGACCCGTCCCTCTCCACCTTCGAGGACTTCCAGTCGATATCGCTTCAGGAGAGGCCTGAGGATCTGCCGGCCGGGCAGATGCCACAAACTTTGGACCTGGGACTCACAGATGACTTGGTGAGCACGGCTAGACCCGGCGACAGGGTAGTCGTGACCGGAATCGTGACCGTGAAACAGAGGCCATCGGGCTTCGGGAGGTCAAGGTCAAAAGTCTTCGAGCTCTCATTGAACGCTAACCACATTCAAGTCGAGACTGAAGAGCAACTCGAAGAGGAGCTCGACGAAGAATCGATGAGATCATTCAGGGCAGATGCATCTCAGCCTTGGCACTACAAGAAACTGATATCGTCTGTTGCTCCCTCAATTCACGGGCTGGAGCCCATCAAAGAAGCTGTCCTCTTGCAACTCGCGGGGGGAAATCCGAAGACCTTCAAGGATGGGGTGAAGGTCAGAGGGGATGTGAATATTTTGCTAGTAGGCGATCCAGGAACGGCCAAGTCGCAGCTACTCAAGTACGTTCAGAGGATCGCGCCGCGCGGCCTCTACACCTC
>CAZXBW010000057.1:0-2398 GCA_964639105.1 uncultured Nitrososphaerota archaeon | reverse complement strand
GATGATAGAAGGAAGTGGGGCTCATAGCCGAACAGGAGCTTTATCGTTGAGCCACCTTCAGTCTTGAACCAAACCGCCACGAGGCCAGGCTCTTCTTGGTGTACATCTAATATCCAGCCCCTCATCAGGCCTCACCTCCTTTGGTCAGCGGAACGCAGAAGGCTCAGATGGTTTGAACGCGGCGCGTGACATCTGTCACCCGCCACCCCTATCCTTTACAGCACCCTTCAAATCTTCCAAGTCTGCCTTCAAACTGACGATCATCAACAGCAGAGCAGTTTCGCTGGGCAATGGGCTGGGCATCAGAGAGCCAGCGTCCGACCTAGAGAAGACAGTGTCCAACAGGCTCTTGAGCGCCGACCTTTCCCGCTCTGGCAGCACTTTCAACATCCTGAGGCACTCGCCTGACCATTCTCTGACGAAGTCCCTGAAGGTCGGGATAGTTCTTCCCATGCAGTGATTTTCTGTTGAAGGTCTACAGAGTATTATCACATGAGAACTCTGAGGCTAGGTGAGGGACGGTCTGAAGAAAGTGTAGGCAGCATGACCTCGGACAACTCCACGGCCTTCAACTCTTCCAACTCATCTGCGGCCGAGATCGCAGAACCCAAGAGACCACGGGAACCTCTGTCGCCCATGGACCTGAATATCAGCTCGCAGGTCAGCTCGCGAGTGTTGTCCTTCATCCTCCACACGGACTGGGCGAACCTCTTGGCCCTATCCGAGAAATTCTCTTCATCCAAGAATAACTCGTGGATGTCGACAGCGAGGAATATGCTGGCCTTAAGTTCCGCCGCGACGCCGGGTCCAGTTTCGGACATCAGATTCTCAGCCTGAAACACGTTGAAGGCACGGGAGAGGTATATGCTCCGAAGGGCCTCTTGCGGGTTTATCCCCCTCGAAGCCGCAGCGAGCGACATCGCGATCACATCTAGAGAGTGCTCTGAGCTTATGATCACTACCTTACCCATTCGCTCTCTGTAATCAACGATCCTCTCTTCCACCAACTTGGAACTTTGAGGAGCGACGACCACGCGCAACATGAGCCGGACTACAGTGGCCATACGTCGAAGTGATGGATTAGACTTAGAAGCATCGTGACATCTGCGTGACCTCCGGGCGAAAGTGTAATCAGCCCACATGGCCTCCACTTCGATGTTCCCCGAAAGAAGGCCTCTCCAGCGTCGGTTGTCCCCAACAAGATAACATTATGAGCGACCCTGATCCGAGCTACACGGTGACTCCGCGAATGGACGTGTTCGACGCCATCCAAAGAAGGCACTCAGTGAGGTCATACCTGCCGGACCAGATCCCGCAGGACACGTTGAGGAAGGTGATGGAGGCAGCCCGCCTCGCTCCCTCAGCTGCTAACCTGCAGCCGTGGCACTTCGTGGTAGTGACAGACCCGATGAAGCGGAAACGGCTGTCGGAGGGACGACTCTTCTCCCGCTTTCTATCCGAGTGCCCCATCGTAGTTGTCGGTTGTGCTAAGAGGTGGCCTTCGACCCGATGGCACGTGGTGGACACTACGATCGCGATGGAGAACATCGTCTTGGCAGCCACCGGCGAAGGACTTGGAACCTGCTGGATAGGGGACTTCGACGAACAACTGGTGAAGGAACTCCTGGCCATACCAAACGAATTCGACATAGTCGCGCTCTTGGCTTTGGGATACCCGCGTGAGGGCAGAGACCTACTATCTGAGGTTGAAAAGCGCGTCATGAGGAGGAAGCAGATCAACGAAATCGCAAGCAGGGAGGAGTACGGCAGACCCTTCGAGACAAGGCGCTAGGGCTACCCAACCGATAGACCAATTAGCCCCCAACCGAAGCACAAGTCAGGTTGAAGGTGCGGACGCGGAAGATCGAGTTCTCGACGGACGGCGAGGGATCCATCAAGGACATCACGGAGGAGGTCAAGGCCGAAGCGAAGGCGAGCAACATCAACAACGGAATTGTGACCGTGTTCGTGTCGGGGTCGACGGGTGCCGTCACCACCATAGAGTACGAGCCCGGTTTGATCAAGGACTTGCCGACAGCCCTCGAGAGGATCGCCCCAAGAGGGGCGAACTACGAGCACCAGAAGATGTGGCATGACGGGAACGGGCACTCGCACGTGCGAGCGTCCATAATTGGCCCAAGCCTCACCATTCCCATCTCGGAGGGGCAACTGTCGTTGGGCACTTGGCAACAGGTGGTCTTTCTCGAGCTTGACGTCAAGCCTAGAAGGAGATCCCTGGTGCTCACGATGATGGGCGAGTAAGTGCAGGCCCAGTCATGCGTGAAACGCCACGGGGCGTTTCGGAGTCGTAGTGTTATATCGACACATTGCCGTTCCAAATCCGTGAGGCCAAAGGAAGCAATCACACTTGATGAGGTGAAGGAGAGCGTTCAGATCC
>CAZXBW010000056.1:0-2408 GCA_964639105.1 uncultured Nitrososphaerota archaeon | reverse complement strand
GACTGACCAAATGGAATCTGGACCATCAAGAAAGCATTCCGAGCAACGGCACCACAGCAAGACAATCAACAGACCAGTTGTGGACAATCATCACTTCATGCCTCACATGATTCCAACCGTGCCTACGACGAGTTGAAGCTGCAGAATCTTCCAGGCGAAGACAGTCGGCATGTATTCGAGAACCCCTTCTTTTCGATTCCCAAGCTTCAAATTTCTCGCGCGCATACAGGCTTTGCTTATGTCGCGCGTTATGAACGGTGGGCATCTCTGAAAAAAACGTTTAAGCGGTGCGAGCGTTGTAGCGGCAATGAAGAAGATCAAGGTTGGCATAATCGGAACCGGGAGCATAGCAAAGGCAGTGCACCTGCCCAACTACAAGAAGCTCGAGGATGTCGAGCTCGCTGCATGTGCTGACATTGACCTCAAGGCCGCCAAGGCCGTCTCCAAGGAGTACAAGATACCTCACGTCTACGAGGACTACAACGAGATGCTTGAGAAAGAGAGTCTGGATGCTGTGAGCGTGTGTACGCCTAACGTTATTCACACGGCTCCAACCGTAGCTGCATTGAAGGCTGGAGTCCATGTGCTGACTGAGAAGCCGATGTCAGGCAGCCTGTCCGGAGCAAGGCAGATGTACGAAGCGTCGAAGAAGTACAAGAGGATACTAATCGTTGGATATCAGACGAGGTTCAGGATCGATCTGAACTCAATCAAGGATTTCGCGGACGCAGGAGAATTGGGAGAGGTGTACTACTCACGCGCTCTCGCTCTGAGGAAATGGGGTGTAGCGACTAGACCAACCTTCATCGACAAGAAGCTCTCCGGAGGCGGTCCGCTCTTGGACATAGGGTGCTATCCGATTGACATGATCATGTATGTCCTGGGCTTCCCGGCACCCAAGACGGCGTATGCTGTCACGTACAACAAGATCTGCAAGAATCCGTCGATGGCCAGAAAGGGAGGCTGGGGCGGGCGCTGGAAGCCCGAGGACTTCCAAGTCGAGGACAATGCTTTCGGATTCGTCAAGTTCAGAAATGGCATGACCATGCTCCTCGAAACGAACTGGGCGTCCTTCTCTCCAGCGGACGTGTTTGGCATAGTATTGCTGGGAACGAAAGGCGGGGCCCAACTCACTCCGCTGGAGTTCTACAAGGACATCCAACAGAAGAGGGTGGTCATAAAGCCCCATGACGAAATAAAGCAGCCCGACATATATGAGCTGAGGATCTCCAAGTTCATTGAGTCCGTCAAGAGGGGCAAGCCGCTTTTCTGTCCGGCAATCGAGGGACTGAAGGACCAGGCTATCCTAGACGCACTGTCCCGGTCGGCGGAACTCGGCAGAGAAGTCGAGGTCGAGTGGGGCTTCTGAAGAACCGAGTCGCTACCGCACTGCGCTGAGTCGCGCACGGGGATATTGGTTCAAGGGCCGGTCAAAGAGGTAAACGGCTAGTTTCATTGGCGCGATCTGCTTTCTCACTGGTTTCTGCTTAAGGGGACTGTCACGATTGCCCCGCTCTCGGACGAGACCAAGCCCGCCTCAAGAACCTCTTGAACATCTCTTGAGAACTTCGGATCACACATCCCCTCTATAGGCTTGTCCTCCTTGATTCTGGTCAGGAAGTATTCGACGGCGTTTCTCTCGCCTTGCTGCAGAGGATCCACTTTCACGATCTCTCCTTCCTGATTCCCCTTGGTGAAGAGCATCGTCTCTTGTGGCCCGATGAAGATCGACCCTTTGATGCCGTAGATCACAGGGTCTACCGGAATCTTGCCTATCTGACTCCAAGTTCCCTCCACTGCCGCTGTGCCTTTGTCGTACATCATGATCACCATCCCGTTGTCATAGCTCGGAATGAAGTCCTTGACGAAATTCCCTGCGGTCCCGAAAACACGCTTGGGCATTCCCATCAGCCAGACTGTCAAGGCAACGCCGTAGCAGCAGAAGTCCAAGTATGCCCCAGCAGCTTCCTTCTGCCCCATCCACTGAAAGCAGGAACCTACGTAGGTCTCCCTCTCGCATGAGTTGTGCCCTGATCTTGCTCTTATGTGGAATACTCTACCGATTGTCCCGTCTCTGATCAATTCGTTCACCTTTCTGTAGGTGGCAGACCACATGGTGGGCCAGTTGATCATAAGCTTCACGCTGTTCCTCTCAGCAGCCTCAAGCATTCTCTCTGCATCCCTGAGGTTGTAGGCCATCGGCTTCTCCAACATGACGTGGAGACCCCTCGACGCAGCCAGCTCTGTCACAGGTGCTCTGAGAACATGATCAGTGTAGTTGAAGATGACATCGACGTCCTCTTTGTCCAGCATCTCATGGTAGTCGTTGTATATCTTGGTCAGGTCATAGTCTCTCTGCAACCCTTGTTTGTCAGATTCCCGCACTGGTCTATCAACCGACGCAGCAC
>CAZXBW010000055.1:0-2536 GCA_964639105.1 uncultured Nitrososphaerota archaeon | reverse complement strand
GGTCGATTCCTTCTGCGAGGAACTGGACTTTGCGACGATGCTGCCGAAAGGAAAGGATCTAGTGAAGAAGGTGGCAAGGGAGTTCGACGTTGGCGCAGTTGTCAAGGGTCCCGAATCACTGCTCAAGGAGATAGAGACAGCAAGGTCGAAGCTGTCCGTTCTCTCCAAGTACGCCAAACAGTTCAAGGTCCACCTGATAGCGCACTCGCACATCGACATGAATTGGCTCTGGCCATGGCAGGACACCACCAGGGTCGTCCAGAGAGACTTCTCGACGGTCACGTCACTCATGGACAGGTATCCTGATCTGCACTTCTCTCAGAGTCAGGTGGCCACGTACAAGGCAGCGGAGGATTCAGACCCGAAGCTCTTCGAGAGAGTCAAACAGAAGGTCGAATCCGGGAACTGGGACATCACTGCGTCGACTTGGGTTGAGGCCGACCTCAACATGGGAGGTACTGAAGCACTGGTCAGGCAGATCCTCTACGCCAAGCGTTACGTCAAGGAGAGATTCGATTTCGAGCCACGAGTATGTTGGGAACCAGATACTTTTGGTCACCCAGCCACGCTCCCCCAGCTACTACGGCAGGGGAACCTGCAATATTACTACCACATGAGATGCGGCAGAGGATATCCCATGTACTGGTGGGAGGGACCAGACGGTTCGAAAGTCCTAGCCTTCAACAGTGTCTATAACAACACAGTGACACCAACCAACATCGTTCAGGTCGCCAAGGAATTCTACAAGCTGTATGGTCTGAGAACCAGCATGTTCGTCTATGGGGTAGGCGACCACGGGGGAGGTCCCACTGTGGAGGACATCAAAGCAGCCCACATGATACACGCGAAGCCGACCCTGCCAGAAGCAGTCCTCAGCTCGACTCACTCCTTCTTCGATGAGGTCTCCGATCAGAAGCCAAAGTTGCCCACAGTCAAGGGTGAGTTGAACTTCATATTCGACGGCTGCTACACGACCCACGGAGACATCAAGAAGTACAATAGAAAGTGCGAGGGGCTCTTGGTTGATGCCGAAAAGCTGTCAACCATGGCAGGCCTGTCCTACAGGAAGGAATTGCTCGATGCCTGGAGGAAGATGCTGTTCAACCAGTTCCATGATATATTAGACGGGAGTGCCGTTGGCGTCACATATGTTCACGCGGCAGAGACGGCACAAGAAGCCATCGACGTGGCAAATAAGATAGCGCAAGACTCGATGGGCAAGATATCAGAGGGCGTGAGTTTCTCATTGAAGGGGCTTCCGATTGTTGTCTTCAACACGCTGTCTTGGGATAGAAAGGACGTAGTCAAGGTCAAGCTCGCAAAGGACATGATACCAAGCCACCCATACGTCACAGATGCTCAGGGGAGAACGAGCCCTGCTCAAGTGGACGGTGACACCGCGATCTTCATCGCAGAGGTGCCGAGCCTGGGCTACAGCACATACTACTTGTCAGAAGGCACAGAAGAAGACCGGGCGCTGGTGAGCGACAAGTTGGTGCTTGAGAACGAGGCCTTGAAGATAGAACTCGACAGCAACTCTGGGGCCATCAAGAACTTGTACGACAAGTCGAACAAAAGGTTTGTGGCCAAGTCCCCCAGAGAAGAAGCCACAATGTCTGTCATGAGCAACCTATTGCAGGTTCTGTACGAAGCACCCGTGGGGATGTCTGCCTGGGTGATAGGTCAGATATCAAGAGTCGAGAACCTGCTCAAGGGCGCAAAGGTGGAGACACTAGATCGTGGACCTGTCAGGGCGAGGGTCAGAGTGACACACGAACATGGCAAGTCGAAGATCGTACAGGACACGACCATCTACAGCGGCATTCCGAGAGTCGACTTCCAGACCTCGATCGACTGGGGAGAGATAGGCAACGAGGAAACTGAGGCCCCCATGCTGAAGGCATCATTCACTCCACTGCTTGGCGTAACGGTGGCGACCTTCGAAGTGCCGTTCGGCCAAGTGGTTCGTCCTGCAGACGGAAGGGAAGTCCCAGCGCTGAGATGGATCGACCTGTCAGAAAAGGGATACGGAGTCAGCCTGCTGAATGACTCGAAGTACGGCTTCGACGTGAACGGGAACACGATGAGAATCACGCTGGTGAGGAGCGGATACAACCCGGACCCGACTCCTGACTTGGGCAAGCACGAGATCCTCTACTCGCTCTATCCGCACAAGGGAGACTGGAAGGAGGGAATGGTGTTCAGGAGAGGCTACGAGATCAACCACCAGCTCGAGGCCTTTGTCTTGACGACCAGAGGGGCCACTCGCGGATCCAGGCCCGAGAGTGACAGCTTCATCAGAGTTTCGCCTGACAACGTCGTCGTTTCCTGTGCCAAGTTTGCAGAAGACTCGGAAGACGTCATAGTCAGACTCTACGATGCCACAGGCCAAGGGGCCAATGCGTTACTACAACTTGACAGACCTGTTCGCAAGGCGGTTGTGTGTGATCTCATGGAGAGGAAGGTCTCTGACCTGAAGAAGGGAAAACGAGGACTTGTCGTGAAACTCCGTCCAAACGAAATCAAGACCCTGAAC
>CAZXBW010000054.1:0-2940 GCA_964639105.1 uncultured Nitrososphaerota archaeon | reverse complement strand
GCCTCTGACCGTCGCAGTGGGTTCTTGGGCTTCTCAACTAGTGTTGATGGTAATAGGTGGGCTTGTTGTCATGAACGTGGTGGTGAACTCTGTTATAGAGAGGAGAAAGGAAGCCATCACTTTCAGCAGCCTAGGTGCGAGTCCAAGCTTCGTGACCAACATGTTCATAGCCGAAGGGTTGACATTAGGAGCACTCGGCGGGGCGATAGGATATGCGATCGGGTATGCAGCCTCTACATGGTTAGGTGTCAGTTCGCCCGCGATAAGGGCCGAGTTGTACACTCTGACGCCCCTGCTGCTGGTGCTCTTCCTCTCGATGTTGACCACCGCACTGGGATCCATCTCTCCCGCGAGGTCCGCGATCCTTCAGATCGTGCCCAGCAGAGAGATCCTGAAGCGAGAGGTTGGAGAGATCAGATTCGACCCGAACGGCGATGCACTCATAATGGTACCTATGCGCATCAAGATCACTGAATGGAGAAAGTTCTCGACATTCCTACGAAGCCTGGTCAATCCTCCTACCACTTCATACGCATACGGACTGTGGATAATGGAGCACAAGAAGGTCGACTCAGTGGACAGGCTGACTGTTGACTACAAGTCCTATGCGGGTGCCTTGGCAGAGAGGAAGATGACATACCTGATCGACGTAAGACCCACTAGCATGGGAGAGTTTTCAGGGGTGGAACTGAAGGTGTCTGGGTTCCCGCAGTGGACCGACGGTCACAGGATACTCCTGAAGGAAATGCTGTATGAACTGAAAGATCAGCTGATCACCTACACCGCGTACGCTTCGACAACGGCGAAGCTTTCTCCGGAGGAGCAGATGGAAGACATCAAGGAGCAACTCGTCAGAATGAAGGCGGAGAGGGAGGGTCTGGCGAAGAATCTCCGCGATCTGGACTGGGCAATCTCAGACCTAGAGGCTAGGGCTGACAAGCTCAGCAAGGGATCGGGTCAAAATGACAAGGGGGCCGAGGGCCAGTAGACACCGTTCTACAGACAAAATCGTGAACTCCTGGCGCTGCAGTCGAAAAAAGGTTAAAAAGCCACGTGAGCGAAAACGAGATTTCAGCGCAAGAAGAGGATCAGTTGACAATGGGAGAAAGCCGAACGGCGACATCACATGTTGCTTCGGAGAAGGCCGGAAAAACAAAGGACCCGAGAATTGTCAAGATCGTAGAAGCAATCAAGTCAGTTGGGCCAAGGAACTGTTCGCTTATATCAAGGATGACTGGAATACCGATAGAGACCGTTCGATACAAGATCAAGAAGCAGCTGATGAAGAAAGGGATAGCGTTTCATGCGGTTGTGGACTACGAGCTACTCGGTCTCGAGAGATACTGGGTCACGATGGACTTCTCAGAGAAATTCAGAGGCCAAGCTCCTCGGATTCTCGACATACTCTCGAAGTTCGGACTGACCTTCTACACCAGGGTCCTGCCGTATTCCTCCTATGAGACCATGATTGCGGTTCCCCCAGGTGGTCTTGAGGGATACAAAGAGATACTCACGCACATGATCTCCGCGGGTCTACTGAGCACATACCAGATCGAGGGGCTCGACTGGGTTCATTGTGTTTCTCTGAGACCTGAGTACTACGATTTCGAGAGGGGAGTATGGAACTTCGATTGGTCCTCGTTGGTGCCAATGACCATAAGGCCAAACCCACTCCAGCGTGTTCCCGATGGCAAGACGAAGCCTGACATGATGGACCTTTTCATACTCAGTGAGATGCAGATCAGCTCTCTGGCCCATCTGACGACCATTGCGAGGAGGTTGGGCGTAGGGCCCAAGACCCTGAGATATCACTACATCCAACATGTCATGAAAGACAACCTGCTGGCTGGATTTGCTGTCAGGTGGAACGGCTTAAGCAGGGCCTCCAGTAGTCTGGTCATTCTGCTGGTGCGTGTGACAGATGTGGGCCCTGAAGCAATATCTGATGTCGAGAGAGTGTTCTTTGAATTGCCCTTCACGTGGCAACAGGCATATTCCCAGAAGGAGAGAACGTCCATCGCGATCCTGAGTCTGCCGTCTGACCAGTACGTCAGCACACTCTCATACCTGGCGTCTGCCCTGCCTCGCTTTAGAGGAAAGACGGAGACTCTGGTCCTCGACAACAAGTTCGCCATGTCGTACACAATACCGTACGAGATGTTCGACCCTGACAAAGGATGGATCTTGAGCTCAGTAGCCGCCTGCAAGGCGCTGGATCAGGAAGCAGGCAGGATCGAGACGGCCACGCAAACCAGCAAGCGTTCTTAGCGGGAAGGTGCAAACGCTTCTCGGATCATGGAAGATGCAAGCTAGGCTATCGGACTCTTGTCCGTTTCTGTTCTCGCATCTTTCCGTAGAGTCCTAGGCAGGCCAGAAAGCTAGTCGCAGTAACGTCTCGGCTGCTTCCAGTGGGATGCTCAAGGGAACTGGAATCCCTATTGGTCCACCTACAGGAACCGGAATGCCGATGCCATCACCCAAGGGGACTGGGATGCCAATAGGTCCTCCCAAAGGGACGGGAATTCCGATCGGGCCACCAAGAGGGACCGGGATCCCTATGGGGCCGCCCAATGGAACGGGAGCGCCTATCGGCGCACCTCCGAGGGCAGGAGCAATGACGAGAGAGGCAGCCAGAAGAGTTGCGACTAGCGCTAGGAGCGATTCAACTTTTGAGGATCTCATGAACAGGAGCAGGGAGGTTTTGCTTATATTCCTTTTACTTTTTCACAACTCGGGCGCCTTTCTTTAGCGCCCATATCACGGTGTTATTGTCTGGCAGATCCCTTCACGTGCTGTATCAACCACTCTTCGTTGTTTTCCGCTTTGATGAATACGGGGACGTTCCTCAGCTTGCTCGCCTTGTAGGAGACGAAGAGCCACTCTCCGACCTCAAGCTCCGACAGACGGTCCAGAACCTCATAGCCGAGTGAATACGCGTCA
>CAZXBW010000053.1:0-2949 GCA_964639105.1 uncultured Nitrososphaerota archaeon | reverse complement strand
TCTCCCAGTCGCACGCCACCTCTCCTGACCCCATTGAGCGTGATCTCAGCCATCGTGGAGAACACGGCGTGCTCGTCAGGTATCTTCTCCTCGATTGACCTCAAAGACTCCGGGCTTGCCGTAACGTAGCGTGCGTGCTGTCCATAGCTTGCGACTCTCTTTCCGATCCACTTGTCTTCGACGCCACCGCCGACGGCGATCACCTCGCCGACATTGTCGTATCCCGGAGTGAACGGGAACTTTCCGTACTCTGACCACGCCGAGTTCTTCGGAAAATTGCCGCTGAGGATTGTCAACTCGGTTCCTGTGCTTATGAGCGTCCTCCTCGTCTTGATGAGAGCTTGCCCCTTGGCGGGCTCCGGCACGGACTTCTGCTCGATTACCACTCGACCCGGTTGCGTGAAGACTATCGTGGGGTTGTGTTCTGCCATTTCGCGTTTCGTGATGCCCGCTCACGATATATATGTGGAGCAGGATCAGTACGCTAAGTGCTATAAGCTGCTACGGTTTCGCATCCGCCGAAGGAAAATGGTCGTGAAGGAAACGGGGGTAAGCCTCTACGGTCTGACCTATCCGGAGCATGCTGAGGATCACTTCAGAGAGATGGTGAAGCACAACTGTAACGCAGTGCTTTTGGCGATAATGGAGTTCGACCTTGAGTTCTGGTATCCAAGCCTGATTGAGATAGTGAAACGGGCGAAGAAGATGGGGCTCACTGTCTACTTGGATCTCTGGGGCGTCGGCAAGTTTTTCGGCGGGGAGCAGACCAGCGTCTTCCTGCAGAACAACGTGAAGAACAGGCAGGTCGCAGCACTCTCAGGGGAGCCACTTATTGCCGCCTGCTTCAACTCCCCGGCCTTCAGGAAGTACTTCTCGGGGTGGGTCAGGAAACTCGCAGAGGACACAGATTCGGATGGATTCTTCTGGGATGAACCTCACTACGCAGCTGGCGGCCCGGACTGGTCGTGCAGGTGTGAGATCTGCCAGTCACTCTTCAGACAGGAATACGGCTACGAGATGCCCAAGATTCTCACAGATGATGTCAGGACATTCCGCGAGGACAAGGCTGTGGAGGTCCTGAGGGAAGCCTCGATCGTTGCCAAAGAAGTAGACCCGAAGCTCAAGGTGACCTCATGCGTTGTGACCTCGCCGGACCCATGGCATGGATACGCGAACTGGGACAAGGTGGCCAGGGTGAAGGAGTTCGACGTGTTTTCCACGTCGATAATGGGCTACGGCAGACCCCTCAAGGACTACGTCGACGTGGCAGAGCGGACTGTCGCCACGGCCAAGAAGTACGGCAAAGGATCACAGCGATGGGTCATGAGCTACCACAGCTCACCTGATGACTTGGAGTTCATCAGAACGCTTGTGCATCTATATGCTGACAAGGGGGTCGACTCGATCTTCTCTTGGACATACCGCGCAGGGAAGTGGACGACTCTATCCGCTCCAGAGCCTGACAAGGTGTGGGATATACTCGGGTCAGCCTTCGGAGAAGTGCTCAAGAAGTAGAACCGCTTCTGGCTTGCCAGAACGCTTTGGGAAACCTATCGCCATCTGGCCAGGACTTCGGAGATAGCCCTCAGGTTGGCTTCAGGGCCTGGGAGTTGACCGACCTGGAGGATTATGCCATCCATACCGGCTTCCTTCATCGCAGTAGCCCTGAACTTGGCCCCGTTCGCGTCGACCTTGGAGTGTGCCGAGAAGATCCCGTACATCGGCTTGTCATGCCTGACAGCAGCCACTGCTTTGAGAGCTTCACGCTTCACTGCTTCGCCTAGCGGGAGTTTGGTGTCGCTGAAGTCGCTTGAGGGAAGAGTATCATGTTCATGGAAGGCTTTCAGTGAGTTCGGGAACCCCAACTTGTCGTAGCCGAAGGCCCGGTACAGAACAGGCAGCAGATCGGCTTCTGATATCCCGCTGTTCCAGTCCGTCATCCTAGCTGTGAGCTCCATGAAGTTGAACAGGACAAAGATGAAAATGTGCGACAGCAGCGGGCTCAGAAAATCCGAATGTCGCTCGAGGAGATCGTACTTGTGCCCTCCGATCAACGAGAACGTGGGAGGAAAGCTATCAGTCCCTATCGCCACTTCGTTCTTGACACCCTTGACCGCTTGGTAATATCGTTCCATGCCAGTGCCTATCAAGTCACACCTGAAGTTGAGCCAGTCGACCATAGAGGAATCTGCCCCAAGGTAGTAGAGTAGATCAGTGAAGCCCAGGTCTAGATCGCGCAGCCTAGACAGTCTACGCGCGTCGACGCTCTTCATCGACCCGAGAAGCTTCTGCAGTCCGGACTTCATCCTCGGGAAATCGTATCCCAGTTCTCCAGCTGCCCTCTCGCATTCCCCGCATCCACATCCGAAGAAGTTGAACAAGTTGTGGCCGATTGGAGAATAGCGCTGATGGGTCATCGTGAAGCCGTCGATCTCATATCTCCTGGTGAGATCCTTCAGCAATTCCTCATTGTACTGCCGCCACTTCCTGTTGCTGGGGCACCAAGACCAAGCCCAGCCCGATCCATGTCTGGACACGGGCTCCACTATGTTACCGTCGAAATCCCTGAACGCGAGTTCCGGGTGGTTCGGGCCAGAGTCCATCTCTGCGTAGAGGGAGATGCATATCCAGACGTCGATGTCCCTTCGGTGAGCCTCTCGAATGAACCCGTTCAGCGGATCGTCCTTTCCAGCTGGCTTCACCTGGATCGGGGCCTTTCTCGCCACCTCCTCACTTGGCCCCCAGATGTCGCCTGCGGGTCCCATGCCCAGTATCACAAGATTGAGTCCGATCTCTTCCTTCAGCTGGTCGACCGTTTTCCAGTTTGCCTGCATTATCTCGGCCGAGCCAGTGTAAACCCCTACTACTCGCTTCATGCTCTTGCCGCTAGGGCGTGAGTATCACACCCATGAACCCCGATCTGTCCTTAAGTAGCTGCCTGTAGATTTC
>CAZXBW010000052.1:2615-3182 GCA_964639105.1 uncultured Nitrososphaerota archaeon | reverse complement strand
TCACCGGCTCGTAAAAGACTGAGAGTATCACTATGTACGAGAACAAGAAGACGAACTTCGAGAACGGGTGGAGTCTGTGGATGATCGTGTTCAATGGTGCGTATCTCAGGAAGGGCATCAGGCACCGCCTCCCTGAAACATCTTGCACGCCTCTTCGACTGTGAAGACAGGCTCGTCAGCCCCGAGTGACTTCATCAATCGAAAAACCTGTGGAGGTTCCAGCCAGGTGGACTTCAGCATCTCCACATCTGCAAGCACTTCTCTGGAAACACCGGATTTGATGACGTGCCCGTCACGAAGCACGGTGACGGACTGTGAATATCTCGCCACTAGTTCCATGTCGTGGGTTATCAACAGCGCTGTGACTCCCGCTTCCAGGATCAGTTTCATCAGCGAGGCTGCTGACTTTGCATCCAGCCCATTTGTCGGCTCGTCGAGGACCAGGACCTTGGGGTCGAGCGCCAGAACCGATAACACGCCTATCAGTCTCTTCGTGTATCTATCTTGAGACCTGGGGTCGCTGTCTGCCAATTGCTCTAGCCCAAACCGGCTCAATAGCGTTCGAGC
>CAZXBW010000052.1:0-2605 GCA_964639105.1 uncultured Nitrososphaerota archaeon | reverse complement strand
GGACCGAATGACAGCTCGTCTAGGACTGTCGGGGAGAATATCTGGTGATCCGGGTTCTGGAACGAGTAATTGACAGTCCTGATCAGGTCTACTGGCTTTGTGGAAGTGACATCTATGCCCATGACATTGACGACGGCATCTTGGTTTGACGGCCTGAGAAGACCGACAAGGTGCTTGGCTAGTGTCGTTTTTCCAGATCCGTTTTGACCAATCAGGGCGTGTATCTCTCCTTTCGAGACAGTGAGGTCAACTCCCTTTAGCGCCTCTATCCCGTTCTCGTACACATGGTGCAAGTTCTTGACTACGACAGCAGGTTCGCCGGACGGGCTCGGGTACGCACCACCACGACGAAATTCACCCACGTGCGAAGGCCGCGGAAAGCTCTTCATGGCCTCTGCCAGTGTGTACGGAATCTTTCGAAGCCCGATCGCGCTTGCGAGCCTTGCGACCTGCGGGGGGTTTATACCGAGGCCCTCAAGCAGGTCAGTGTTCGAGACGGTAGTGCCAAAATCACCGATCGATGCTATGATACCGTTGTTCATCACTGCAAGCCTGTTCGCTAGTTCCGCCACGCTCTCGAGATTCTGAGTGGCCATCACAACAGTCATGCCAAGGTCCTTGTTGAGCTTGGATACGGTCGACATGAGCTGTGAGGAGCCCAGCGGATCCAAGAGAGCCGTTGGTTCGTCGAGTGCTATTATTGCTGGCCTCATCGCCAAGACTGCCGCAACAGCTAAGGCCTGCCTCATCCCGCCAGATAGTTCGCTCGGGTCAACCTGCGCGTACTTCTCAAGCCTACAGACATCAAGCGCCCATCGCACCCTTTCCCTGATGTCTTCCTTTTCCAGCCCGAGGTTTATCGGGCCGAACGCGATCTCTTCTTCAACTGTGGGGGCGAGCAGCTGCTGATCTGGATCTTCTAGAACTAGGCCCACGGTCCTCGCAAGCTCGTAGATCTCGGCTGACTTCGTGTCTGTGCCTCCGACGCTCACTGAACCCTCTAGCTTGGCTCTAGCATAGTGAGGGATTATCCCGTTCAGAGTCATCAACAGAGTGGACTTGCCGGCTCCTGGTGGCCCCGTGACGACGAGGAAATCTCCCTTTTGAACTGACAGATCGATGTTCGAGATAGATGGACGATCGGTGCTGGAGTAAGTGATGGAGTCGATGCGAGCTCGCACCACCTCGGCCGTCATTGTCGTCAGCCATCTCGTGCAGGATAAATCAGTTTGCGCCTAGGCTCTGACCCATGTCCTAGTCTACTTGTGATCACCTGAGTTCGCGCAGCCCGGCGAGTGCTTGATCGTAGTCGCGTATGTCTGGAAGGTTCCAAGCTCTTCGATGCGATGCACACCAGCTACCGTACGGAAAGAGAGTGATTCCCGATCCTCCGGCCCGCAATGCGTTCTTTGCATATTCAGGCACCTGGCTGGCTTCTACGATGTATTCGTTTGAGACAAGTACTCCAGGATATATGGGGAAGCTCTTGTTCTCAATCCTGCTCATCAGGTTTCCAGTGATGGTCCCGAAATCCTTGGCGGTTGTCCAGTACAGCATTGGCTCTGCGAAGTCAAGTAATCCCTCGTTCGCCCATGATATCCAATCCTGTCCGAGATCCTTGACCACGGAATCATAGTCATCTTGCTTCGGAGGAACATCGTTCGTCACGATGCCATGTGGAGGAAATCTCCCGAACGTTGCAGCCGACAGCTTGTACTTGCTTGAGAGGCTCTTCATGCGTTTCTTGATCAGTCTGACCTGCTCCGTAACCTGTGAAGCTCTCCATGAGTACCACTTGTCTGACTGCGAACCGAGGATCCAGTCAGCCTTGTCCTTCGTGCTGTGGAGATGCTTGGGTATCTCGACGTTCATTTCTGCTTGGAATCTGTTGAGGCAACTGTCACAGAAACAGTAGGCGAACTCTCTCTCCAACACGGCCTTTGTGCCATCATATGGAGCATACTTGGTTCTGTCGGTGTCCTTCAAATGATATGCGAGCTTGACAGCAGTCTGCCCCGTCAAGCCTGTGACCTCTTTGGTCACGTAAAAGATGTCTCCCCTGTCAATCAGTCTGCCGAAATCCGCGCCGTTCCTGATGTCCATCGCTATGGATGATTTCCAGTACCTGAACCTGATGAAGTCCAAGTGAATGCCATCCAGCTCGGGATTGGCGTTCAGGATGTCTTCAGCGTGGTCTGCTATGAACTGCCGAACCTCTGGCTTTCCGATATCAAGGTCCAACTGCGATCCGAAGAAAGGTGCTTTGTCTTCCCTTATCCCATATCTGTCCGTTGGCAGCCAGTTCGGGTTGTCCAGCAGCGCTGGCCTTGGTTCGGAGTCGACCTGACCTCGGGATCTCTGAGTCCAGCCAAGCCTTAGCCACGGTGCGACCACTATCATTGCGTGGACCTCCTTGCCGAGGTCATGTAGTCGCTTCGTCACTTCCCCGAGGGCATTCCAGTTTCTGAACTTAGCCACCGTGGGAAGCATCTTGCTGTTTGGATAGTCAGCGAAGAGATCCGTTCTGATGCTCATGAGGACTTTCTGTACTCCGACCTTCTCGGACCAGTCCACGAACCTTTTCATGTCTTCGTCACCAAGTGGG
>CAZXBW010000051.1:0-3680 GCA_964639105.1 uncultured Nitrososphaerota archaeon | reverse complement strand
GCTTGTGCAGATGTACACCTTAATGGCGGGGTCGTACGTCATTTCACCCCCGCATTCAGGGCAGAACTTCGATGAGGACAATATCTGCAAGTGCTTATGTGACGGGCGTTAATATTCTTAGTGGTTGTCGGGATGGTGTGAGGTCACGGCACGAATACGGTGACTCTTTGCGCGCGGTCTCCACTTCAGGATCCGCTGAGCGTCAGAGCTATCACCGCTATTCCCAATAGCCAAGTGTAGAAGGCAAAGTAGTGGAGCCTCCTGCTTTCGACTATTCTCGAAACAAAACCGATCGCTAGGTATCCCACGACCATGGCAACGATTACTCCGGCCAGAAGCTCAACAGAACCCACATTCTGGATGGCGAGCTGGCCGCGTTGTTTGTATGTCTCCACTATCAGGTCTCCTAGTATGGCCGGGATCGAGAGAAGGAATGAGAACCTGAATGCCTCCTCCCTTTTCAAACCTAGCAGTAACGCTGTTGAGACAGTCACGCCACTTCTTGAGAGTCCAGGGAAGACCGCAAGTCCCTGTGCCACGCCCATTGCCAAAGCTGTCTTGTAGGTTATCACATCCGTCTTCTCGCTTCCGTTTTTCGAGACGTAGACAACTGTGGCACCGATCAGAAGAGTGACTCCTATTGCTAGCATAGTCTGCAACACGTCCTCCAAGAAGGCAACATACAGCAGGCCGATGATCGCAGTCGGGACCGTAGCTACGACGATTAGAGGTATCAGATGGCCACGTCCTGACCTGAAATCCATGTGCGCTAGGGCAGACAGGATGTCTATGACGTCCTTTCTGAAATAGAGTACGACAACGACAAGTGTCCCGGCATGCAGGACCACGTTGAACAGTGGCGTGGCGGCAAGGCCGAAGAAGTGCTCCACTATTCTCAGATGCGCAGTGCTTGAGATCGGAAGCCATTCCGCTAGGCCCTGAACCAAGCCCAGGATCAACGTCTGCACAAGTTGATCAAGCAACGGCAGTCACTGCACACCTCCCATTTCGACGACCTTAAAGGCTAATCGGCGTCCCTCAGAACACATGAAATACCACCTGTTGTGTGAGACAGGACCTGATGGTTCGACGCAGATATTCGTCCGGGAATTGCCTGGCTGCTACAGCAGGGCGCCAACATTCGACGATGCTGTAGCAAAGGCCCCTCTCAAGATCAGGGAGTTCCTCGAATGGCTACAGAAGCATGGGGAAAGGGTCACGGAAGACGCACGTAGTATCGAGACAGAAGTGGCAGAAGTTGTGAAGGGCAACTGGCCAGTGAACATGGGTGACAGCCAGGCACTGTTTGAGGCGGACCTCACGCCCTTGCACAGAGAGGAAGTGGACCGTTGCGTTCGCTTCATGAAATACGCTAGGGAGGATTTCATGAATCTGTACTCTGATCAACCCAAAGAGTCCTTAGAATGGAAGCCTGACACAGCCACACCCAGAAACATCAAGCGCATCGCAGAACATGTGGCAGACTGTTCTCTGTTCTACCTAGAGAGAGTCAAACCAAGAAGATCCAGCGAATGGCCCCTGACTTTCCTGGAGGTCGCAGATGAATTGTCGACGATGAGGCTACTCAACCTGACCGATGAGGAGATGAGCTGCAAAGTGAGCTACCATGAACCGGGAGAGTGGACAGGAATGCACGAACCCGAAGGATGGACTGCTAGGAAAGTCCTCAGAAGGTTCATCTGGCATGAAAGACTCCACACGGCGACCATCAGGAAACTGGCGCGACAGTACAACGAAAGGGTTGACAGATGAGCTTTGGGATATGGCCATCGTCCACTTCTTGAGTCCGCGTTAGTCCTGCTATCTTCTCCTGCCTACTGATGTCACTTGGACCAGCACTATTCCTACGAGGACCAGAATCATCCCAGCTATCATCATCCAAGTTGGGGACTCTCCCAGAAAGATGAATGAAAGTATCGCTATCTGCACGAGCATGCTGTTCTGCAGGATCGACAACTCATACGCTCTGAGGAAACGGAGGACGTGATTCCATATGAAGAAAGCTAAGGCCGTGTTCACAACGCTGAGCCACAGGAGAATCAGCATCGCAGACATACTCGGCATGCGGAAGGGCTCGAAGAAGGGAACCAATGCCACAATGCCGAGCGTGCCCACCGACATCGTAATCCCGGTGAGTCTCACCGAGGACATGTTACCAGTTCTTTGAATTCGTATGAGTATTATCAAGTAGGCGGCCCAGCCGATGCCAGACGCGAGCACCAGAGCTACACCTGCCGGATTGGTCGTCCCGACTTGGCCACTGAAATAGAGAAGCGCCCCTGACAGGGCAATGAGCGTCCCACCGACTTGAATCGTTGTCGGTACCTCCTTGAGCAGCACGGCCTCCATCAATAGGACGAAGACCGGAGTGAAGTTCAGAATGAGGGTAACCATCGTCGCCGGAAGATACAACAACCCGACTATCTGAAGACCTTGCGCGACTGTGTAACCGAAGAAACCCGCCGCGATCAATAGGAGGATGTCATTCTTTGACAGTCTCCAGTTTTCGTTTCGCGTTGACATCAGATTCACTGCGATTAGGATTATTGACGCCATCGAGTACCTGATCGCGGCAAACAGCATAGGAGTCACTTCAACCAAGGCGATTTTGATCAAGACGTAAGACGAGGACCAGAGAAAAGTCACGAACAGAGCCTCAAGTATCGACACAAGCTTGCCATGGCGGGCCTGAGCACGCACTTCCATTGCCCGTATAGATCAAGGTCCTACGAAGGGCCTGTAGCATTTAACGCTATTGAGGAAAGGAATCACCAACTCTCGGACTGCCTGTGCTCTCCGTTGCGGTGGCTCATGTCTCAATGCGATCTTGAGGTCTGACCGGTCAGATCAACTCCGCGAAGACATCTCAAATGGCGACAGACGAACATGTGAGACTCATGAATAACATGGGGTCGCCGGGATTTGAACCCGAGATCTCCAGCGCCCCAGGCTGGTATCCTAGACCAAGCTGCCCGACTCTGTCTCTAGACGACGACCCCTTGGCTAGGCCGAGGGTGATGTCGTTTTAATTCTTTGTTTCAAGAGAGGACGGCTGCGCGACAACAGTCCTGTTGGGCAACCCAGAGGCTCGGCTCTCCCCTCATGTCTCGAAGTGATCCGTTTCCGCCTACACTAAAATTGTGTAGTCCGAAGTGTTTCCAGACGCCTTCCATAATACCGGACATCTGAGCCAGATAGGCGAGATTCTGTCCCCTTTCATCTGTCGCCAAGTCGCATCGGCTCTCTACTGTTCTAGAGGATGACCATGCCTGTACGTTTTAAGTCCGCCTGCTGCTGCAAGGAAACTGTTAAGAACGAAGGCACCAAGTGAAGGCATCACCTGATCGCATGAGCGAAAGGAAGGTCATCAAACGTGACGGGACAGTCGTCAGTTTCAATCCCTCGAGGATTGAACGTGCCATAAGAAGGGCCATGCTGGACGAGCAGCAGTATGACCAGAAAAAGCTGGAATCTGTGCTCTCGAGCGTGCTCAAAGTGATAGAGGGGATGCATTCCTCCGGGAAGACCCCCTCTGTCGAGGAAATCCAAGACATAGTCGAGATGGAGCTCGTCAAGCATGATCTGTTCGAGGTAGCGAGATCCTACATAATCTACAGGAAGGAGAGGGAAAGGATAAGGGAAGAGAAGAAGGGAATACT
>CAZXBW010000050.1:0-3950 GCA_964639105.1 uncultured Nitrososphaerota archaeon | reverse complement strand
ATCTTGTCGAGACGACCGTCCCGCCCGGCACGACAGAGTTCATTGTCAAGCCAATCTTCATCGAAGAATACAAACGCAGGGCGGGACGCGACTTGGAAAGTGCAAGGGAGACTGGTGTCGTCAGAAGCGAGTTCCTCTTGGGACTCGAGGCTGAAGTCCAGTCGTGGTTGCAGAGTCTCGACAGGAAGGGCAAAGCTGAGCTGGTCGAGCTCTCGTTGATCAAGCATCCACCTAAGATTGCACACTCGTATGAGCGTGTCATGCCGGGAAGGGAATACGTCGACTCTGTGATCAACTTCCCTAGGGTCTTCTCAGGCATAGACGAAACGTCCGCCGACCTAGCGCATGAATTTCTTTCGAGCGTTCTGACCGGACCGAAAGCAGAGCTGACCAGGCTTCCCACTCCTACCGATTCCGAGTTCTCGAAGTGCGCCGAGAACACATACAGGGCCACAATCATCGCGTTGGGGAGGGTTCTGGGGAGAACAGCGGAGGTCGGTGGGATCGATCTATCTAAGGTAGTGGCGGCGATCAACAAACGTCCCACTCACAGGGACATGCTCGTTCCTCGGACACCGAGTACAGGCGGATACTGCCTTCCAAAAGACCCGATCTTCATAGTCTGGTCGGTCACCCACATGCCTCAGTTCAAGAAGAGGCTCACAGGCAACAGGGCGCTACAGCTCAAGCATCTGCTGAAGTTCATAACGCTCATGGTAGACATCAACGACACTGACGGCATGCATGCCGTTGACATGATGGAGGACGAGCTGAAGGCTATCGGCAAGAGGCTGAAGGGTAGCACGATAGTTGTGGCAGGCGCATCGTATCGGGAGGACGTGGCCGATACTAGGTACGCTCCGTACGAGGCGATAGTCAGATACTTGCGGGAGAAGGGGGCGGAGATCGTGATCACAGACCCCTATGTCAAGTCACTACCGGAGTTGGAGCAGCAGGACGAGGATCCGCACTCGATGGCCAAGCATTTCAAGAGGCAGAAGGACTTGGCCAAGCTCAAGGTGGGTTCTGACTTGCTCGGAGCGCTCAAAGCTGCAGACGGGGTAATATTCGCGATCCCTCACGAGCCGTACACAAAGCTGACTCCAGGAGACATCAAGAGCGCAATCGAAGGGAAGCCGGACAGCTTCGTAATAATAGATTGCGGGACCTTCGGTGGCTCAACCTTCTTGCAGTTCCTGGGCGCTGGATTCAGGATAAGGAAGATGTATCATGGCAGAGTGAATCCATAGTAGCCCAGATATGCCTTGATTCTCTGCTCTCGTCACTCTGAGAATCCGAGCACAAGAAGCCACCCGGTTGGCGGAGCTCACGTCTTCGAGCACAAATCCGATACACTCTCCACATGAACAAGGCTTCAGACCACGTAGAGTGTCGCATCGACAACCTTATCTTCATTCCATCAATTGGTTGTCATCTGCGTCATGAAGGACCCTAGATCCCTGCTGCCCTTGGTGTCACGGACAATGAGTCCTATCCTTTGGAGGATGAGTCTCGTCCTTGAGAGCAAGTCGGCCATCAGCGCGGAGGACCTAGAGTCCTCAGGTCAGCAGCTGGTGTCGGCTGCTGGGTACCTTTGGTGGCAGTTCTACGAGGCCCAT
The DNA here is from genome assembly GCA_964639105.1 of uncultured Nitrososphaerota archaeon. Lineage (GTDB taxonomy): Archaea > Thermoproteota > EX4484-205 > EX4484-205 > JAAOZO01 > JBGOYZ01. The sequence continues at coordinate 2,331 of CAZXBW010000050.1, read as the reverse complement.
CACTGCGTCTTGCCAGCTACACTAAGAGACGCCGGGATCGGCCTTCTTACCAGATCCGACAAAATGAGAAGAAGAGCAGCAACGAAGGAAGATGCCCTCTTCTATTCGGAGGTCCGGGATGTCCTAGCTCAGATACTGGGCACGATCGAGTCGGGTGACTACGCGGAGCAACTCGCGAGAATCCGCGCCACGAAAGAGAGTCCGTGACTACGGTGATTGTCAAGTCGAATTGCGTCCTCTCGAACAGAATCTACTCGCTCGGTCTTTGCCTCAATGGGACCTCTATGCTCACGGTGGTTCCTTTCCCTGTCTCGCTTTCGACGGAGATATCACCACCGTGTGCCTCGACTATTCGCTTGCATATGGCCAGCCCGAGACCATGCCCCTCATCCCTTGTCGTGAACCGATCTCTGAAGAGCTTAATCAGATTCTCCTTTGAGATGCCAGCGCCGGTGTCAGAGAAAGAGACGACGAGCATTCCTCCTCGTTTGGAGGCATCGATGCCCAGCCTCCCTCCCTTCGGCATCGCATGGAATGCATTGGTGATCAGGTTGGCGAAAGCCCGCTTCATCAACGTCCTGTCGACGAGCGGTCTCTTCGCGCTCAGGTCATCAGAGACCTGCTTTGTGACCACTATGCCCTCTGGAATCACAACCGTGGCAAGCGTTTCATCAAGCAAGGAACGAATGTCGGTCTCGACTGCCTCGATCTTCAGTGGCCTCGCCGAGTCCTGCAGGTCCTCCACAACGCGGCCTATGTAACGAGTTGATTCACCCATGCTTTGTAGGAACCGAGCGAAGCCGAGTGAGGACACGACTCGTTGCTCCTCGGGCGTCAATGATTGCATCCTTGTCTCCATGAGGAACACGTCGTTCATCATGACCTGAATCGGATTGCTGAGATCATGGCCCACTGAGGCAGCCACCTCCCCGACCGTGGCTAGTTTCTCTGCGTCCATGAGCTCCCTGGTTCTCTCGTCCACCAGTTCTTCCAGATGCTTGGAGTGAAGATGGAATTCTGCTTCTTGCTTCTTCCTCTCCGTGATATCCATCACAACAGCCAGAGCACCAGTGTATTGTCCGTCATCGGTCCAAAGCGGGTTGGCGGATACCTGAACAATGCGCGGTTCACCATTCTTTCGGCGTAGGGTGATCTCATACCTGCCGGGCTTTCCGCTTCTTCGACCTCGCGCTTGTTGCTGGATGAGCCTAAACTCCTCCTCGTCCACGAGATCATGGAGGTTCTTGCCTATCAGTTCGCGAGCTTCATAGCCCAAGATGTCAGAGAAGGCCTTGTTCACGTAAGTCAGGTTTTCGTTATTGTCAACTACTGTGATTCCTTCTATAGCTATCTGAAAGAGCGCCCCAAGCTTCGGAATCAAATCTCCGGGCACGATCAACTTGCTCTTCTGATCAACATCCTTCTCTGACATACACTTTCACATCCCTATGACGGGGCCCTCTCATTTCGGTCATGTGCACTGATCTTGTCCTTGGCTCCTCACCAAGCGGCCTGCATCAGGTTGCGCCGTTCGCCAAACCTAGGAATATGAATCTTGATTGGACAAGTCATATGTCAGGCGACAGTTATTTGTGGTTGTGCCATGGCCATCAATGAACTCATCTTGTAGGCCGTTGGATTTGCTGTCGAATGTGGCTACAGCTTTGGGAGAAGAATCGGTCGATTCTGACTGCATCAAGCGTTAAAAACGGGAAGACCGCCAGCAATGGCGATGGCTTCGTCAGTCGGAGAAGGCCGAACGGGACTGCTGGGCGTACGTGACGGCCAATTCTATCACGGCAACTGGATCGACCGAAACAAGAACGGTGAGATGGACCTGTACGAGGATCCTAGCCAACCCGTCTCAAATAGGGTTGAGGATCTGCTGTCAAGGATGACGTTGGAGGAGAAATTGGCTCAGCTGGGGTCGGGTCAGGTCATTCCACAACAGGGAATCGGCAACCTCACCTGTGTGGTTCGCTCCGACCTGCCGAGGGAGGGAGCCATACGGGCGAACGATTTCCAGGCTCAAGCGATTGAGCAAACTCGGCTGGGGATTCCGCCGATCATTCACGATGAATGCCTACACGGATGTATGGCGAAATTCTCCACGAGTTTCCCACAGGCTATAGCGCTGGCAGCAACATGGGACGAAAACCTAGTCTACAACGTGGCGAGAGCCATTGCGAGAGAGACAGCAGCAAGAGGCATACGACAGTGCCTTTCGCCCGTCGTTGACATCGCGAGGGACGTGAGGGCAGGAAGGACGGAGGAGACCTACGGCGAAGACCCTCATCTAGCGTCCGCAATGGGTGCATGCTTCTGCAGGGC
>CAZXBW010000049.1:0-4224 GCA_964639105.1 uncultured Nitrososphaerota archaeon | reverse complement strand
GTGGTGGACCTGGCACATGTCAGACAGGAACCCGATGTCCCACCGTCTATGGCAAGGGTCGAGATATTGTTGGAAGCTGTTGAGGGTGAATCGTTCAACAAGATCAGGGAATGTCTCTCATCCAAGGGACTGAGCTTTGAGATCAGCTAGGGAACGTAGCAGAATCGCCGTTGTCCTTCCCACCCTGAACGAGGCAGGAACTATTGAGCGCCTGATAGTCGAGATTCTTTCGATCGACGCAAGGATCTGCATTTACGTGGTTGATGACGGATCAACTGACGGTACCGTACCCATCGTGAAGAACCTGACGGACAAAGCAAACAGGCTCACTCTCTGCGAGAGGGGAAGAAGCAAAGGGCTTGGGGATGCCCTCAAGTTCGGGCTCAGGACGGCACTAGTCGAGGACAAGAATGAAGTCCTCGTAACCTTGGACGCAGACTGCAGCCACGATCCGCTCGACATGCCGAAGCTTCTGGATGCTGACGCGGATCTTGCTGTAGGATCAAGATACATCAAGGGCAGTAGCATAGTGGGCTGGCCATTCCCTAGGCGGTTCATGTCCATGATCGCGAACTGGCTCGCAAGAACTCGTCTCGGGATCAAGGTCAAGGATGTGACCTCAGGCTACCGAGCCTACAGCAGGAAGGCTGCAGAACTTGTGGTTTCAGAATCGATGCGCGATGGATTCGAGTTCCAGATGGAAGCAATCTGGCTCGCAGAAAGGGCAGGCCTCAGGGTCTTGGAGGTGCCAATCAGATTCAGCGAGCGTGGCCTCGGCTCCAGCAAGCTGTCTCCTCTCAGGGAGGTGACGTCGACGCTGTCCTTCTTGGCACATCCAGTGAGGAAGTCCGCAACTCAGACGTAGGCTATCATGTCTATTTCCAGATCGACTGCCTTGGGGAGAGATGCCACCTGGACCGTGCTCCTCGCTGGAAATGGCGGCTTGAAGACCTCTGAGTAGGCCTTGTTCATCGCATCAAAACTGGACAGGTCAGTCATGAAGACTGTGACCTTGACCACTTTCTCCAGAGAACTCCCCGCCTCGGTCAAGATCGCCGCAGCGTTCCCGATGATCGTCTTGAATTCCGAGACGATGTCCCCTTTTGTGAGGATACCATCAGGCGTGATTGGGATGAGGCCGGAAAGGAACACGAAGCCATTGACGACAGTTGCCTGCGAGTAGGGGCCTATTGGTTTCGGAGCCCTGGCGGTCTCTATTGCTCTCTTCATACAACGGTGAGTGAACGTGGCGATAATAAGAGTTGAAAGGCGGGCCTCAAGTCAGCGGCATGAACCGGGGGAAAGATTTAGAATACTCCCGGAGTGGGATCAGTTGCGAGAAAGCATGGGCACTGTGAGCATAGAGGATTTCCAGAAGCTGGACATCAGGGTCGCGAAGGTGGTCAAGGCGGACCAGCTCAAGGGATCAAACAAGTTGATACAGCTCACACTAGACTTGGGACAAGGACAGAGGACAGTGGTAGCTGGAATCGCCGAGACTCACAAAGCAGAGCAGCTCGTAGGCAAAAACCTAGTCATACTGGCGAACCTCGCCCCAAGAAAGCTGATGGGCGTGACCTCTGAGGGCATGGTTCTGGCGGCTGAGCAGGGAGGCAATGTGTACTTGCTGACGGCCGATGGAAACCCGCCTGCTGGCGCGAAGGTCATCTGAGCACCCAACCGTATGTGATGACCAGCCGCTCAATAGTTATATCAAGGAATCTGAGGTAATCCTCTGGACGCCTTGCGCATAGCATTCTTCGTGTGGGAGTACCCACCGATGATTGTGGGAGGGCTCGGAACCTATGCCTACTACATGACTCGGGAGCTGGTGAAGGACGGCAACGATGTCACAGTGCTCTCGATGAATCCCGGGAATCTTCCTACGAGGCAAGTGCTCCAGGGAGTTGAGGTCCACAGACCGCGAATCATTAACATCACGAACGTTTTCCCGATATTCGTCACACAGGACATAGCTGCCTGGGGGCCATCGGCCAAGTTCTTCAACGACATTCTGATGTACAACGTCCTCACGACTTCGAAGCTCGTCAATCAACTGGAGAAGGTGGAGAAGACAGGTCACCAGATCGTCGCGTTTCATGACTGGCTGAGCGCGATAGCGGGAATCAGTATCAAGAATGAACTCCCAAAGATGCCGACGGTGTTCCATGTTCACTCAACCGAGTTCGGGAGAACCGGAGACGGGTCTAAGATCATCGAGCACCTAGAGATTGAAGCGGCGACATCGGCCGATAGGATCATCACTGTCAGTTATGCGATGAAAGATGATCTCGAAAAGCACGGATGGCCCGCCGAGAAGATCTCCGTCGTGTGGAATGGTATAGACGTAGATACCTATGACCCGAAGAAGGTGAGTCCAGATCAGATCGCACAACTGCGCAAGTCGTACGGCATAGCCGACGACGAGAACATGTTGCTTTTCGTTGGCAGGTTGACTTGGGTCAAGGGAGTGCCGAATCTGATTCAGGCAATGCCGGAGGTTCTGTCAGAGTTTCCGAAGACGAAGCTCGTAATACTGGGGAAGGGCGAACAGCAAAGCTCCGTGCTCGAAACTGCTGAGAGGTTGGGGATCTCCAAGAACGTGATAGCAAGGTTCGAGTTTGTCCCAGAGGAGGAGAGAATCCTTCACTATGCGGCCTGCGACCTCGCAGTATTTCCGAGCACGTACGAACCGTTTGGAATAGTCTGCTTGGAAGCGATGTCCATGGAGAAGCCGGTCGTAGTCGGCGCGTCAGGCACCGTGGGGTTCAGGGAGCAGGTCGTCCCGTCCGGCCCAGATCAGAATGGAGTTCATGTCAACGGTAACGACCCCCATGACATCGCTTGGGGAATAATGGCTGCGCTCGGTGACGCGAACACAAGGAAGGTCTGGGGAAAGAACGGAAGAAGGAGAGCGCAGATGTACTTCACGTGGGAGACCGCAGCGGCCCAGACCATTGGGATTTACCAGAAGGTCATAGACGCATCGCATGCTGGGAAGTGATTCCCCAGCTGTAGCTGGGGCGCCTTCGAGATCTCCAAGTTCTACTTTGCATCGATGCCAGTCTCTTCTCTGAACTGTAGTCTGTAGAACGAACTATACAGTCCACCCTTCGCCATGAGTTCTTCATGTGTCCCTCTCTCTACAATCACACCCTTGTCGATCACCAGTATCTCGTCACACAACCTTATGGTCGACAATCTGTGCGCGATTATTATGGTCATTCTGTTCTGCAACAAGTGTCTGAGTGCCCTCTGGATGACCAGTTCGGTGTACGGGTCGATCGAGGACGTTGCCTCATCCAGCACGAGCACAGCGGGATCTGTAAGCAGCGTTCTCGCAAAGCTGATGAGCTGCCTCTGGCCTATCGAGATGTTCGAGGAACCCTCCGTTATCATGTACTTGTAGCCGTGTGGAAGTTTTTCGATGAAGTCATGAGCGCCAATAGACTTGGCAGCGGCTACCACCTCATCATCAGTCGCCTCTGGCCTGCCGAACCTTATGTTGTCTTTCACGGAGATGGGGAACAGGAAGGAGTCCTGCAGCACTATGCCGATGTGTTCCCTCAGCGAGGAGAGCGAGATGTCTCTGATATCATGACCATCAATGAGTATCCTTCCCTTGTCTGGGTCGTAGAATCTGGCAAGTAGATTTATCGTCGTGCTCTTTCCGGCGCCGGTCTCTCCGACCAAAGCCAGTTTCTTTCCTTGGGTGAGCAGGAAAGATATCCCCTTCAGGACGGGAACTCCGGGCTCGTAACTGAATGTCACATCTTCGAATCGGACTTCATGTATCATGGTAGCTCAATCCTCTTTTCAACTGGCGCTTCAAGCACCTCCGCCTTAGTGTCTATCAGGTCGAAGAGTCTCTCTATCGCAGCCATAGCAGACTGGTACTGGTCGAACATGGCCATGAGATCCATTATCGGCATGAAGTAGTTGTACTGATACTCTGTAAAGGCCACCAGCACGCCTATTGTCAGGCCTGCAACCTTGAACAACTCTGTGCCGTACCACAGGATCGCCACGGTACCGAGGAGCCTGAGGAACATGACTAGCGGCATATATGACGATGAGATCAGTATCGCCCTGTTGTTCACTTTGACCGTCCCGTCCTGCTGCTCCTCGAACCTCGCCTTCGCCTGCTTCTCAGTAACTAGCGATTGAATTACCTTGATGCCCGCCAGATCCTCCTGCATCCTAGCTGTCAGACCTGCCGCCACT
>CAZXBW010000048.1:0-4305 GCA_964639105.1 uncultured Nitrososphaerota archaeon | reverse complement strand
GGCGTAGACATGCTTGATCGGGAAAGTGCATGTCAGTGCCTCCAGATTGGTACGCCCCTGCACTCCACATGCTACGATGCCTACGTTTTCACTTTCGGTACGAGCCAGGTATTTCGCTGACAGTGCCGTTGCGGCTCCCGTCCGGTACGCAGTGATCCAGGTGCAGTCCATCACGGCAAGAGGGAATCCTGAGTCAACGTCGTTCATGATGAGCAGACCACCGATGTAAGGAAGACCTTGCTTGTAGTTCTCAGGGTAGCCACTCACCCATTTTATGCCGGCCGATCGAAGCGCTGGGATATACGCGGGCATGGCGTGGATGAATGCGTCGGGTTTGGTGTGAATGCCCGGCTTGGGTGGCATCTCCACGCGACCCTCTCCCTTCATCCTGAAGGCTCGTTCAAGCAGATCGATTATGGCGGGCATGTCCAAAGCGACGGCTTCCACGTCAGCTCTCGACAGATACAGCAATTCCCTCGAACTCAATGTAATCTCAGCTGTAACCTGTCAGCCTCCAATGAAGATAAAAGAGTTCATCTGGTTCATGATATGCTGCGCTCATTCAACGAAGCCCGGCCATGAGGTCAGCGATACTCATGTCGTACTAGTTGGGGCGTGGATCAGAACCGCCTCTATGGGGTCAGTTGAAGGATTCACAACTGAATGGACCACTCCTTCTCGCATGTAGACAGCAGTTCCTGGCCGCAACTCGACGGTTTCACTGCCAATCCTTGCCTCGCCCCTTCCCTTAAGCACGTACAAGGCCTCTTGGTCGGAGTGCGTATGAGGTTCAACAATGCACCCAGGCTCATAGATGATGACGCCCAGTGTGAGACCCCTTGTCCCCGTGGCTCCAGGATCCAGCAAAGTCTTGATTGTCCTACCGGCGAACGTTTCGATCCTTGCCTCGTCTAGTCTCGCAGAGACCTTCATTGCTTGTATTGCTGCAATCCATCGTATTTCTGCATTCATGTTTGGTCCCGCCGCACCCTGAAGGCCGCGCTGGCATTTTCGCAGGTCTTGCCGGTCCGGAACGGGTCTGACGAGCAACAGCGACACTCTCGATTGCATTAGAGATATATGGCGACGTGCTCTCCAGTCGACCAATGAGGCCTAATGCGAGTAAGCGGGCTCAGTCTGTCAAGGGCGAAACAGCGTTCACTGTTCTAGCCAAGGCGAAAGAACTTGAGGCCAAGGGCAGGAAAGTAATTCACCTGGAAATAGGAGAGCCTGACTTTGACACTCCGCTACATATCAGACAAGCAGGCATTGAGGCGATCCAAAGGGGAGAGACTCACTACACGCCGACGCCAGGCATTGCCGAACTCCGACAAGCTATCGCGGATGACACGAAAGAACAGCTGGGCATCAATGTTGACTGGAGAGAGAACGTTCTCGTCACCGTAGGAGGAAAGGAGGCGATCTTCGCATCACTGGCGACCGTTCTGGAGCAGGGCGACGAGGTGATCCTGCCCGATCCCAGTTATCCCGCCTACGAAGGCGGAGTGAGATTCCTAGGCGCGAAGCCTGTGCTCCTGCGTTTGCGCGAGGAGAATGAGTTCAGGGCCTCGCCTGATGAACTCAGTCGGCTTCTGACCTCGAAGACCAAGGCGATAGTCCTGAACTCCCCCTCGAATCCCACAGGAGCTGTCATGGAGAAAGAGGAAATCAAAGCAATAGCGGAACTGGCTGCTGACCATGGCGCCTTCATGCTATCAGACGAGATCTACAAGTCCATAATCTATGACGGAGCCAAGCACTACTCGCCATCCCAGTTTGCGGGAGGACTTGAGACGACGATGATCGCCGACGGCTTCTCGAAGAGATTCGCCATGACAGGCTGGAGGCTTGGATACCTGATATTGCCCGCAAGACTATTTGAGAGCGCGAACAAGATACTCAATGTTATGACTTCGTGCGCCAGCGCCTTCGTTCAGAGAGCCGGAGTAGCGGCGTTGCATGGCCCGATGGAGCCAGTCAATGAAATGGTTCGGACCTATGCTCAGAGACGAGAAGCGTTGATAGAAGAAGTGTCGAAAATCCCCAGCATCTCAATGGTGAAGCCCAAAGGTGCCTTCTACGGGTTCATCAACGTGAGTCACTACCTCAACCAGGCAGGAATTGACTCCGCGACCTTCGTGTCACGAGTTCTTGAGGAAAGAGGAGTTGCCCTTCTTCATGGCACCGCTACCGGTCAGTACGGAGAAGGATATGTAAGAGTCAGTTACGCGAACTCGATTCCAAACATACGCCAGGGTATCCAGGAGATGGGAAGGGCTCTGCTCAGCCTCAAACGCTTATAGCAGAGGAACTACCTAATTGACTCAATCGAAATCCTGACGTCTATCGCTTCCCTTGGCTATCAGTGCGATATAGACCGGGCCTTCGCCATCTATGAACTCCTCTGCTGACCAGCCCGTACTCTTGAGGAAGCGCACCATCTCATCCTTCGAGACGAACAGGTAGTCGAACCAAGGAGTTGCGTACTTCTTGTATCTGACCCTGATCCGGACCTGCCCATGCAACCTTCCCCTTCTTTCGTTGAGCTTGTGATACCACAAGTGTTCTGGTATGACGGTGTTGTGAGGATCTATTGTCTCACCGATTATGGTTGCCCCAGCCGATGTCACCTTTTCGAGTCTTCTGAGAAGCCGTCTGCCCGCCCGGAGGCCTCCGAACAACCCGAAATTGTTGCCCAACATCAGAACCGTCTCGAACATGCCCAGCTCGGGCGAGATGTTATCGACCGACAAGAGTCGCACGTCGCGGAGCCCTCTCAGCTTGCATGTCTCAACCGCGAGAGGCGAGCTGTCGATTCCCACCACGTCGAACCCCTGCTCTTGAAGATACAGGGAGTGTCTCCCTGCGCCACACCCGATGTCGAGGACCCTGCCTCGCACATGCTTCATTGCCCTCTTCTCTGCCTCGGGCCAGTCGCTGTATTGAGCGAAGTACACCGCAGGGTTGCCGTAGTCGAAGTACCCGTCGTCGCGTTCCACTATCTCATATGCTCCGCCTTCTTTCAGGTAATCATAGAAGATCCGGCCTTGTGCGTCTTGTTCTTCTCTCAGCATCGCGTTCACTGGGGATTCTCGAAGGCATAATAGTTTTCGCCGGTCCTCTTCGGTGATGTGCGACACGATTGTTGCGTTGGGGAATGCAACATCCGACGGTTCCGTCATCTTCGGCAAGAACAGTGACCGTGAACCTAACGAAGCGCAAGTAATTGAATACTATCCACGATCGAGAAGGGGTGGGCATGTTAGGTGTACTTACATCACGATTCCTGATGTTGACGAGACAAGACCGGTCCTGATCTCTCGCCCATACTGGATGTGGGGAGCCGAGATAGGTGTCAACGAGAATGGAGTCGCCGTAGGCAACGAGGCGGTCTTTACGAACCTTCCTCGCGAGAGTGATGGATTGATTGGCATGGATCTCCTGCGTCTCTGCCTGGAACGGTCTCGAGACGCGGATGAGGGGCTAAGGGTAATCACTTCTTTGCTTGAAGAATACGGCCAAGGGGGCAACTGCAGCAACACTCAAGACTTCCGGTACAACAACTCTTTCATCATTGCCGACCCAGACAGGGCTTGGGTCCTTGAAACTGCCGGGAGGTATTGGGTCGCTGAGAAAGTGCAGGATGTAAGGACTATCTCAAATGCTCTGACCATTCACGATGATTGGGATCTTTCCTCCAGAGACATGTCCAGACTGGGGCCGCGGTCCGGTTTCGATTTCGCTGGGCGTTATACATCAGGCTTGTACACATCTTTGACCGGGGCGAAGAAAAGGCAGCTGTTCACTCAAGAGGCACTTGAGAAGCAGAAGGGTGACATAGACGCTGTAGCTGTAAGACGCATCCTCAGATCTCACAGCCGGCAGCCATATTCACCATCTTCGGGTTCGATGGAGGATGTATGCATGCATGCTGGCGGTCTGCTGAGACCTTCGCAGTCGGTCTCCTCCTGCGTGAGTGTCCTCCACAGAGATCTGCCTGTTCACTGGTTCACATGCTCGTCGGCTCCATGCCTAAGTCTCTACAAACCCTTCTTCACTCTCGACGGGATGGAAGAGCTGAACACGTCGGCCGGGGACAGATACGATCGGACCAGCTTCTGGTGGGGCCGTGAAAGGTTTCACAGGAAGATGCTGTCAAGCTATGACCCCCAGATAACAGCCGAGATATCGAGCATTGAGGAGAGCCTAGAAACTGAGGTGGAGTCCATGAGAGACGGAGTCGTAAGAGGAGTTGAGTCCCCAGCTGGCCTGCTCTCATTGACGGCCAAATCTTTTGACTTGGAC
>CAZXBW010000047.1:0-4359 GCA_964639105.1 uncultured Nitrososphaerota archaeon | reverse complement strand
CAAGACTGTCATGATCACTCAGATCATCAACATCTTCATAGGAGTTCTATCGTGGGGAGTCGGTGCGGCCTATGTGCAGAAACCAGTCACCGAGATGTACGGCAGCGACTACATCTCCTTTCTTCTCGTGGGAATAGCCGTCGGCAATCTCATAATGCCATTGGTGCAGGGGTTCCAGACGCTCAACCCTTGGACGCTTGAGACCATCATGATGACGGGCGTGAGCACGACTGTCTTCGTCATAGGAAACGTTGCTTGGATGTACATCTTTTCCATACTCACGTTCATTCCGTACCTAGTAATCGGCATCTACTTCTTCAAGGTGAAGCTGAATCCGAACATACCGTCTGTCATTGCAGCTTTTGCGATCTCCGCTGCCATATTGATGGGTTTGGCCATGGTCTCCACTGGTCTGAGGATAGTGACCAAGTCCACTGACCCTATCACTTGGGCAATCAACGTTCTCCAAAGCCTCTTCTCAGGGGTAGCGTTTCCTGTGATCTACCTGGATACAATATTCTTCCCCGGCGCTTCGACAATCTCTTGGTTCCTTCCTCAGACATGGGTCTATCACCTTTGTCGTCTGTCGATGCTGACCAATCCTTCTCTGCTGGACCCGAGCATCCTGATTCAATTCGCGGAGGGTGCCATATTCGCCATCATACTCTTCCCTCTGGGCTACAAGGTGTTCCAGTGGGGAGTGAACAGGTCCAAGCGAGAGGGAACGCTAGGCTGGTACTGACCCATCCGCCAGCTCCAAAGCGAGCGCGCCTTTGGCATGGGGGCATGGGTCTCGCACCTCCGAGTTGACTCGCTGACAACGCTCATGCCGAAATCTCTATAACTTCACGACCCTTGATGGCGAGTGAATCCATGAAGAAAGGCCTAAACTTGTGGTCGATATCATGGCCAAACTCTGAGGGAGCCCCTAGTTGGGAGGAACTCGTCAGGACCGTCAAGGGTATCGGGTATGACGGTATCGAGTTTACCTATGACGAAGAAAGGATTCGGCCCCAGGATCTCGACAGAAATCAGAGGATGAGGTACCTTGAGGCAGTGAAGTCCCAAGGAATGGAGATTCCATCTGTAGCGACTGGAGTGTTCTGGCAGCGCAACCCAGCCAGTCAGGATGTGAAGGAAAGGAATCGCGCGGTTGAACTCGGGAAACTGGGATTGGATCTTGCCAGCGACTTGGGCGCACAAGTTCTTTTGGTTGTGCCCGCGGTGAACGTCCCGGAGCTCCCCTATCAGACGGTCTGGGATCGCTCAATCGATTTCATACGCGCACTCGCGAAGCACGCCGAGCAGACAGGGATGACAGTCGGAGTTGAGAACGTCTGGAACAAATTCCTCTATTCGCCGATAGAGTTCAGGAGGTTCATCGAATCTGCCGAAAGCGACCACGTGAAGGCCTACCTGGACATCGGCAACATCCTTCAGCTAGGTCACCCTACCCAATGGATCAGAGAACTGAAAGGCATCATAGCCTGCGTTCACGTGAAGGACTTTGACTTGTCTGTGGGGGGTCTCTCGGGGTTCAGACATCTGAAGAAGGGCAATGTGGACTGGCCCGATGCAATGAAAGAACTCAGACGCGCGGGCTACGACGGCTACCTCAACGTCGAATGCTTTCCATCTTTCGATCCCGCTGTGACTTTGCCAACATTCCAAGATGCCCTGAATGCTTCAGAGGAAAACTCCAAAGCATTGGACGGAATAATCTCAGGCAGGTAGCGACTCACGCTTTTAAGTGGCCTACGGATTTGGGCGCCGACAAGTACAACATGGGCGGACACGCGGACCGATTTCGATCTCGTCTCACTCGGACCCATGAGGTGAAGAGGATGTGAAGGTTCGAAAAGTCATCATCATGGGGGCGGCGGGACGCGACTGAGTTCCGGCCTTGCCGGGCTCCGCGTATTCCACAACTTCAACGTCGTCTTCAGGGGGAATCCAGAGTACAAGGTTGTTGCTTTCACGGCGACTCAGATACCGAACATAGAGGGGAGGACCTATCCAAAAGAGATAGCCGGAGAATTGTATCCGAAGGGCATACCGATCTATTCCGAGAAGGACTTGACGAAACTGATAGAGGAGAACGGCGTTGACACAGTTGTGTTCGCCTACTCGGATGTCTCGCATCTTCACGTCATGCACAAAGCGTCCGAAGTGCTCGCCGCAGGAGCATCATTCATGATGCTGGGACCGACAGACACGATGCTGAAGTCATCGAAACCCGTGATAGCCGTGTGTGCAGCTCGCACCGGAAGCGGGAAGAGTCAGACATCAAGGAGAGTGCTCGACGCACTGAAGAAGATGGGAGAGAAGTCCGTCGTCATCAGGCATCCGATGCCTTATGGCGACCTCCTAGCGCAAAGGGCGCAGCGTTTTTCAAGACTCGAGGACCTGGACAGAGCCAAGTGCACGGTCGAGGAGAGAGAAGAGTATGAGCCGCTCATCGCGCGTGGCGCCGTCGTCTACGCGGGTGTGGACTACGGAGAGATACTGAGGCAAGCCGAAAAGGAGGGGGATGTCATAATCTGGGATGGTGGCAACAACGACTTCCCCTTCTACAAGCCTGATCTCCTCATCGTAGTTGTCGATCCGCATAGGGCCGGACATGAAACCCTGTACTATCCGGGAGAGACGAACGTCAGGATGGCCGATGTGGTTGTTGTGAACAAGGTCGACACGGCCAAGGCGGAGGATGTCAGGACTGTGAAAGAAAACGTCAAATCCCTTAATCCCGACGCCACCGTGATTGAATGCAGATCGAAGATCATCGTCGATGACCCGAGCGCGATCCGTGGGAAGTCGGTGATTGTGGTTGAGGACGGTCCATCCATAACGCACGGTGAGCTGGCATACGGAGCCGCCTACTATGCTGCTAAGATGAACGGTGCTCGCGAGATCGTTGATCCCAAGGAATTCGCGGTGGGTGCAATCAAGGACGCGTTCCATCGGTACCCGCAGTTGTCCGTCGCGATCCCTGCGGTTGGCTACAGTGAGCAGCAGACCAAAGATCTACAGGAAACCATCAATCGAGCTGCCGCCGAACTAGTGGTGAGCGCGACTCCAGTCAGGCTGACCGAGGTCGCCAAGCTGAACAAGCCGCTTGTCCAAGTGCGATATGAACTGGAGGAGATAGGGAAACCAACGATAGAAGATGTGGTCAGAGCTGCACTGAAACCCGTGAAGTAGTCTAGGCTCCTGGCAGATCTTTCTCTCTAGTCCTCAAGATCCCATCCCACATGTATTCGAATCTGGTGTTGAGTCCCTTAACCAGCATCACTGCGTTTTTGATGTCGTTAGCATAGGCGGGGCAGAAGTCTACGAAGGTTCCTTGATCAGAGAGATCTCTGAGACAACGGCCAGCTATCACGTTGACCTTGCCTTCGACTGGTTTGGCATCTGGCCCGATGAGGATGGCAACTTCGGGTTCCTTGGGAATCTTCTCCTGCTTCAGGGCCACCAAGGCAGTAGTGAGTGTGCGTGCGCAGGTGCCGCAGGCATCCCCGACGACGATCTCTAGTCCCGGTATCTCCTTGACCAACTCTGCTGGGTCGGGCCAGTCCACGACCTTCGGACCGTTCTCCTTCTTGAACTTCTGGATGTCTTCCTTGGTGATCCCGACCAGCTCGATTCTGTCCAAATTCATCTCCCCCAGCCCAGCCTCCTTCGCGTACCTGATGTGCTCTATCTTCTCTGGATCAAAGCCCATGCAGGTCGCTGCGACCGAATCTATTGCGACCGGGTCGGTGCTCGCAAACACATAGCCGAACGGGATCATCGAACCGTTCGTCACGATGTTTGTGCCGTCCATGACTATGAGCTTCTGACCGACTACTTTGTTGATCTCAACCAGCCCCCAACTCAGGTTGCTCCTGTGCACCCTCAATCTGGAACTCGGAGCGATCGTGCCGTACATGTTCTTGATGGCGAGCGTCACGCCAGTCATAGCGTGCCTTCTCATGGCAGGAACGCCAACGACCACGTCAGCGTCAAGCACTCTCTTTGAAAAGGAAATCGTGCCGCATGACCTGGAATTCGGTATGTCGACGCTTACCATTTCCTCAGCTCTCAGGTTCGCGACCTCTATCCCAGTCTTCTTCCGAAGTTCTACGATGGAGGGAGATGAGAAGAGTTCTCTGGACGAGACATCCACAACTGGGTTCTCGCCTATTGCGACCTTGCATCCAATCTCTCTGAACAGCGTGGCCACAGCCCAAGGGAATCTCCTGTCGACTGCTGCTGCAATAGAGGTGGAGCAGAAGTTCGGTTTGACAAGCACAGAATCACCCGGTTGCGCGATCTCATACGGACCACGGAGGGGTTCAATTGCAGACCTGATGCTCGCAA
>CAZXBW010000046.1:0-4460 GCA_964639105.1 uncultured Nitrososphaerota archaeon | reverse complement strand
GGTATACTATCCCCAACATGATGCCGAATTCAGACAGGATCCCCACAAGGATCCACGTGTTCTTGAATGGGTTTGACTTGAACGCCCACTCCGTGCTCGTCCTGGCCGCAAAGAGATTGCCCAATTGGCCGATCATTATCCCGACCATGACAACGGTCGTTCCCCGAGCGTAATAGATCGGGTCCGGCATGCCTCCGCTCGCGGACACCCAACCTCCTGCATTCCAGACCCTGAATGCCCACAGGATTGCGCCAGCCGAGACGACGAGCCCCACGAAGAGACTTCTCAGCACAATCGATGTGTCGATGAGCCTAGCATCGCTCTTCCCAGGTTTCCTCGTCATGACGTCAGGTTCTGGTGGTTCCATTATCAGGGAGAGGGACGGGACAATGTCCATACCGAGGTCTATCGCGAGGACCTGAACGACAAGAAGTGGCAAAGGAGTTCTGAGCAGCACGAATACGACGAAGGCCAGAAGCTCGGCCCAGTTGTGCGTGAAGACATAGTACACGAACTTCCTCATGTTATCAAAGGTCGCCCTCCCCAGCTTGATTGCCTCAACTATCGAGGTGAAGTCGTTGTCCAACAGAACCATGTCTGCTGACTCCCTCGCCACATCAGTCCCACCGGCGCCCATCGCCACGCCGACGTTTGCTTCGATGAGGACCGGTGAGTCGTTCACCCCATCTCCTGTGACTGCTACTGTCTCGCCTTTGGACTTCAGGATCTGAACTATTCTGAGCTTCTGTTCAGGCGCTATTCTAGCAAACACAGCACCCCCGTTGTCGAGAACAGATGAGAGGTCTTGGTCGCTCATCTCTGCCAGATCACGGCCAGTCACCACCGCCTGGTTCTCAGAGGTGATGATGCCCACCTTCTTCGCGATAGAATAGGCCGTGAGTTCATGGTCTCCCGTTAGCATGACCACCCTTACTCCTGCGCTCTTGGCCTGACGTACGGCGTTCTCGACCTTAGGCCTAGGAGGATCGAAGAGTGCAGCCAAGCCCAAGAAGGTCATGTCACTTTCTGCGTCGTCAGATATTTCGTTGAGCCCATGAGGAAGCGATTTCGTGGCCATTGCCAGGACCCTGTAGCCCTCCGATGCAAGGGCCTCCATCTGCCTTAGTATGATCTCTCTTTGTGTCTTGTCCAGAGGGATGCATCTGCTGTCGGAGAGTGCAGTCACGCATCGAGCAAGAACCTCGGGGGTTGCCCCCTTCGTGTACGCTACTGCGCTCCCATCCGGGCGCTCGTGAACGCTTGTCATCATTCGCCGATGGGAGTCAAACGGGATCAAGTGAATCCTCTTGTTCTCAGCCGTGGCCATGCTGACATTGAAATCTCCTTTTCCTGCAAGGACCAAGAACGCTCCGTCCGTCGGATCACCGAGGACCGACCATCTGCCAATTCTGTCTGACGGCGCATTCAGCTTGGCGTTGTTACAGAAGGCAGCCACCTCCAGAAGCTTCAGGACCTGTGGATCGTTCGAACGATCGACCTTTCTGTCTCCCAAAGTGATAAAGCCGACGGGGCTATAGCCGTCCCCCGTCACCTCGAATATCCTTTCTCCAACCCAGAGCTTTCTCACCATCATCTCTCCGCTAGTGATTGTACCGGTCTTGTCGACACACAAGACGGTCATTGAACCGATGGTCTCAACGGAGGAGAGTCGTTTCACAACCACATTCCGTCTGGCCATGGCATCAGCTGTGAGAGCCAGAGAAAGCGAAACGGTCAACTGAAAGCCTTCAGGAACTAGCGATATCATCACGCCTATTGCGAAAAGAAGACTGTCGAGGACGCTCAGCCCAACAAGCAACAGAGCCGCACAGAAGAAGATCGCTCCCACAAGAACGGCCAAGAGGAGGTCCACCTTCCCGGTGAAGTCTATGTCCTTCTGAAGGGGACTCATAGGCTCCTTGATCTCGCTCGAGAGAGAGACAATCCTGCCGAACTGAGTATCCCTTGCCGTGTAGATGGCAATCCCTCTGGCGATTCCGGATACGAGAGTGGTTCCTGCGAACAATACGTTCTGCAGGTCGTAGGGATTGCTTGTTGGCATTCCTGGGGTCATTGTGGCGAACCGCCTTTGAGGCTCGGACTCCCCATTGAGCGTGGAATTGTCAACGGAGACTTCGAACGCACTTGTAAGCCTCAGGTCGGCCGGGACTCTGTCCCCCTCCTCTAGAGTCAGAATATCTCCGGGAACCACTTCAATGGCATCAATCTCCTTCACTTGTCCGTCTCTGACGACCTTGGTCTTTGTCGGAATGAGGTGGGCTATCGCCTGAACCGCCTTTTCTGCCCTGTATTCCTGAAAGAGACTAAAGAAGGCGTTCAGGACAACCACAGCCACTATGGCCAATCCCATCTGGATCGAGGTTGGATCCGAATAGACGAAGCCACTCAGGAATGATAGCAGGGCAGCTATGAGCAGCAGAACGTTGAACATGTTGCTGAACTGAGAGACGAACCTCACGAGAATGCTCGGTTTCTTCGCCTTGGGGAAGACGTTTGGCCCGACTTCCAGCAACCGGAGACTGGCGTCGTGGCTTGACAGGCCAGCAGGTCCAGCTCCCAGTTGCTCGTAGAGTTCCTCCACCCTAGCGACGGACACACCTTCGTATGACAATTCCTTTCGCCTTCAGTCCAAGAGTCAAACTAGATTGGGAATCGATGCAGAACGAGGGGATACTCCGTCATGACTGTGCACCGTCGCGAGTTGTCGGCTCCACGGGAGAGTGGCTTATTAGTCTTCGCACGGACGAGGCGAGAGATCGCTCTTGCGAAGAGTGAACTAGGAAATCATGTTGCACTTGGCATGTCGAGCCTCTAGTCGCAAGAAGAAGGCGCTCTTCGTCAACAGTACTGGATCACTACTTCATGCCTGATCAGTGCTTCTTCTCATTTGACGTGCGTGTCGTCATAGAACGCCTATATGTCATTAGACCCGCTGAGCGGAGAGAAGACATGAAGCGGGACACGGTCTCTCTGCTGTGCGATCCTGCCACCCATGAGCAATTGAGGCCGTTGCCCCAAGATGGTTCGGGAGAGATTGTCAATGGAACGCTTGTGGGAACCGAGTCCGGAAAGGAATTCCCCGTCAGAGATGGAATTCCCTTGTTCATCAGCGATTCAGATGTCACCGGCCTGAACAGGCAATACCAGCAGGTCTACGACCGAATGGCTACGACGTACGATCTCAGTAGCAGGGCCCGCAGATTCCTGTTGGGCGGCTGGCCACGACAGGTGATTCTGAGAGATCTGAAAGTAGCTGACACCGACAGAGTCCTAGAGGTTTCGATAGGGACGGGGTTCAACGTGAGCCTACTGCCCAGAAGGGTGAAGTACTTCGGGCTCGACATCTCGTGGGGAATGCTGAAGCGATGCCAGATGTACATGGAGAAGCTGGGGCTGGACGTTGAGCTGTTTCTGGGAAATGCCGAGAGCCTTCCGTTCAAAGACGACACGTTTGATGTGGTGTTTCACATCGGAGGCATCAACTTCTTCAACGACAAGGTCAGGGCGATAGAGGAGATGATTCGTGTGGCGAGACCCGGGACGAAGATACTGATAGGTGACGAAAGCGCTCGACTGGAGGGCTTCTACAGCAGGCTCCCTTTCGTCGGGAGGAATTTCAAAGGCAAGACCGAGCTGATGAGGCCTCCCCTTGAGTTGGTGCCACAAGAGATGAAGGATGTCAAGCTGAAAGACTTCTACGGGTCCTTCTATGTCATCACATTTGTGAAACCCGTGTGAAAAGAGACCAACTCAGGTCTGCTTGCGGAGGATTTTCCGTATTTCTTTCCTGAACGCTGCACCGTCCATGGGGCTGCTGGTCACCTCCCTGCCATCAACTATTGCCCATCTCGCACCCCGTTTCAGGTATTCATCGGGTTGCTGCCACCTGTTGATGAGGTTGACCTTCAACTCGGGCTCAGTCTCAGAGATCATATGCGCCGTCTTGGCGGCGAATTGATATGAGAACTGACAGGCCGGGGAGTAGAAGACCACTGCGTGACCTCTATCCTCCTGTAGGGACACGAAAGGTAGATGCGGGCGACTCTGCACAGGTTGGGAGAGAACTAGATGCATGGAGGTTCCGCCCCAAAGTGCTTGGCCATCTTCTCCGGAGATTTCCGTGAAGCCGAATCGCCTGTAGAAGTCGATCAGCGACAAGCCGATCCCGGTATCGAAGCCATCGGCCGCTATGAGCTTGCATCCCCTGCATGATCCAGTTCCGATCGTGCACTGCTTGATCAGGGCGTCCATCAAGGATCGGCCGACTCCCAATCGCTGAGTGGCTTTGTTTGGATTGTAGAGGCAGTGCAGGTAGACCGAGTAGTCGCGCCCACCCCAGACCGACGGATCGGCCTTCTCTGGATAGAACATGATCTCAGCGACTGGATCATCTTCGATGTATGCTATCTTCGCTATCGAGCCGTACTTCGAGAACATGC
>CAZXBW010000045.1:0-4495 GCA_964639105.1 uncultured Nitrososphaerota archaeon | reverse complement strand
GTCTACTTCAGCCCGTACTACTCCAACGCCCCCGACCTGTTCGCCGAGATGAAGCGCATTCCCGAAGAGTATGGAGTTGACGGCCTGTACTTCGATGGTTGGTGGGGACACCAAGATGACTTTCGCGCGGGATATCACATGATTCGGAAGGCCAGAGCGATCCTAGGGGATCGGATTCTGTATTTGCACTCGAGCACGGAGCCGTACGGAACTTGCAGGGTCTTCTTGCCCTTCGTCTCCACCTATGCTGACTACATCCTCAGCGGAGAAGCCGGCAGGGACGGACTGGGTAGGGAGGAATTCCTCCGCTACACGGTCAGTGGATATCAGACTAGCAACTCGGTGGGAATGTGGTGCTACTACGGCTCAATGGGACTGCCCGGATATCACGACATCGTGCCCCCCAACGAGGACGTACAAGAGGCACTTAGGAACCACATCCGCTTCTGGAGGCCAGCCCAGTCTTGGTCTAGGGTGCCCGACCAGTTCGCTCGATTCGACAAGGAATATTACGGTGGCCTAGCTGAGCTCAAGAAGAGAGGTGAAGTCTGACGGATGGAGAGGATTGTAGCGGCTTGTGGTCTGATCTGCACAGAGTGTCCCGCGTACATCGCAACGCAGGAGGACAACGACCAGAAGAGGGCCAAGGTCGCTGAAGATTGGTCGAAGTGGGGCGAGAAGCTGAAACTTGGGGACATCAATTGCGACGGATGCGTTGGGACTGCGAAGAGGCTGTTCAGATTCTGCAACACGTGCGAGGTCAGGAAGTGCGTGCTCGACAAGGGCCTAGAGAACTGTGCCTATTGTGAAAACTACTCTTGTCAGAAGCTCGATGACCTCTTGAAGAGCGAGAATGCGCCGAACGCGAAGAAGAATCTGGATGACATAAGGAAGGGATTGAAAGCGCAGCGGTTCTAGGGTGTCCTTTTCGGTCCAGCCAGAGCTAGATCCGTGAGTAGGGGAAACTGTTAATGGTTCCCCAGAAGGGATTGACATCTGGCACGAGTCAGTTGAGCACAGATTCGGACGCAGGGTTCGACATCATCGTGTGCCCGCCAAGTAGGGAGAACCCGCGCAACTCGGAGGCCGACGTGATTGAGCTGCGCGACGGCCGATTGCTTCTGGCATACACAGAGTTCTACGGGGGCGATATCAGTGACCACGCTCCGGCTCGCATCGTGGGCAAGATGTCGCACGACGGCGGAAGGACTTGGAGTGACAGATTCACCCTCGTTGAGAACACGGGGAGCATGAACGTGATGAGCGCCAGCCTGATCAGGTTGCGGACTGGCGAGCTCGGAATGGTCTACTTGAGGAAGAACTCACTGTCCGACTGCCGTGGCTTCCTGAGGAAGTCTATACATGAAGGCAGGACATGGTCGGAGCCCGTCTGCTGCACTCCTCTTCGTGTTTACCACTCGGTGAACAATGCGCGAGTGATACGGCTGAGAGACGATCGCATATTGATTCCGGCCGCATACACACCGGACATAGGAAAGCGGGATTACCACCTACGATCTTGCTGCTACTACTCAGACGACAACGGCACCAGATGGAGGAAGGGCATGGATGTGGATATTGGCGGCGTAGGAGCTGACGAGCCCGCGGTCGTCGAACTCAAGGATGGATCCGTGCTCATGCTCATAAGAACTAATCTCGGCCGCGTGTACAAGGCCGTTTCTCACGACGGAGGCGTGGTGTTCTCGGAACCGGAGCCCACGGACCTCGCCGCGCCATCTTCGCCATCCTCCGTGAAGAGGATCCCGAGCGCTCGTGACCTCTTGGTCGTGTGGAACAACTCGACATCGCGCCGCGTGCCACTGACTGTGGCTATCTCGTCGGATGACGGAGAAACGTGGAGCCACGTGAAGGACCTTGAGACTCAGCCCACCCACCGCGAAGTTTCCCCCTCGGACGGCTACGCGTATACTAGCATCACGTTCATCAAGGATCGGGTGCTCTTTACCTACTATGTCGCTGGCGTCCCCGCTGAAGGCGTTGCTGGAAACAACACCTGGGCTCTGAAGTTCAGGAGTATGCCAGTGAAGTGGTTCTATGAGTGACGCCAAGGCTTCGACGCGAAATCTCAATCAGTCACATCTGAAGACATCCCCGCTCAACCCGTCCACCAAGAATCGTTTCAGGCTGGGGATGAATTTCCTCCAACCCTTGGATCTCGTGCAGGTCGTACCATCTTGCCTCAGTCAGTTCAGGGGACAGACGGATCTCCGATGTCAATGGGACACATAGGAAGTTTGACAGTCTGTCTCCGGTGTAAGGATCCGTGTGCTCCACAAGCTTTCTGATTACCTTGACCCTTAGGTCGGTCTCCTCTCTGACCTCTCGACAGAGCCCCTTCTCCGGACCCTCTTTGGGCTCGAGCTTTCCCGCCAGCAGAATCCAATCCCCATGGTCCGGCTTCTTGGGATCGGAGTGCCTCACCAACAGAACCTTGCCATCCTTCACTATGGTGGCGCAGACGATCAACGAGAATGAACCGACCGACTTCCATTTAGCGTTTGCCTTCCTACTTCTCTGAGTCAGAGCAACAACCAGCATCAGAACTGCCGCCTGTTCAAAACACAGATAGCCACGAGACTATTATGGAGTGAGAACGATCATTCGAGTCTCTTGATCAGGTGCCAGCCGAACTTCGTCTTGACTGGCTGCGATATCTCTCCCTTGTTCAGCTTGAACGCGGCCAACTCAAACTCTCGGACCATTTGCCCTCTTCCGAACGTGCCCAGATCCCCGCCTTTCTTCCCCGAAGGACATGACGATTTCTCCATCGCAAGCTTCGAAAAGCTAGCTCCTTTGTCTAACTGGTCCCGTAGTGCCTTTGCTTCTTGCTCCGTCTTTACCAGAATGTGAGCGCAGTGTATCTTGTCGGCCATGCGCTGGACTTTCTCGGACTCCTCTTAAGCGTTGCAGCTTGATATGCCTGGGACTGAGCAGCGGCGAAGCACCCACCAGATTGGCACGACGCTCTGCTTGAGACTAGTGGCCATCATAAGCGACGGCAGTATTGAGATAGTGCTGTTGTTCCTGTCGGACGAAGCGCGTGAACTCTATGGCAAGTCCAAGTTTAGCCCGGAGAAGACTGCGGTGATCGTCGGGAGCCTGTTTGGCGATGCCTCACTGCTAGTGAGCGACAAGGATCGCGTGCCAAACTTCTATGAGAATCACGCCATGAAGCAGATCGAGTATCTGAAGTGGAAAGCATCGACGTTCGGTGTGCAGAATGGAGTCAAGATCCGAAGGATGACACATGGATACAACAAGGGAAGGCTGGTGGCATATTTCCAAGTGAGAGATCGAGCCTTCGTGGATTTTGAGAGGATGTTCTATGTCGTCGGAGACAAGAGACGGAGAAAGATAGTGACAGAGAAGGCACTTGAATTGCTCGTCGGGTCGGCGTTGGCCATGGCGGTCTTTCACATGGATGATGGCGAATACAACGTGTTTTCCAATCAGGTCATTCTCAGCAGCTGTGACTTCACTGTGGAAGAGAACAAGACGATGGCGGCTAGACTCAGTTCACTTCTTGGAGCACCAGTGAGAGTGAAGATGAAGAGGATGAGATATCCGAGACTTGCCCTCTCAGGAAAAGCCACTGATAGATTCATTGAGATCGTAAGACCCCATATTCACCCAACAATGCGATACAAGATCGATCAGGACATCTCTCATCGTCTAGACCCGCGTGTAGTCAAACTGTTCGTTGAGGGTTATGGCAAGAAATCGGCAAGACTCGTAGCAGCCGAGGCTGGAGTGACCTTCAAGGAGGCACAAGTGATTGCACATAGGCTAGGCTTGAGCCGACATCGTAAGTATGTGCGTCATCGCGAGGCTCCCTTCACAGAGCGAGAGAAGCAATATCTGATGAGCAACTATCTCAAGATTCCAACTTCACAGATTGCCATGGAACTTCACACGAGCACTGGGAGCCTCCGCCAACTTGTGCATAAGCTACGCCGCGAGAAATTGGACACTGAGTGATGAATCCAGAGAATTGGAGTCCTTTTGACCTAATTCCCCCAGAAACTGACTACCGGAGCGGGACGTACATCGAGCTCCTGCTCGCTCCGACCCCTGGCTTGCCGTGACTAACCTTCTTGTTGGTCATGGAGTACTCGCCCAAGAAGTGGCCAATCATCTCGATGGTGACGTCAACCGTCGCGTACTCCTTGCCGCCGTTGTGGACCAGTATCTTGAGGCCGACCATCTCGGGGAGGACTGGCATGTCCCTCCTGTGCGTCCTGATGGGAGGCTGCTCCTTCCCGGCCTCGACCGCTGCCCTTGCCTGCCTCACTCTCGCGAGGAGCTTCCTTGTCTCCGGGTGCAATCCCCTTTTCATGGACCTCTTCGCCCTCGATGGAAGCAGCTCTATGACCTCGTCAATCGACTTCGAGTTCAGCTGCTCCAGGGTCATGCCCCTGTAGGTCCTGACCTGAGACATCGCACTGACCTGAGATTCTGGCTCTAATTAACGTTG
>CAZXBW010000044.1:0-4815 GCA_964639105.1 uncultured Nitrososphaerota archaeon | reverse complement strand
CGACTCTCCAACCTGAGGCGCGATAGCCCCCTGCATTCAAGAAGATGACTCCATCCGGGCTCACTTCCTTGAGATTCTCTCTTGCGTCCCTCAAGAACCGAGCCATTGAGTCCTCCCTGAACAACAGGAATCTCTTCCACAGGTCGTTCTTCCAGTCTTCTCGTGGGATCTCATTGCCGTGCTCGTCTCTGAACTCGTCTTGACAATGGACGCAATAGCAGCAGTCCGGGTAGACAACCGGTCCGTCCAGGAATATTCCGTCGACTCCTGTCTTCGCAGTCTCCTGCACGAGTCTGAAGG
Source organism: uncultured Nitrososphaerota archaeon (assembly GCA_964639105.1). Lineage (GTDB taxonomy): Archaea > Thermoproteota > EX4484-205 > EX4484-205 > JAAOZO01 > JBGOYZ01. The sequence goes on along the minus strand of CAZXBW010000044.1, from coordinate 4,515 downwards.
CCCAGTCTCGCCACGGCGAATTCACGCACAGCGTCGTACCGTTTCCGTAGAGAGGATGGACGCGGCCATAGGGCTCGCCGGTGGAAGTCAGCTGTTCCCAGCCTGGGTATTTGGACGCGAACTCGTAGGAGTACCAGTGCATGTTGAGGTAGACTACTACCTTGATGCCGTACTTGTGGGCATAGGGCAGATACTCGCGAATCGAATCGAAGTCCTCGAACCCAGAATATCTCTCAAACCCCTCGGCGGCGAAGGTGGTCAGGTAGCCAGCGCCTGGAGCGCTGCCTGGAGTGCCCACTATCCAATCGCAGTTGATGTGCCATTTCTCCTTCTTCTCCTTGGCCCATGAGTCGAGGTCGAATTGTTTGATCTTGGTGTACTCACCCAGAAGATCCCACCGCATCATTCTAACGGGTTTCTCGAACCAATCGGTTTCTGGCATGCCTTCTTGGGCTCGCACTCGCATACGGACTTAAGCCTTCGATGAATCGCAGGCCAAGCGAGTTGAGTAACAGTCAACCAGACACTTCGTGCACTGGAACTACTCACGAATATGGCCGAATAGGCTTCGCACGTTTGTAAGGGACTTCCGTATTCCAGGGATCGGGTTGTCTGGGTCTAATTCGATCTCCAGGATCACAGGGATTCGCCCGAGGACTCCGCTCTCCTCGATCTGCAGCAACATGCTGCTGAAGTCCAGTTTTCCCGTTCCCAATACTACCTCCTTGTTGCCACGGTCAACATCCCTCAAATGCAGCCCGTGGATCCTGCTTCCGAGTCTCCTCGCAGCCTCGGTTATGTCCTCGCCAGAATTCGCCAAGTGGCCTGTGTCGAGACACATTCCCATCAGTTCGTTGCGCCCTTGAACTGCATCGGCGATGCTGTCAATCGTGCCATACCTATGGGTGGGGCCATGGTTGTGGATCGCGACCGCGATGCCGTAGCTGTCAACAAGTTCCTCTAGCAGGTCAAGGCACTTCGGATCTGGGTCTGCGGTCAGGACCTGCACTCCAGCGGCTTTCGCAAAATCAAAGAGGCCCGTCAGTTCTTCCCTGTTGCTGTGCATCGCGTTCACGCCGTGACTGAGGAGTTTCACGTTGTATTTCTCGTACAGAGCTTCGGATCTGGGAACACTTTCCTGTTTCGGTGGGAGGTGACCCGAGAAAGCCTCCACATAGCTCAGCCCCAAACCCGCGATCTCCTCGACAGCTTTTTCATAGGGCATCTTCTTGAGCGAATAACTCTGAAGCCCAAGCTTCACTTGCATGCGTATCTGAGCGCGAACGAACTCTCGTTTTGTCTTAAGTTTTTCCTGACGCAATCAAATGCGTCGGTCCGCTCTCAAGCGTTATAATGGCAACGAGATTAGAGAGCATCAGATGTCCAAGATAGCCTCGATGCCTCCCATCGCAGGCCACAACTCATTCTACGTTTCCAATCGCGAGCCATTGCTGGCTAACCCCTTGGTGAAGCTTCCGGTCGGAAGCGTCCGTCCCAAGGGATGGTTGAGGCGACAACTGCTGCTGATGGCAGATGGAATGATCGGGCGTCTCCCAGAGACCAGCCAGTGGTGCCAATTCAAGGGAAACGCGTGGACGAGTTCAGACGGACAAGGCAACTTCGGGTGGGAAGAAGTTCCGTACTGGCTCAGAGGTTTCGGGGATCTGGGGTATGTGCTCAACGACCGGCGAATAATCGCAGAAGCAAGGATGTGGATAGAGGCTGTCCTGTCCAGCCAAGAACGGGACGGGTATTTCGGTCCCCGCGTCAACAAGGAGAACGATGACCTTTGGCCGAACATGCTCATGTTGGATGTCCTGAAGTCATTCCATGAGGCGACCGGAGATCATCGTGTGATCCCATTTGTGAAGAAGTACTTCCAGTGGCAACACAATCTGGACAAAGAGAGCCTCCTGCCAGGGAGCTGGCAGAAAGTGAGGGGAGGGGACAACCTTCAGAGCATATACTGGCTGTACAATCACACTGGAGACAAGTGGCTGCTCGAGCTAGCTGCTACCATTCATGAACGCACGGCTGATTGGGCCAATGGCATACCAACTTGGCACGGAGTGAACATATGCGAGAGCTTCAGGGAACCAGCGCAGTTCTATCAGCAGTCTCATGACCCAGCCCACCTCAGAGCAACTGAAAGGGATTTCGAGGAGGTGATGGGGATCTATGGACAAGTTCCAGGTGGAATGTTCGGTGCAGATGAGAATGCGCGGCCGGGTTTCATAGACCCGCGTCAGGGTGCTGAGACCTGCTCAATCGTGGAATTCATGCGAAGCAACGAAATGTTATTGTCGATAACCGGGAATCCAATCTACGCAGACAGATGCGAGGACATTACTCTCAATTCCTTTCCCGCATCGATGACACCTGACCTGAGAGCGTTGCACTATCTGACGGCCCCGAACATGATACAGTTGGACAGAGGAGACAAATCTCCACTGCTGCAGAATTCTGGAACGCAACTGTCATATGAAACGATGCTCTCGAACGATCCGAGGCTGTATCGTTGCTGCATGCACAACGTAGGCATGGGCTGGCCATACTACGCGGAGCATCTCTGGATGGCTACGCAGTCCAATGGCCTGGCTGCCGTCCTGTACGCTCCGTCAGAGGTTCAGGCACGAGTCGCCGATGGCACTCCTGTCAGGGTCACTGAAGAGACGGAGTACCCCTTTGATGAAACTGTGAACTTCACTGTGCTGACGCCGAAACGACTGGCCTTCCCACTGCTCCTGAGGATACCTGAGTGGTGCGACGATCCACACCTTTCAATCAACAACAGAGCCGAGGCACTCAAGCTGGAGCCACCGAAGTACGTGATCATTGAGAGAGAGTGGAGCGATGGAGACAAGATGCAGCTCGTGTTGCCCATGAGTATACGCGTGACTGTCTGGTCAAAGAACAAGAACTCGGTATCCGTCAAGAGGGGTCCGTTGACTTTCTCCCTGAAGATCGGGGAGAAGTGGATCAAGTCTGGTGGCCCTGACGGATGGCCTTCCTATGAAGTCTATCCAGTAGGTCCTTGGAACTACGGGCTTCTTGTGGATTCTGAAGATCCAAGGAAGACATTCTCTGTCATCAAGAAGGGCATGCCCGAGACTGAGGAGACTTTCAGCCCCGATGCAGCACCTGTGCAACTGATGGCGACGGCGAAGCGTCTAGTTCAGTGGAAGCAAGAGGAGAATGGCCTCGTCGGTCTGCTTCCCGAAAGCCCCGCTCAATCAGGAGAACCCGTAGAAGAGATCACGCTGATCCCGATGGGATGTGCTCGACTCCGAATCGCGGCTTTCCCCACTGTCCGGTAGGGTCGATACAACAAGACTGTGCTTGACGTCATGCAATCCACTGGCCCAAAGGCTTAACATGGCTTATGAACAGATGGAGCCATATTGACGACTGAACCGAAGGTCTGCAGCAGATGCAGGAAGACCAGCGAGGTCGAGTTGAGGTACAACGGACTCTCTCTCTGCAAGAAGTGCTTCGTATCCTATTTCGAAAGAAGGGTCAAGAGAACGATCGGAGAGTACGGACAGATTCAGACTGGCGACAGGATAGCTGTCGCCGTGTCGGGCGGCAAGGACTCGGTAACGGTGCTTCATCTGCTGGACAAATTCAACAAGATGCACGGCGACAGCATCGATCTCGTCGCCATCTCAATCGATCAGGGCATAAAGGGTGTTGACGACAAGAACCTCAGAAACGCAGATACAATGACAAAGGAAAGGGGAATAGAGCATCATACATACTCGTTCAAGGAGGAGATCGGCTACACGGTGGATGAACTAGCATCTATTAGGCCGGGAGTCTGCAACTGCGGAGTGTTCAGGAGACAGATCTTGAACAGAAAGGCAAGAGAACTGGGTGCCAATAAGCTGGCCACAGGTCATAACTTGGACGACGAGGTCGAGACAGCGTTGATGAACTTCATGACCGGCAACATTGTGCGAATGATGAGAGGCGACGGGATCGTCAGCAGTGACAAGTTCGTGCGGAGGATCAAGCCCTTGAGGAAATCTCCTGAAGAGGAAGTGGCGCTCTATGCCAGAATGGTTCTTCCGAAAATGGAATTTGCTCCGGAATGTCCCTACAGGAGAGAGGTGATCAGGAGAAACGTGAAAAGAGCCGTGGACGGACTCGAACACTGCCACCCCGGCATTAGGTACCAGATACTGGAGAGCAGCGAGAAGTTGAGGAACGCATTGATGCGAGAGGCCACCGTAGGGACCGAAATCAATGAGTGTGGGGTTTGCGGCGAGCCCTCGTCTGGGGACGTATGCAATACGTGCAAGTTGATGGCAGAAATTAGCGCGATAGTGGACGGTGAGCAGACGCAATAGGTCGCGGCCCAAGCGTGAGGATCAAGGTGCCAATTGCTATCGTTCGCGCTTGCATAACGTCTGAGGCCGTGCGTCTCCTGAAGCATTCCTTCTCAACACGTCAACCAGGAATCGTCTCAACCCAAGATGTATGCTCCTCAATTTCTCGACTCCGTCCAGATCATAC
>CAZXBW010000043.1:0-4986 GCA_964639105.1 uncultured Nitrososphaerota archaeon | reverse complement strand
GGAACTCACTCTGTCGCCTGTCACTGGGCGGAGAAGTTCGCTTAAATCTGGAAGTATACCATATCGCACAGGTTGGGAGTCCCCCTTACTCCTGTGATCAAGAGGAAGGTAGTGCGGCTTAGGGACCTCTCAGGAAGGTCATTTGCAGTCGACACGTACAACGTGCTCTCTATCAGTTCTTGGCGCTGATTCGGAAGCCAGACGGCAGCTTGCTGACTGACTCACAGGGGAGAGTGACCTCTCACCTGATAGGGCTGCTGTTCAGGACGACGAGACTGATCACAGAATATGGAATGAGGTTGGCGTTCGTGTTCGACGGCAAGCCTCTCTCCCTGAAAAGTGCAGAGCTGAACAGAAGAAGGCAGGTACGCGAGGAGGCGCTTACGCAATGGCAGGATGCGAAGAGAGCTGGAGACTACGCCAGGGCTTTCTCCAAGGCCGTCATCTCAAGCAGACTCGACCACCTGATGGTTGAGGACGCCAAGACGTTGTTGGCCTTGATGGGACTACCTCTCGTCCAAGCCCCTTCTGATGCAGAGGCTCAGGCATCTCACATGGCCTCCAAGGGAGACGTGTGGGGGGTGAATAGCCAAGATTATGACTCACTGCTGTTCGGTGCTCCCAGGCTGGTTCGTTACATCACAATCACTGGGAAAGAGTATCTGCCGAGCAAGAGAAGATCAAGGCGGTTGCTGCCGGAGTTGATAGAGCTGAAATCGGTCCTTGAGGATCTCAACTTGTCGAGGAGTTCTCTCGTTGACCTTGCAGTACTCGTGGGGACTGACTTCAATGAAGGAATCCGTGGAATCGGACCGAAGAAGGCGCTCGGGCTGATGAGAGAATATGGATCTATCGAGGCCATGCCCAAGCATATCCTGGACAAGGTTCCTTCGGACTTGGCACAAGTGAGGAAGATTTTCCTGACACCAGAGGTCACTGACGAGTACAGGCTGACTTTCGGAAGGCCGGATGAGAGAGGTCTCCTAGAATTCCTCTGTCATGATAGAGGGTTTTCGCAGGACAGAGTCCAGGCAGTCATCAAAAGGCTCAGTGCAGCTGGCTCGGGCGGTCAATCATCTTTGGCTGCCTGGGTGCATGGAGATTGAAAATACGCTCTCACAAGAATAGTCTTGTCAGCTGCTTGTCCGCGTCACTTCGCCGAGAGCTCTTTGGCTCTTTCACTGAGTTCGTGTCTCTCCCAAGCTATGTCTTTGGGGATGACATAGGAAGTCAACCACAGCAGCGCGGCACACAGCGCCCAGGTGATCGTGACAATGATCAGTATGGCTGATTCAAGTCCGAACATGTCTGCTAGGTAGCCAGTCAGGAGCGGAGCAGACGCCGAGCCGATGTTCTCAAAGAAGACCTGCAACGACAGGGCAGTGCTCCTGACTTCTGGAAGAGCGACGTCTTGGATGGAAGCAGAGACGTTCGGACCAGCCATCGGGATGAAGAAACCAGTCAGTCCGCCCATCACCAGAAAGAGGGTCAGACCGCCCCTGAGCACGACTGCGGCATCAAATAAGACCAGACCAACTGCGACCGCGACTGCGGAGAAGATCATCCTGCCCCTGAGAGACCTCTTGAAGGCCCAGTCCCCTCCCATGCCCGAAGCGATGTTCCCGCCCACCATTGCCAGCAGCGCCACGAGCATCACGATCAGTTGCTCGTCAGCAGTGAAGCCCCTGATCTGTGCCATGTACAGCATAAGCCAGTAGGAGAGTATCTGCCACGGGAACACTCCGAAAAATCCCTGCGTGAACAGCAGTATGACTGACTTTCTCTCAAAGAGTTTCTTGACCGATTCAAGGGAGAAGGTTGCCTTCAGCTTGTCCTTCACCTCAGCCAGCTCAGGCTCGGTGACACCTCTGGGTTTGTCTTTGATCGTCAGGAAGATGACGACGGCCAAGATCAGCCCCGGCACTGCCGTGATAATGAACGAGTTTCTCCAGCCAAGAGCCGCTCCCGCGAAGGTACCCACAATAACACCTAGTAGCGTCCCGACCGCAGTTGAGGTGTTGACGAATCCCACTGCGGTCGCCCTCATTTCAGGAGGGAAGCAATCGCTCAGGAAGGAGTATACTCCACTGTAGGACTCATTGTCTATCCCTGTCAGCGCACGCGTGATCATGAGCTGCGTGAAATCTCTTGAGAAGGTTGACAGAATCGTCGTCACCCCCCATATGGCGCTCGCAAGCGCGACCAACGGAGGCCTCGCGAACCTATCGAACACGTATCCCCAGATGGGCATGAATATCACCGCTACGATCACGGATCCCGTCTGGATTGCACCTAGCTGGGTGTACGACAGGTTGAATTCAGCCTGGATCATGCCCAACAAGGGCGATATCAAGAACTTGTCCGCGTTGTGCAGCATCATGAACAGGAAGAACATGAAGGCCACATACCAAGCCTCGCGGGGGATCTTCACGGATCTCTGTTGGCCCATGGCATATGCTTTGCGTCTGTGAATTTAAGATACATGGAACTAGATTCGATAGCTGTCCAGTTGCGTCAGTTCGCTTCGCCTGCTGCCGTCTCCGCGTTCGTTCGGTGGCATGAGTCAAGACTAAAAAGGTCAGAATGAGCGTCTCCTGTGATGGCAACTGCTGCGAAGATCCGGGTTCTTGTATGGTCTGAGTTCACTGAGCCCAAAGAGGTCTATCCAACGGGAATCAACGGAGAGATCGCTTCGTTCCTAAGTCTTCACCCGAGCATTGACGCCAAGACCTCACAGCTTTCTGATGTCGCATATGGCCTCAGTCAAGAAGCTCTCGACGCAACTGATGTGCTGTTCTGGTGGGGGCACGCAAAGCACAACGAAGTTGGAGATGATGCCGTTCAGAGGGTGGTGACCCGCGTTAGAGATGGAGGGATGGGGTTCGTTCCGATTCACTCGTCGCACATGTCAAAGCCCTTCATTGCGATGATGGGAACCAAGTGCACTCTGGGGAGTTGGGACGAGGATGGTCTGCCTGAGCGAGTTCACGTGGAGGCTCCTGGTCACCCGATCACAAAGGGGATTCGTGACTTCATCATTGAACACACCGAAACCTATGCCGAACCCTTCGATGTCCCCACGCCCAAGGATGTTGTCTTCACGTCTGTCTTCCACGACGGAACGAGGTTCAGATCCGGTCTAACCTGGGAGGTCGGCAAAGGCAGGGTATTCTACTTCAGACCAGGACACGAGACCTATCCGATCATGATGAACCCGAGCGTCCGGAGGATTCTAACTAACGCGGCCCTTTGGGCAGCGCGAAGAGTGTAGCGATCGGGATCTGCTGGCAGCCGGGCCGCTATCTCAACTCGGGCAGTACTGGCGCCCTTTGAAAGGCTTCTGCGTACTTGGATCCGGCCTCGGCTCCTCTGACTATTGCCAATGCCTCGATGTACTCCATGATCTTGGGGAATGCCAACAGCTGTGAAGCATATAGCGACATGGCTTTCTTCTTCCTCTCCATGAATTCAGTTGTGTCCACGAGGAAAGAGGGTGACGTGAAGAGATCCCACACTTCGAAGTAATACACGGAGGAGATTCTCCACGGATTCCCTAGGTCCAAGTAGTACAGTTGTGACGCGTGCCAAGCGGCTTCGGTCGTTGTTGATGAGACCGACGCGTGGAGGTGGTGTCTGTCCTGAGGAGCATGCGTGAACAGGATGTCGGGCTTGAATTCTCTTATTTCCTTGACCAGTTTCCTCACGACCTCTCGTCTGTCTGTCACGTCTTGAATGTCCCAGGTCTCGTGTGCGAATCCCAAGTACTTCGAGACCTCGTCCAGTTCCTTGCGTCTCACATCTTGCCCTTGCGTTTCGTCGATCGTTCCTCTGACACTTTTCCCTCCCAGGTGAAATACGATGACCTTCACAGTCTCGCCCTCAGAGTGTAGCTTGCTGATCGTTCCTCCCGTCCCGATTATCTCATCGTCAGGATGAGCTACGACCACAAGGGCTCTATTCGGAGCACTCTCCATATGACAGACAGGGTGTCCGAAGGATAAAGGTTAGTCCCCCCACGCACGAATCGAGACCCGGTCACGATCAATACGGTCCCTTGGGAGTCATAGCTATCAAGCCCGCAGAGCTGACCGTTCCCCTAGTTCCCCAAGATACGAAAATGAAAATCGTCCACAGCAAATAGGGTATGAATGCCCTTTTCCATGGGACTTTGTACATGTAGTGGAACCCCACGGCTATTTGCAGAAGCGACGTCCAAGCAAGGCCTATCGCGGCCGAGTAGGGTAAGAAACCGAAAAGGAGAGAGGGGAGGTCTCCGAAGGCGAAGATTGCGACGGCGTCCGTGTAGTTCCCGTTTCCGCCTAGGAAGTACTTGAAGACCAGGTGGAAGATGGCTGCACCAACGAGGAGAGTCAGCAGAAGATCCAACATGAGAAGCGGAGAGCAGACTAAACACGTCCGGATGTTGTCTCCGAAATACGAATAGATGAGAGGATAGAGGTATAGTGACATGCTCAGATAGACTTCATTGGCGAAATGAAGGTCTGGGATCTTCACCATAGCTGTCGCGAAGGCCCAGTCTATCAGCGGTTTCCACAGGGGCAGAAGTAGGGGGGCCCTAGCGAAAACAAGAGGACCAAGTCACGACATATCGGACTTTGCGTGGTCCCTTCTCTCTGGTCTCGCCCATGGACTTAAAGAAGCCAAAAGGGTCGCTGAGGATTGAGTGGGCATCTCTCAGTGCCTTTCTGACAAACTCCATCATGATGTTGTTATCATGGAAATCCTCAGGGTATCTGTCTAAGAGTGTTTACCACGTCAAGATACCGTTCCTAATGCGTCCTGTCAACAACCAACGCGCCAGCAGCACGTCTATTCCCGACTGGACAGCAGGCCATATCGCGATGGAGTCAGTGTCAGGTGCAGGAGGTGCTCAAGTCAAGTGGTGGCTATCCAGAAGCAAGACAAGAATTGAGAATATTAGGTTTGAGAAGTGAAAATTGGAATTCCGTACGGTCTGTCCCAATC
>CAZXBW010000042.1:0-5157 GCA_964639105.1 uncultured Nitrososphaerota archaeon | reverse complement strand
GGAGTGCCACATCTCGGGCAAAACTTGTAATTCGGACCAAGATGTTCTCCGCAGACTTCGCATACGTTAGTCCCGGTAGCCCCCAATCGATTCCAGTAGAGTGAAATCTGCCCTCCTTATATCTTTATTATCTAACTAAGAGCGAGAAACTCCTCTATTCCCTGCCTCACCAAGCTCACTGCTAGCGCAGCCACGATGAGATTTGATATTTTCGCTGTCATAATAGCCACGGGCTTGCCCAGCCTTGACAGGATCACCTGATAGTTCGAAAGGATCACATAGGACACCAAGGCATTCGCCAGAATGACAATCAGCGCAGGAAATGGTCCCCCCAGTGACTCAGTTATCACGATGATGGTTGATATGCTCCCAGGACCAGCTAGGAGCGGTGTGGCCAGTGGGAAAACAGTGATACGCTCGACGCTCATCTCGTGTTCTTCCTTCGTCTCGAAGAACTCCCTCAACGCCAACACGAATAGCACCAGACCCGACGCGATTCTGAGGTCGCTCATCCTTATGCCGAAGTAGGAGAATATCCCCATTCCGGCCACGGAGAACAAGATGAGTATGAAGGTGGCGACCAGAACGGACTTCCCTATGATCTCTTTTCTGGACTTGGGATCAAAACGCTCAAGCAGGGAATTGAAAATCGGTATGTTGCCCAGTGAGTCCATTACTACAAAGAGCATCAGAAACGACTTCACTATGTCGTCCTGCATCGGGCGTTGTCTTTCTTGCCATTGTCTTTCTTAATTAAAGGTATTCTGTACGCGTATCCACACTTCAAGCAAGTTACTGAGAGCGACTTCACCTTGCCCCGGCTGACTCTAACAGTGGCCGTTCTTCCTGGGACGATGACGCGTTTGCACCCATGACAGTAGAAATACCTCTTGAATAGAGACACGTCCCTTACGTTGTATCTCCTGAGTATCTTGAGTGCCGTTGTTAACGCGGCCTCGCTCCTTTCTACATCCTGTGAGGACATCTCGAGAGCAACATTGACAAGTCGGTCTATCCTCTCCCTTGCGGCGTGCTTCGATGGCTTCCTCATTGTTGAATACCTAGAGACGGCGTTGGTGCGGCTTCCGCTGGCCGTTCGGCCATGTGCGGGATTCGAACCCGCGATTGCCAGCTTTCCTCGTCCGCCTTGGAAGGCTGGAGTCCTAACCAGGCTAGACCAACGCCGCTGGTGCACAGGTCGGTCGCCATTACATATACCTTTTTCGTCTCCTAGGTGCGAGGACAGTGAGCTTGGAACCGATTTGGAATGCATCGTCCCGCATGGCATCAAGCTCTCCAACGCGGACAACCAATTACATGCGATCGGCTCACAGTTTCACGGCTACGATGAATGTGTTCTTTCCGGATACGTACGTGTTCGAGTACTGGTAGCCGCATGATTCGCACAAATCTCTGAGTTCGCTGGGTTGCCACTTCCGATAGTAGCGCGCCACAGCTCCGCGTTGAGTTTTCCACCATATTAGGGACATCTCCCCCTGGACCTGCTCAACATGAGCTTGATCCATTGCTTCAGGCAGCCATGCTGAAAGGAGAATCATCCTACGTGGTGCCGTGATTCTGAGAAATTCTAGAAGACAGCGTCTGGCCAATTCCAACGTAAGGTGATGCAAGACGGCGATAGAGGCCGTTAGGTCGAAGAGGTCGTTTCTCAAGGGCAAGGAAGTCACATCGCAGACAATACTGTGAGCCTTCCAGTCAATTCCTTCATTGATGAGTTTCCGTCTCCCCACGCGCACCATCTTCTCGGAGAGATCCAATTCCACGACCATATGACATGCACCTGCAAAAAGACGGCCGTATGTGGCGGGACCAGATCCGGCATCACATATAGCCGCGAATTTCCTTCCCAGCACAAGCTTGGCGGTCTCCTCGAATCCAGAACTCCTCAGTCTTGCGTAATCCTCAGCCAGCAGGTCAAAAGCTCTTCTGACGTCGTCGCGCGGATCCAATCGGGAAATTGCGTCACCTACACTTTATATTCTTGCCCGCGCTCGACTGCATCGCATCATGCCAAGTAAGAAGACCGCCCCGGAGGAACCTGAGGAGGAAGAACCAGAGGAGGAAGAACCAGAGAAGGAGTCGACTGCCCCAAAGGGCAAGCTTGAGTACACTGACCTTGAGGATATCCCTGGAATAGGACCAGCGACCCTTGCCAAGCTCAAAGAGATTGGGTATTCCACAATTGAGTCTTTGGCCACTGCTTCGGTTCATGAATTGATGAAGTCCGGGATGTCAGACAAGGTAGCGACTAGGATCATCTCTCAAGCAAGGCAGGGAGTGGATGTCGAGTTCCTGTCTGGTCTGGAGATGCTGGAAAGAAGAAAGATGGTCCGAAGGATAACGACCTCCAGCAAGAGTCTCGATGACCTACTAGGTGGAGGATTAGAGACCATGACGATCACCGAATTCTACGGAGAATATGGCACGGGGAAGTCACAGATATGCCACCAACTCAGCGTCAACGTACAGCTACCGCTGGAAAAAGGTGGACTCGATGGTTCCTGCCTCTACATCGATACGGAGAACTCTTTTCGGCCAGAGAGGATAACTACCATGGCCACACACTTGGGTCTGGATCCAGAATCGGTGCTCAAGAGGGTGGTCGTAGCCGAAGCTTACAACTCAGATCATCAGATACTCATACTGGATAAAGCAGATGAGGTTATCAAAGCTAACGGCGTCAAGCTCTTGATCATAGATTCGTTGATCTCTCACTTCAGAAGCGAATATCTCGGAAGAGACACGCTGGTCACTAGGCAACAGAAGCTCAACAGCCATCTTCACAAGTTGGAGCGGCTTTGCATGGCCTTCAATCTGTCGGCCGTCGTAACCAACCAAGTCATGGCAAGACCAGATGAATTCTTTGGTCTCGGAGCTTACCCCGTAGGAGGCCACATACTCGGGCACAGGAGTCATACCAGGATATTCATCAGAAAAGCAGCGGGGGGGCACGGGAATAGGGTTGCTCGTCTTGTCGTAAGCGTGGACAGGCCGGAAGGCGAGGCCATGTTCAAGATAGGCGAGAACGGGGTCTCAGACGCTGAAGAGACCTAGGATACACTAAGGAGTAATCCTGAACCTGTCCCTCGGGTAAAGGACAGTTTCTCTGATATTGTTAAGTCCCATCATCGCCATGAGAAGTCTGTTGAATCCCAGACCCCAGCCAGCATGAGGCGGCATCCCGCATGAGAAGAACTTCAAATGCTCTTCGAAGGTCGTTGGGTTCATTCCAGATGCTACAAGCTTCTTCTCGATCTTACTACGGTCCTCTTCTCTTGAACCACCAGAGCACACCTCGAGCGGACCCCACATGAAATCAAAAGAATCTGTCACATCACTTTCCTCTCGTTGCTTGATGTAGAAGGGCTTCGTGCTTATCGGCCAGTCCGTTACGAAATAGGCCCCCTCAGAGAACTGCTGGATCCTCTTCAGGTCCTCACTAGAAAGATCCGCCCCGAACTCCACCTTCATCCCATGCTCCTTCAGGACGTTCACCACCTCTTCATATCTGTACACGGGGATGGGCCCAGAGATCTCTCTGAATTCCGGCGCCAGTGAATCCGCTAATTGGCTGTTCCGGCCGACCTCAGAGGATACTGTCAAGATCATGTCTTGGAGGATGTCCATCACATCCGCACAGTCTGCAAAGGCTACCTCGATGTCGAGCGAAACAAACTCGTTCAGATGCCTCGTAGAGTCGAATGGTTCGGCTCTGAAGTAGGTTCCCAGTTCGAACACCTTCTCAAGTCCCATGACCAGTTGTTCCTTATACAGTTGAGGGCTCTGTGCGAGATTCACAGTTCTGTCAAAGTAGCGGACATTGAAGAGATTGGCTCCCCCTTCAGTGGCAGCAGATATTATCCTCGGGGTCACAACCTCAGCAAAGTCTCTGGAGTGGAAGAACTTCTTTACCACAGAAACGGTCTCCGAGAAGACCTCGAACGTCCGTCTCTTCGATGGTCTCATGAGGTCCAATGGCCTGTAATCGAGGCGCACATCAAGGCCAGTGCTGATGTCCTCAGAGATGTCCATCGGTAATGGATGTTTGGCTCTGTTCAGGACGCGTATCTGTTCGGGGAGGACCTCAACCCCTCTCTTGCTGACTGTGCTTCGTTCAATCGTGCCGGTGACCGATACTACGTCATTTTGATGGAGGGTTCCGATGACTTCTCCTGCGGATTCATCGCACGCTCCCTTCTTCCAAGTTACCTGAACACTTCCGGTGCGGTCTCTCATGAGCAGGAACTTTATCTTACCCAGATCCCTTACCTCGTCGACCCAACCGGCGAGCCGTTCCTTTTTCCCTGCAGCCTCGGGTCCCACCTGCCCGATGTCAATGGACTTGTACTTCATGTGCCCTGAGTGGCCGAGTTGCTCGTTATATTAAGTTCAACCCCATAGAGGCCGGACAACAACTCAGCCGCTTCCCTCAGATCTACGTCGGACTTTCTATCGATCCTCATGACCGTCAGGTTCGCCCCGCCCGGCAACCAAGATGTTCTGGATGACAGTATTCTCGCGGGATAGAGGAGTCTCTCAGACACAGACCGAAGGGGTTCCCTCTCCTCGAAGAACACGGCCTTCCTCTTGGTCGCATGGTGGATCCTGTCCTGTAGGTCGTTGAGCTGCGTCGATAATTGTGCCATGCCGCCCTTCTGCAGCTTTATCAGCAATATGCCTCTGGAGGCATATGACCTGAGAAACTCTACCCCCTCGCTATCTTCGGATGACATCATGATCTTACTGATCTCAAGGTCGAACTCCGAGAACTCCCCTTTGTCCAGCTTCTCTTGACAGGAGCGACACAAGACACCACTCCTGAGACAGAATTCATGAAAAGGGGTTCTCAATCGGACACGCAGAACGCCTAGGATGCCCAATATTTTTAAGTCTCTATCCTTTGACTCGGCACAGAAACATGCCAGTAACTGATCCGTCGCTCATCCAGTTGGCTCAGGCCAGAAGATTGAATGCCAAGATCTGCAGGAGATGTGGCGCCAAGAACAGCATAAACGCCACGAAGTGCAGGAAATGTCATAGCAAAAACCTAAGGCTCAAGAGAAGGATGCCAAAGGCAAAGAAGAAGTAGTCTCAATGAGCATGTTACGTACTGTCAATGATGGGCCGGTAGTCTAG
>CAZXBW010000041.1:0-5306 GCA_964639105.1 uncultured Nitrososphaerota archaeon | reverse complement strand
TCAGCTTGAGCGAACCCAAACCCAAGGACAGCCAGAACAGGAAGCCGTTGCAGATCTTGCGCTGGATGGTCGGCAAGCAGATCCTCGTCAAGCTGAAGAACGATCTTGGTTACACTGGGCAACTTGACAAGATGGATCTGCAGATGAACCTCATCCTAACCGGTGCTGTTGAACACGACAGAAGCAAGGAAGTGAGCAATCTCGGAAGAGTCATCATCAGGGGGAACAACATACTCTACGTTTCGCTGGCTCCCGGGACTGAGGTCTAGTCGCGACAATCGCCTGATCGAGTGAAGTGGAGCAAGGAAGTCATTCTGAAGCAGATGTGAGATTGGCCCAAGCCAACAATTCATGCGGGTCAATGTACACATGCCTTCTCTTGAAGAACTCCAGTATGTTCCGTATATCCCTATCCAAGTACTCTCGGGCGTTCCTGTGGGAACTCAACACCCATTGTGGGAAGTCAATGAGATAGACTAGACCGTCATCTCCGATCAAGACATTGAAAGGACTCATGTCAACGTGCACCATCCCCGCGTCTTCGTACATTTTTCTCAGTTGTTCGAACACCTTCCTGGCCAGCTCAATGTCGGCATGTTGAACGTATTGCAGTAGAACCCCAGGTACTGTCTTGAACACGAGCACATGCCTGTTGATCGCGACCAAGTGCGGGACCAATACGCCTGTTTCCTCCAAGCGCCTGTATGCATCTGCTTCCAGCGAAGCGGCTCTCGCCGACATCAACACCCAAGGCAGTCTATGTAAGGACATCTCTCTCTTGGACATGACGGATCTGAAACTGACTCTCCCGAACCTGTAGAACTTCATCACGAGATCTTCGCCCGAAGAAGTTGTCCCTACGTGGATGTCAGACTCCTTGCCCTTGGACGCCGATGGACTGAACTGAACCAGCCCAAGCTTGTCCTTCAGCTCGTTCAGAGCGAGCACGTCATAGCCCGAGAACGTCAGGGCCAGAGAGCGTTTTGATGGGCTGGAATAGCGAAGAAGACCCTTGCTGAATAGTCTCGCGAAGATGTTCCTTAGCCTGTCGGCTGTCATCTGGGAGCCCCTCTCCAGAGCCCGAATGGTTGGCGTCCTTCGTCTCAACAGTGTTCTCTCGACAATTTCCAGAAGCTTCAGCTCCGTTGCAGTGAGAGAAGGCAACCCATCCCATGCTCTCACCGCATCGTCCAATTGACGGAAGGCATCGAGACAGCAAGCAATATAATCTTTGGACTGGTCGACAGACATGTGAAGACACCTAGCCCCGGCAAAGTCCCCATTGAGTTTTTGAGACGGTTCGTGTTCGACAAGCTCGGAGCACCCAGACGTGACGCTGTTCAGGGACCAGGTGTAGGACGGGATTTCGCGGCCACGAAGTGTGACAACGTGTGGGTGATATCATCGACAGACCCGGTCACTGGATCACGGAAGTTTCTCGGAAGGATAGTCGTTAACGTTGCAACAAATGATGTGGCGATGTCTGGCATTGAGCCTGATTGGCTGTCGATTGCGGTGTTGATGCCCATGGATATGGAGGCCCGAGAGGCCAAGGGATTGTTCTCGGACATTCATCAGCAAGCTAGAAACTTGGGGGTCGCAGTCATTGGAGGACACACTGAATACGTGAGCTACATCCCCCAGCCGATAGTAATCGCTACGGCTATCGGAGCGTCGAGAAGGAGACCCAAGTTTCCTTCAGATGCTAGGCCTGGAGACTTCGTACTGATGGGAGGAGAGGTTGCGATCGAAGGGACAGCAATCCTCGCATCCGAGAACAGGAAGGAACTGATGGAGAAGGGAGTTGCCACCGCTCTCTTGGCACGAGCTGAGAGACTCGTGGTCAGGACGAGCGTTTCGAAGTTGGCGACACAGCTCGGAAGATACGCCTGCGTCAAGTCTATGCACGATCCCACTGAGGGAGGACTCGTGGGCGGGCTCTATGAGATGTCGGTCGCAGCCGATCTAGGATTCAGGGCGAATCTTGATGAAGTCCCCGTCAGACGAGAGACGAAAGCTATAGTGGATGCGCTTGAGCTTGATCCATACAAGTTGATCTCGTCTGGATCCATACTCGTCTCGTGCTCGCCACATGGGGTTGACGGGGTTCTGACGAAGTGCAAGCTAGGAGCCGCGCGTCTGAGGGTCATAGGTAGATTCACTGAGCGAGCAAGTGGTCGTGTGATAACCAGTGAAGGTAGGAGCCGCGTCATCACTGACGCACCCTCGGATGAACTGTGGCGGGCTATCGGTTGACGGAATCTATCCGGTCTCTCAGCCCCTTGTAGCCGTACACCATTCCAGCTATTCCCGAACCCAACATGCCTTGGAGGCAGTTTGGCACGACTTCCAAGATAGCAGGGACGCCCATCAGGAACTGTTCGTACAGGAAGTATGTGCCTACCATAAGAGTCGCCCCTATGGCGCCGGCCAGTATGGCAGCAGTAGTGTCTGACCATTGTCCCCGCAAGGTCGTCATCAGTATGACGAACGAGAACGCGATGAACACAACAGCCCAAGTGCCGGACATCAGGAGAGTCTCTGACGTTTGGCTCGTGAGCATCAGATAGACGAGGATGCCGACACCGGCGAGTCCATACAGTCCCGTCGTCATCAGCGATACTCTCCTCGCCGTCCTACTATCCATCTTGGCTAGTCTTCCCACGATCAGACCTGATAGTGCCCCCTCGAGTGCTTTTGCGACCAAGGTGGCGGGTGCGAATACGTAGTAACCAGCAATGATATCCGCCACGGTTGGCCCGATTGCGCCAACGGCACCGCCCAAGGCAGGCCCGAAGAGTAGACCGGACAATATGACGGCAGCATCGCCGAGGTTGAAGTATCCTCCAGTCCACGGTAGCGGTACTATGATGAGCGAAGTCGCAATGAATGCGAGTGCGGACATCAGGGCGATGACCACTAGGGCAACCAGCCGTCTCAACTTAGATACGCCAGCTTTCTCATGGGAGCGGAGACACTAAAGGCTTGTGCTTCGAGCGTCATCTCGGCCAAGCTTACGAGACTAGCTTTTGTAGCGCACCGATCTCAGTCCTTGCAGATCTCGAGAACCGGTCCATGACCTGCTCGTGAATGACACGCTCCTCTTTTGACGGAACCCTTGCCTTGTTTATGGCCTCAAGTAGATGCCTTCGGGATATCTTTAGCTTTGGAGTAATACTGCTCGGCTGTTCTCCTTCTCCCATCGAGTGAATCGCCTCCTTCAGCGCGAGCAGCGCTGCTTCATTGACGCAGAAAGCAATGTCGGCACCAGTGAAACCTTCGGACGCGTTGACGAGTTCCGAGATGTTCACGTCATCATCCAGTGGCTTGCCCCTGAGGTGAACCTCGAAGATCGCCATTCTGCTTTCGGCATCGGGCCAAGAGAGTCGAATCAGTTTGTCGAACCTGCCAGCCCTCAGCAAAGCAGCGTCCAGCATGTCCGGCCTGTTCGTCGCCGCGACGACCACCACATTCTTGAGCTCTTCTAGGCCGTCCAGTTCAGTGAGCAATTGGCTGATGACACGTTCGGTCACCATGGCGTCGCCGGCCCCCTCGTTCCTTGTGGGCGCGATCGCATCCACCTCGTCGAAGAATACTATGCATGGCGCAGCCTGTCTGGCCTTCCTGAAAACCTCCCTGATTCCTTTCTCACTCTCACCCACCCATTTGGACAGGAGTTCAGGTCCCTTTATCGAGATGAAGTTGGCCTCCGATTCAGTTGCAAGCGCCTTTGCGAGAAGAGTCTTCCCCGTTCCAGGCGGCCCGTAGAGTAGTATTCCCTTCGAAGGCGTTATCCCTAGGTGTTCGAAAAGCTCGGGATACTTCAGGGGCCACTCGATGCTCATGTTCAGTTCCCTCTTGACCTCCTCCAATCCTCCGATGTCTTCCCAGTGAACGTTGGGGGTCTCTATCATGACTTCTCTCATCGCAGAAGGCTCTATCTCCTTCAGGGCGTCGCTGAAGTCTTGCATCGTGACCTTGAGGTTGGCGAGGACTTCTGATGGAACTTCATCCGCCTCTAGGTCAATGTGAGGGAGTATCCTGCGGAGTGATCTTAGCGCCGCCTCTTTTGACAGAGCGGAGAGATCCGCTCCCACGAATCCGTGGGTCACATCAGACAGAGACTTCAGATCTACATCTTCAGACAAAGGCATCCCGCGAGTGTGTATTTGCAGGATCTCTAGCCTCGCGCGCTTGTCCGGAACGCCGATCTCTATTTCCCTGTCGAACCTTCCTGGTCTCCTGAGAGCAGGATCAATAGCATTCACTCTGTTAGTTGCGCCAATGACCACGACCTTTCCTCTGGATTTCAGCCCATCCATCAAAGACAGCAGTTGGGCAACGACCCGCTTCTCGACTTCCCCTGTGACCTCTTCCCTCTTCGGAGCGATGGAGTCTATTTCATCGATGAAGATTATGCTCGGGGCATTCTCCTGCGCATCTTTGAATATCTCCCTGAGCCTTTGTTCACTCTCACCGTAGTACTTGCTCATTATTTCGGGACCACTGATGCTGACGAAGTTCGCGCTTGTCTCGCTGGCAACCGCCTTCGCCAGTAGCGTTTTGCCGGTCCCTGGAGGCCCGTGCAGCAGAACACCACGAGGCGCCTCTATGCCGAGTCGCTCAAATAGCTCAGGGTGTCTCAGCGGCAGTTCTATCATTTCCCTGACTTTCTGGATGGCATATTCCAGCCCGCCTATGTCCTCGTAGGTGATCCTCTCAATGTCCCTAGGTGGTGGTTGCGGTTTCTCGCTGATTGAAACCTGAGTGTAGTCGTTCACTATGACGGCATCGGCACCCGGAGAGAAGCTAGTGACGATCAGGTTTATCGTCCTGCCCATTATCCTAACCGGAAGTACGTCTCTCTTCGATATTATCCGTCCGATGAGTTGACTCTTTATGAACTCTTCTCCTCCCATGATCTTGAGTGGCTCTGTTGGTGCAAGTTTCACCACCTCTGCATATTTCGCTGTGACCTTTCTAACCTTGACTCTGTCATCGATGCTCACGCCAGCGTTCTCCCTTGTGTAGCCGTCGATGCGTATCAGGCCTCTTCCGGTGTCTCTCGGGTGGGCTGGCCATATCAGAGCAAACGTCCTCTTCTTTCCGACCACCTCAATCGCATCTCCGGTCTGGAGATTCAGGTCCTCAACGACAGCTGGATCCACCCTTGCTATACCTCTCCCGACGTCTGTTGAAAGCGCCTCGGCCACCCTCAAGTGCATGTAGCTCTTGCCTTGATCCTTCTCGTTCTCAGAGTCGTCTCTGCTCAACTGGCCTAGATCACCCCTCCTCTGTCACTACAG
>CAZXBW010000040.1:0-5333 GCA_964639105.1 uncultured Nitrososphaerota archaeon | reverse complement strand
GATCGCTATCGCGCCGATCCCCCTGTCCTTACAGAGCGCCAGAACCGGCCCCCAGTCGTTCTCTGGATCCGGGTGCGCATGCGCGACGAAGTTCAGTGGAAACATCACAGTCTCGAAGTCGAATCTTCTCAGCGCCTCCGCAAGTGCGACCATGTTGTGCCCCGTTATGCCCAAGTGTTTGGCAAGGCCCGTCTCCTTTGCCTCGATGAGCGCCTCGATGGCTCCGCCCTTTGCCATTGCCTTGTCAACGTCTTCCATCTTGCTGATCCCATGGATTTGATACAGATCGAAGTGGTCCGTCCTGAGAACCTGAAGAGACTTCCGCAGTTCCTTCTCCGCGCCTTCTCTGTCGCGCTCGAGGGTCTTGCACGCCAAGAATATCCTATCTCTGATCTCGGGAATGAACGGACCGACCAGCTCTTCAGCCCGGCCGTATGAGGGCGCGATATCGAAATGGTTGATGCCGTGGTCCAGCGCGAGCTCTATCGCTTTCTTCGCCGCCTCCTCTGTACCATGGTACAGTACTGCACCACCGAACGTAAGGATCGTGCTCTTCTGACCTGTCTTGCCCAGCGGACGCTTCTCCATCTCGGAAGTTTCGGAAGATGTTTGGATTTAAGCGTGCGACCTTCTGGAAAGGCAGATTAGTTGTCCTGAGGCCGCTCGCGCATGATGGACATCATCGACCTCGCGTGGATCATCGTAACCCAGCTTGGGGGGGAATGGTTCTATCTGGCAATTCTCGTGGCAGTCTATCTGGGCATCAACAGAAAGATGGGGGTCAAGATCGCTACGTACGCCATGACCTCTGTCTGGCTGAATTCAATCCTGAAGGACTTCTTCATGATTCCGAGGCCCCCTCAATCGAACTGGAAGGTCCAAGCTGAGGGATACGGCTTCCCTAGCGGGCACTCTCAGGGCAGCACTGTACTGTTCGGATATCTGGCTGGCAACATCCGCAGCTACGTGGCCTACGCGGCCGCGGCCGGTCTCGTGTTTCTGGTTTCGTGCTCAAGAGTCGCACTTGGAGTCCATTCGGTGTATGACGTGATCGGAGGGGTTTTCTTCGGGCTTGTGATCCTAGCATTGGGATGGCTTGTCGAACACAAGTTCGCACCGAGGCTGCTGAGGGATCAAGCCAGGTTCGCTTGGCTCTGCCTCCCGATCGGCTTCGCGCTAGTAGGAAGCCTCACTGGGTTTGGGGGTAACGATCCGTTCAGAGCTGCCGGCGCGCTGTTTGGGCTGCTCATTGGCTACATGATACTGGAGACCAAGGAAACGAGGGAGCCAACCACACTGCTGGAGCGGGCTGTCAACATGATCGCTGGCCTAGCAGTCGCAGTCACCCTGTACTACACGGTCGGGAAAATGGTCACCGGACCACTTCCGGTCTTTCTGGCGCTGGCTGCAACAGGTCTGTCGGCGTCTCTAGTCCCGCTTGTGACGACACGGCTCACTGGACCTGGGCAAAGGAAAAGAACCCCACCAATCCATCCGTAGCGGAGACACAAGATGAGAGCAGCTGTCTGGTCAGACATCATAAACGACTACAGAGACGAAAGAGACATTGATGACTTCATTCAATGGTGCTCGAAGGTAGGCGTCGACCTTTTGCTTCCCTGCGTCAACCACGGGACCGGAACGATGAGCTATCACAGTTCGCTTGCGCCCACAGCAAAGGTGGACGAGAGCTGGGATCCGCTAGGGCTGATACTGAGGAAGGCCCACGAGGCGAACATGGAAGTTCATCCTTGGATCGTCATAGCGAGTTGGGGCAGCCCTGTGCTCCCCTATGAAAAGGGAGTCGCCTACTCTGAGGTTGGATCGCCTCCCCTGCAGACAAGTCATCCTGAGTACTTTGCGGTTGATTCCTACGGAAACTCATCCCTGGAGGCACCCTCCCTAGTATACAATCGCGGAGGCAACTGCTATCTGGACGTGGGCAAGGAAATCACCCAGAATTTCATCTTGGAACTAGTGGAGGAACTTGTGAAGAAGTACCCCGCCATAGACGGCGTCCACCTCGACTACATCAGGTATCAGAGGTTCAGAAACACGCTGAAGGTCGACTGCTCAGAGGCGAAGGAATTCGCTCGGATCGTTAAGAAGGGCGATTCCTTCTGGTTCATGGGAGAGTGGGCGAGGGACCCGACCATCTACGACACGAAGTTCTTCTTCAAGGTCACTGACAGCAAGGGCGTAGGCGATCGTGTGAAAGAGATCACGCTGGACAGGGAGTACAACTACTGCTTCTGTGACAACTGCTTGGACAGGTTCCAGAGAGAAGCACAAGTCCGCATACCGGAGGACATGAGAACGACAGAGCAGAGATCGAACTGGATCCTTTCGAATGAAAAGGGGAAGTGGGTCAAGTGGAGAGCGGACAACGTCACGACACTGGTCAAGAGGATCAGAACGAAGCTCAAGAGGTTGAACCCGAATCTGAAGTTGTCGGCGGCAACATTTCCGTCCTATCCGGATTGCGTCGAGGCTGTTGGACAGGACTGGGTTTCATGGATCAATTCAGGCCTCTTGGATTTCGTGAACCCAATGGACTATGACCTACCCCCCGAGAAGTTGAAGAGCCTCGTCTCTGGATACAGACAGTCGATCTCACGCAAAGGCTTCCCCGTATACGCGGGCATAATGACCTCTCAGAGCTACCTAATAGGAGCGGGCGATGTGAAGGCGCACGTGGATGCCATCGAAAAGGCAGGTGGAGACGGAGTGACTCTGTTCGCCTACTCACTGTGGAGTTCCGGTTTCAGGCGTAAGAAGTCTTTGCCGCCGCTGCAGGAATACGACGAGCAGCTTACGAAAACGTTCGGCACAACTCGATGACGGCCTTGCAGAATTCCTGAAGGGTCAGATCGTGACGAGGATCACGAAGTCGTGAGTGAGCCATGCGAGCATCTCTGTGGTTTGAACTACCGTTCCTGCTCCAAGACGGGGCGGAGAGCTGCAATGGGAGTAGTTCCCAGTTTCTTCCCTCCTCCTACGATTTCATCGTACGTCGGACGGTCTGCTTCGTAGAAAATGCCGATGGGAACCCTGGCAACATCCTCGCCGCCGTAGTTCCATTCTCTTGCCCTCGTTAAGGCCGAGCCCCAATCGCTCTTGTTGTGCTTCTCATCCTGCAGATTGTACACCCTGCTGTTGTAGTACTTGTACGTGTCGAAGAATGTGACGCACGGTTGAAGCACGTCGACGAGCGCGAAGCCTTTGTGGAGTACGGCCTGCTTGATCAGTTCCTTAAGGTGATTCACGTTTCCGACATAACCCCGAGCCACGAACGTCGCTCCGCTCACTAACATCAACTCGATGGGGTTCAGTGGTTCCTCGGGTGCGCCCTTTGGTGTAGATCTGCCCGGAAATCCCTTGGGGGAAGTTGGGGTGAACTGGCCAGTGGTCAGGGCGTATACTCTGTTGTCGTGGACGACCATCGTGATGTCAACGTTTCTTTTCGCAGCGAAGATGATGTGCTCAAGCCCCTCAGAGTACGCATCACCGTCCCCTGCAAATCCCACTATGCTGAGCTCCGGGTTCGCGACTTTCATCCCAGTGGCCGGGGCCACCACTCTGCCGTGAAGCGAATAGAAAGAGTTCAAGTTGAGATAGTCCGCAAGTTTGCCGTGGCACCCTATACCGAAGACCGTCACTATATCCTCACGTTTCACCTTGCCCTCGTTGATCAGCTCAGCGAACGCAAGCTTGGCCGCTCGCTCTATGCCGAAATTCCCGCAATTGTGCAACGTCGCAGATGAGGTGACATAGGAGTTCACGTCTTCAACCTCCAAGTTGTACACAGACCCGTGATAGTGAAACGCTTCATTCTTCCGAACAGGGAGATAGATGTAGCCCTTGGTTGTCAGCATCGGAGGCTTCCCGCCCATCTTCACTGACCTCTTTTCTGAGCCAAGAATCTCTGCAAGCTTGTTATAGTCTCTTGCACTGACGACGTGGATCCCGTACGATGCTCGGTGCATGCCGTAGGCCTTGTTCACAGCTACCGTGGGCACCATACCTTGTCTGATGAGCAGCATCTTGAGTTGTTCAGCGAGTGTTGGCGAGGTGGTCTTGTAGCTAGCGTGTCCGTTCCCGAAGTACCCGTCTCCCACCCAGAGGCCCTTAATGAGCGCCCTCTGCTTCTCAATTGGAAGGAGCATGAACTCATGCGGTATCCTCTTCTGAGCAGCTCCTTTGCCAAACCATCTCGTAAGTGTCTCAGCCAGATAGGAAGAATAGATGTGCACCTCGATGGGGCCCTTCTTCTCTCTCTCGGCTATTTTGCCGTCCAGCCAGAACAGATTCTTGGCAAGCTTCACTGCATCTTCTGCAATATTCCCTTCCCTTGCGCCAAAGTAGAGAGTTGTTGTCCTTTTGTTGATTCCTCCTTCGGCCAGATAGTATCCGGCGAACCTGAGGAGATCTTGGTTCACTGCGACCTCGGCCGGCAAGGCCTTGCTCCTGGTATCCTTGGGTTTCCTGCTGAACGAGATGTGAATAGATGCAATGTCTTTCACCTCACTCGGAATCGGATATACAGCATAGTCTCCTGGCCTCACTTGGGCTGCTTCTATCCACTCGTGACGGAAACTTCTGTTGACGTGCTTCTTTCTTTCTCTCCTGACCACCAACACGGGGTGTTCCTCCGTGAGGACGGTCTCGCCGAAACACTTGATTTTCAGCCTGTGTACGGGACCCGAATGGAAGTGGCTCATCACCTGGGTTATCCTGTGGTAAGCACCGTCGCTACCAAGAGCCATCTCACCTGCTGAGATCCGCTCAATAGCCCTGACTGAGGGATTAGTGTGGACCATAGTCCCCGGGAGCACGCACCCAGGGCACCATGTGTTCACCCCATAGGTGTTGAGACTCTTGACATCCGCTTGCTCAGACAAGTTACTTGAACACCTCCCTGGTCCTCTTCTCCAGTTCATCTGTCGTGAATGGCCTACCATCGTACTTCAGGATGGTCTGGTCAACCCTGAAACCGTGATACCCGAGCCATGTTGCCAGCCCTGCAGTGGAGTTCGTCTCTACGGACACGACCCTACGTGCTGTTCGCAAGTGATCCTTCAGTGTCCACACTGGAAGCGGGTTCAGGTAGAGGGGTTGTACCACCTTCAGGCCACACCGTTCCCCAACTTCGACGGCAGCGCCCTTTGTCGAGCCCCAAGTTACGATCAGGTCCTTCGATCCAGCAGACCCATAGGCCTTGACAGTCTCCCGCTTCTTCAGTTCTTCTTCTATCGTCTTCCTCTTTCTCAGGCGCTTGTCGTTGTCCTTGGCTATCAGGTCGGGGTCCTCAGTAGTGATTCCATACTCATCGT
>CAZXBW010000039.1:0-5419 GCA_964639105.1 uncultured Nitrososphaerota archaeon | reverse complement strand
GGCATCACTAGGGAGGCTCTACTCGGACTGGGGTATACCAACGGCGGCAAGCATCATAGAAGCCACGTCAGTGCCTGGTGTGAAGATCATCGGCTCAGGCGGAATAACGAACGGCCTCGATGCGGCAAGGGCCCTAGTCTTGGGTGCGGACTACGTGGCTGTCGCGAGGCCGATCTTGGAGCGCGTCGTCAAGGGCGGCTCGGCCTCTGCAATCAGTTGGATCAAAGGCTTCTCCAAGGAGATGAAAGTCGCGATGCTCTTGGTCGGAGCGGATGATATCAGCTCCCTGAGAAGGAAGCCAGCTGTGATAACTGGAAACCTGTACGCGTGGGCAAAGTTGAGGAAGCTCGATGTCGAGAGGTACTCGAACCGTTGACGGACAATTCGGAGGTCGCTGCGCTCGCGAGACACCTAGCTCTTCAGAACGCCAGCCGGTTCGGAAAGACCTCTCCGGGAACCGTCTCGGGCCATCTTCTGGCAAGGAGACCAGAACTGGCCCAATCTATCAGGGAGTTCATGCCGCTCATAGCGAGCATCTGCGACGAGGTCAACGCGCTGTCAAAAGACGAGATTCAGAGAGAGCTCGAACATCTCGGCGAAGCTCCGCCGGTCGCCATCCAAAGGGCTCCGCCGTCAGAACTCAAGCTGGCACCGAACCCAGAACTCCCAGGATACGCCCTGAGGTTCGCGCCCAACCCGGACGGGCCGCTGACCTTGGGGAATGCCCGGCCAGCATTGCTTTGTGACTACTTCGCAAAGAAATACAAGGGTAGGTTCGTGCTCAGGTTTGAAGACACTTCCCCCTCTGTGAAGCCGCCACTGCCAGAGGCATACGGCTGGGTATTCGAGGATCTAGACTGGCTTGGCGTGAAGGTGGACGAAGTCTACTACCAATCAGACAGGCTTGAACTCTACTACTCGAAGGCCAAAGAACTCATCCAGAAAGGGGGCGCGTACGTCTGCCTGTGTGACAGAGAGAAGTTCAGGGAACACGTCAAGAGGAAACAGCCTTGCCCTCACAGAGGACAGACGCCAACCCGGAACCTTGAGCTTCTGAACGACATGCTGTCAGGCAAACTGAAGGCCGGAGAAGCTGTGATGAGGGTCAAGACAGATCTTTCACACCCCAACCCCGCGATCCGAGACTGGCCAGCCCTAAGAATTGACGATGCGCCTCACCCGAGAGTAGGGTCCAAGTACAGAGTGTGGCCGCTGTACAACTGGTCAGCTGCAGTTGACGATCACGAGATGGGGATAACCCACATTGTGCGTGCAAAGGAACACTTGACGAACGAGGCAAGGCAGGAGTACGTCTTCGGGCACTTAGGCTGGAAGGTTCCGACGACCGTGACAATTGGGAGGGTGAAACTTGAGGGCTCAGTCCTGAGCAAGTCCAAGATCATGGTCGGGTTGAAGGAAGGTTCCTACTCGGGTCTTGATGATCCGAGATTGGGAACGCTGAAGTCACTCAGGAGGAGAGGGATACTCCCACAGGTCATAAGGGAGACGATCTTGGATTTGGGTGCGAAGCCTGTGGAAGCAATGATAAAGTGGGACAACCTAAGCTCCGCCAACAGGGCGTTGGTGGATGAAACGACCAAGCGGTTCTTCTTCGTCGGGACACCCAAGAGCCTGGTGGTAAAAGGAGCCCCAGCAATGGATCACGTGACCCTTCCGAACCACCCCACGAACAAGAGACTCGGGGAAAGAAGGATTGACCTCAATCCAAGTCACGGGGAAATGCACCTGCTTGTCTCGTCGGACGATCTGTCATCCGTCTCAAGAGGGGATTCGATCAGACTAATGGGCCTGTTCAACGCCAAAGTTGGCGACAAAACAAAAGATCAGGCGATCGCCGATTTTGAGGACGTGCCCGCAGGACCCGCTTCCGACAGGGGAATCAAGACGATGCAGTGGGTGCCAGAGGCTTCGGCCGTGCCGACCGTACTTCTGATGCCGGATGCAACCTGGCTGAAGGGGTCTGGTGAGTCGAACCTCTGCAACGAGAAAGAAGGTGAACTCGTACAGCTCATGAGAGTCGGTTTTGCCAAGCTCGAGGAGGTCCAATCAGGAAGCATCTCAGCCGTCTTTTCTCATCGTTGACTTGTGCCATCGCATCGCTAGTGAGATGAAGTGCGAAAGCTGAATTGCAGGCGCTGATTCGTTCTAGTTGAGAGTAAATTTAAGTAAGAGAGGTTCCGTAGCGGGCCAACCGTCGAGGTGTCTGGTATGAGAAAGGTAACAACGGCAGAATATGAGGCCCCAGAGGCGCTACAAGGTCAGGCGCTCGAGGTGCTCAAGCTGGCCGCCCAGACTGGCAAGGTGAGGAAAGGCACCAATGAGACCACCAAGTCCATTGAGAGAGGCTTGGCCAAGTTGGCGCTCATCGCTGAGAACGTCGACCCGGTTGAGATCATCCTGCACATTCCATTGCTCTGCAAGGACAGGAACACTCCGTACATCGTGGTGCCGGACAAGAAGGCACTCGGAAGCCAAGTTGGGTTACCAGTTGGAGCCTCAAGCGTGACGATAGAGGATCCGGGAGAAGGAGCAAAGCAGCTGAATGAGCTGATCGAAAAGATCAAGCAGCTCAAGTCAGGTGCGTAGCGAGGTATGGGTGACCGCCCTTGAGTTCAGAGGGAGACATAACCGCCGAGGTCGTTGAACTGATCGGAAGAGGCGGAGCTACGGGCGAGGTCATCCAAGCCAGAGTTAGGATCCTGTCGGGCAGAAACAAAGGAAGGGTCATTCTCAGGAACATAAGGGGACCTGTGCGAGTTGGCGAGAACCTAGTGCTCAGGGATGATGAAAGAGAGGCAAGGAGGCTGAGATAGATGCCCGGGGAGAAGAGGTGCTCGTTCTGTGGCCGAGAAATTGAGCCCGGAACAGGACTTCTCTTCGCGCGGAACGATGGATCTGTAGCCTGGTTCTGCAGCAAGAAATGCAGGAAGAACTCTCTTAAGCTCAGAAGAAATCCAAGGAAGGTGAAGTGGGTGATGAAGTCTGTCTCAAGTGCAAAGAGAACTAGTGCTGCTGAAGCCTGACGCTGCCCTTAGGGGTCACATTGGGGACATCGTGAGCAGGTTTGAGAGAAAGGGACTGAAGATCGTTGCGCTTAAGATGATGTCTCCAGACAAGGCCAAGCTGGAACGCCTCTATTCAATGCACAAGGGCAAGGCCTTCTACCAAGAGTTGATCGATTTCATGTCCTCGGGCCCACTGGTCGCAATGATAGTGAAGGGCCCAGATGCGATCTCCATCGTGCGCTTAATGCTGGGGGCGACCAAGTTCACGGAAGCAGCTCCAGGCACTATCAGAGGGGACTATGCGATGTCGACAGGCAAGAACCTCGTCCATGCGTCCGACTCGGTTGAGAGAGCGGAGGAGGAGATCGGCATCATGTTCAACGAAGACGAGATAGCCGACTGGGATCAGCCGCTTTCAGATTATCTTTATTAGAACTAGGGAGATTCATCCGTGTTTTCGAGGTGAGCCAAACCCTGTACCTAAGGGAGCCAATAGTCGTGGTTCTAGGCCACACCCGTAAGGGGGCTAAGTGGATCACGGCAAGACTTCCCTCCTAGACAAGATCAGAGGGACGCTGGTCGCGAAGAGGGAAGCTGGAGGGATAACCCAACACGTGGGCGCCTCCTACCTGCCCTTGGATACGATCCTCGATGTGGTGAAGGGCATCGAGGGCATAGAGGTGGGGGCTAGGCTGAAGATTCCGGGCCTTCTTGTCATAGATACGCCTGGTCATCAGGCCTTCATGAACCTCAGGAAAAGGGGAGGCTCGATAGCTGACTTTGCGATATTGGTCGTGGACATCACTGCCGGGGTGATGCCACAGACGATAGAATCGGTCGAGATCCTCAACACTAGAGGGACGCCCTACGTAATCGCCGCGAACAAAGTGGACATGCTGAAGGGCTGGGTCCCGCAGAAGACACAATCTATTCTGAAATCTATGAAGAGTCAGGATCAGCAGGTTCGCAGGACACTGGAGGGTAAGCTGTACGACATAGTTGGTGAGCTGTCCAGGCTCGGGTCCAACGCGGATCTGTTCTACAACATCAGGGAATTCAAAGGCAAGGCACCTGTGATCCCACTCAGTGCCAAGACGGGTGAGGGCATAGCCGAGATGATAGCGGTGATGTCAGGCATGATACAGAGCTACCTGTCCGATTCTCTGACTGTGAAGTCCAAGAAGGGAAGGGGAACAGTCCTAGAGGTCAAGCAGGAGGTTGGGCTCGGACCAACCCTCAACGTCATCCTATACGACGGCGAGTTGTCTGTGAATGACACCATAGTCCTGTCCGGATCTTCTGGTCCGATCATCACAAAGGTGAGGGCCATCCTTGTCCCGAAGCCTCTGGATGAGATGCGTGATCCGAGGGACAAGTTCACGCAAGTCGATAGCTGTCACGCCTCGGCCGGTGTGAAGCTGGGAGCTCCCGATCTCGAAGGAGCACTCGCTGGCTCAAGCCTGATAGTCGCGAACTCTGAGCCCGAACAGAAAATGGCCATCGATGAACTATCCAAGGAGTATTCGACCTTCCTGTTCAGGAGGGAAATCGAGGGCCTCATCGTGAAGGCCGATGCCTTGGGTTCCCTTGAGGCCCTGGTACTAGAACTCCAGAAGGTCAACATCAAGGTCAGGACTGCGGACATCGGACCAGTGTCTAGGAAAGACGTTGTGGAAGCGTCTACCGCGTCCTCAAGCGCGACGAACAGAGCTGTGCTCGCGTTCAACGTGAAGGTAGCTCAAGAGGCTGAGTCATCGGCCAGAGACATGGGCGTGAAGATCTTCACCGGCGACATAATCTACGGTTTGACTGAAGACTACACGCGCTGGAAGGAGGAGTACGAGAAGTCTTCAGACGCTGAGAGGTTCGCCAAGGTACAGACGCCAGCTACACTGCTGGTGCTCCCCGGCTATGTGTTCAGGAGAAGCAAGCCCGCAATCTTCGGTGTGCGCGTGGAGAGAGGGATATTGAGAGACGGTGCCAAACTACTCAACTCCGATGGAGAACCCCTGGGACACGTCCAATCCATTCGGTTGAAGGATGAGGCCGCGAAAGAGGTCAGGACGGGCGATGAATTGTCCGTGTCTGTCACGGATGCTATAGTGGGGAGGAATGTCCGAGAAGGGCAGACACTGTACGTTGATGTCCCGTCTTCAGACGCTCATGAGATCAAGACAGCTTTGTCTTCAATGGCTACTCCGGATCTTCTAGAGGCGCTGGAAGAAATCGGAACGATAAAGAGAAAGACAGAGCCTTACTGGGGATACTGGGGAGAGGCCGAGCGCGAAGGGTAGGCTTTTTAATGCCCTTGGTCGCCTCGACGGCGTTAATTGTCTCCTAGGATAAAAATCGATATCGTCGAGAAGAAGGGGGAGAAGGCCGAAACTCTGACC
>CAZXBW010000038.1:0-5892 GCA_964639105.1 uncultured Nitrososphaerota archaeon | reverse complement strand
CTCTTCTTGTCTATTGGCGCGTAGTTCTCCATCGCATCTATGCGGGGCAACTCACCTTGGGGTCCGAACTGGCACCAACCTACCGGCTCGCCCTCGTGATACACCAGAATTCCGTGAGCCTTCCCTGTCTTCACCAGAGCCTTCTTGTCCCTCTTGTTCTGCGCCCCAGTTCTTTTCGCCCAAGGCCCGGCCAAGTGAAAGAACAAACACCAGCATCCTCCCCAGACTCCTCCGTGCTTCTGAAAGAGCTTCACGAAGTCAGGCCAAGTCCGAGTCGTTAGTTCCTTCGACCTCAATTGAAGAGGCTCCAGAGTCCTTGACCTGACCTGCCTCAATTCAGTTCGACGGGTCGTCTTGCCCGCATAAAAGCGTTGGCTCCGGGAATGGACTAGTTTTCGCTGCAGTGAGGGAATAGGAGGCGGGAAGGACCGGAAGCAACTAAGTCTGAGAGTGAGACTTAATACGGAATACCACGGCGAAGTTCCTCGCTCGAGAACTCCATGGGACAACCCGATTCCCACAGTGAACCCGCGATCGACTTGCGGAAGGCGAAAAGCGAGGAAGCCCTTAGGTCTCTTGGGTCCAATCCCGCAGTCGGTCTGACTGAGGCGGAGGCTGAAAGCCGTCTGAGGAAGTACGGCCGCAATGAAGTGCAGGAGAGGATGCCCAACCCGTTGATCAAGCTCGCCAAGAGGTTCTGGGGGGTCACGCCGTGGATGCTTGAGACCATAATCATCCTCTCTTGGGCACTCCAGAAGTATTCGGACGTGTACGTCGTGTCAGGCTTGCTTGTGCTTAACGCAGCCATCGGCTTCTACGAGGAGAAGAAGGGGTCAGATGCTGTTGATGAATTGAGGAAAGAGCTCCAAGTGAACGCAAGGGTGATCAGAGACGGCAGGTGGCGGACCATCCCCGCGAGGTCGCTGGTGCCGGGCGACATCGTCAGGATCAGATCTGGCGACTTCGTTCCAGCTGACGTGAAGTTGCTCTCAGGCGAACTAGCCGTGGACCAGTCTATGCTGACCGGGGAATCGATGCAGGTCCAGAGATCGGCGGATGACCTACTTTACTCTGGCTCGATCGCAAGACGAGGTGAAGCAACGGGCGTCGTGGCGCTGACAGGGGTCAAGACCTACTTCGGCAGGACGACAGAACTCGTGCAGATCGCAAGCCCGAAGTCCCACGTTGACGAGATAGTGTCCAGAATCTCCGGATGGCTCTTGGCCATCGTTGCCGTACCACTGGCAGTCGCATTGATTGTCTCGATCGCTGAGCGGATGGACTTGCTTGAATTGTTGCCTCTCGTGCTGGTATTGCTCTTGGGCGCGGTCCCTGTAGCTTTGCCAGCCATGTTCACGTTGAGCACCGCAGTAGGATCCATGGAACTCGTGAGGAAGGGTGTCCTCGTGACTCGCTTGGACGCTGTTGAGGACGCTGCAAGCATGGACATACTGTGCGCTGACAAGACCGGGACATTGACCACCAACGCTCTCACTGTGGCAGACGTGATTCCTTGGCGTGGGTCCAAGCAAGATGACATCCTGTTGTACGGAGCGCTGGCCTCCGAAGAGGCAAACAGGGATCCGATAGACTTGGCGTTCATAGTCGCAGCGCGACGGAAGAACCTGCCAGTCAGTTCATTCGAGCAGATCGGTTTCGTGCCGTTCGATCCGAGCACAAAGAAGACGACTGCGACCGTCCGGAGGGACGGCGACCAGTTCCAAGTCATCAAGGGAGCCGTGGAGCCAATCATAGCCGAGTGCGGCTTGGAGAAACCGGATGCGGACGAAGTCAGGACGTGGATGTCGGAGCACGCGAAAAGAGGGCGCAGAATCCTCGCAGTTGCCGTGGATAGCAAGCAAGCGCCCCCACGCTTTGTGGGTCTTGCAACCCTATACGACGCGCCTAGGCCGGACTCAGCGGGACTACTGGGCGAGTTGCGGGAGCTGGGGATATCTGTGAAGATGCTAACGGGCGATGCACTGCCCATCGCGGCAGAGACAGCAAAGGATGTCGGGCTCGGTGAGAACATCGTGAGGGCGGTGGACCTGAGACAGGCCATGGAGAGGGACACGGTCGGGGCTGCTGGAATGATAGAGGACAGCGATGGCTTCGCTGAGATACTCCCTGAGGACAAGTACGGCATAGTCAAGGCCCTCCAAGACAGGGACCACGTTGTGGGAATGACGGGCGATGGCGTGAACGACGCTGCGGCCTTGAAGCAAGCAGAAGTTGCCGTTGCGGTCAGCAACGCGACAGATGTGGCGAAGGGAGTGGCGAGCGTCGTGCTCACAAGCGAGGGACTGTCCAGCATCGTCGACCTAGTCAGGAATGGGAGGGTCACGTTCGAGAGGATATCAACGTGGGTGCTCAACAAGATCAGCTGGACTATTCTCCAGACTCTCTATGTCATCCTGACTTTCTTGACAACTGGCAGATACTTGGTTTCTGCATCCGCCATAATGCTGCTGATGTTCATGTCCGACTTCGTCAAGCTATCGCTGGCCACAGATAACGTCAAGTGGTCCAAGAAACCGGACATCTGGGACGTGACCAGATTGGCGAGGGTCGCAGCCATACTGGGGCTTCTAATGGCCGTCGAGGCGATCGGGTTGCTCTATGTCGGGCATCAGTACTTCAGCCTCACGATGGATGACCCAGCCGTCATCACTTTCAGCTTCGAGACGTTGCTGTTCTTCTCCGTGTCCTCTATATTCGTGGCAAGGGAGAGAGGGAACTTCTGGAGTTCGATGCCCAGCAGAACCCTTCTAGCTGCGATGGGATTCGACGTATTGACGGGGATAGTCGTGGCAACGTTCGGTATACTAGGCTTCGAGCCGTTGCCCTTTGAAATGTCTGCCTTCATTCTGGCCTATTCACTTGGATTCTCGCTGGTCATAAATGGGCTCGTCAAGTCCTTGCTGACCAAGAGCGGCACGCAGACCACAAGGGACGATAATGCGCGGAACGTGGTCAGCGGATCTGAGTCGCACACATGACTTAATACAGAGCGTTGCGGAACACAGCCTGGTATTGGTAGACAGGGTAAAGAGAAGAGTTCTGTTCCCCACTGAGCCTGGTATCGCATTTTCCGCGAACACCACTTACTGCAGAAGGGATGGCACTGATATGCTTCAGATACTCAGCCAAGAGGTCGCCTCAGACACGGGAGGCAAGTTCTACAAGAGGACGAGCAAGGACAATGGTCGGACTTGGTCAACGCCGTCCATCCTCTTTGAACCGGAGGTGACGAAGGGAGGAATCCTGAGGTGGGGGGAGAACGCGTTTCTGCTCGACGACAGCAATGACGCGCTATTCCTGTTCTACAACTACCACATCTACCCACAATCAACCTTTACAGGGGATGTAGAGCGTTTCACGAGGATATTCTATGTCATATCACGAGGAGAGTGCGGTCGATTCCCACCCGCCTGCCAATTGATACAGAAGGGACATGACACACTGAGGTGGGCAGACGGGGTGACATATGGGACAAACAACGCCGCCATCTCCTTCTGCAGGCCGATCAAGACATCACGCGGAGAGACCATCCTGCCGATTCAGAGCTGTCCCGCGGACTCCGACTTCAAGAACCCCTTCCTAATCAAGTGGCAAGCAGGATGTTTCATCGGCGACTGGGACGGAGATGAAATCGAGTGGGGGTTGAGCGAAATGGTGAAGATCGACCCAAAGCTCTCGTCCAGAGGATTGTGTGAACCTGCGATAGCCGAACTTGGGAGCGGAGCCATGATGATGGTCTGTCGTGGTAGCAACTCTACTATTCCTGCGGTCCCAGGGTACAAGTGGTACTGCGTGTCGAAGGATGCTGGGCACAGTTGGTCAAGTGTGTCACCCTTCTCTTATGATGATGGGAGCAACTTCTTCTCCCCTGCCACTGGCTCTATGATTGTCAGGAACTCGAGAAACCGCAAGCTGTATTGGTTCGGCAACATCGTCCCCCAGAACCCAGATGGCAACAGGCCCAGGTATCCGCTGCAGGTCGCCGAGGTCAACGAGAAGGACATAGCGCTGCGAAAGGATAGCGTCATGGTGATTGAAGGCAGGAGAGAAGAGGACTCTCAGCTCGTTCAGTTCTCAAACTTCAAGGTGTACGAGGACAGGGAGACTGGCGAGTTCGTGCTGACGATGGCAAGATTTCAGGAGAGAGGCGAGGAACTGACATCTCCTGCGTACGAGTACAGGATAGAAGTGCTCTAGCGCAACTGATCCAGAAGAGGATACACGTGGCACTCGGCGTAATGACCGACTTGTGATGCGACAACCACTGTCTCGGGATGAGGCACCGAAAATGATGGCGTGAAGTCTTAAATGGCGCGCCCTGCATCCACTTGATCGACAGAATGAACTCAACTTCAAGCTTCGCTCTAGGCAGAGTCTATCCGCTAGTGATCCCATCCCAATTCGGCGACACTGCCCTTGGCTTGGCCGGTGGGGCTGGAACCCCGAGGATGGTGTATGATCCCGAGGCAGGAAGTTGGCTGCTCTTCTTCACAGGTTGGAAGAACGCGAATCTGAGGGAAGTCTACGTCGCAGAAGCCAACAGAGACATGACGCTGTCCGGGATCAAGAAGATATTGCCTTCTCCCCCGACAAGGGACGCCGTCAACGTGATATATGACCCGTGGAACGACGGGTTCATCCTCCTGACGACTGAGGGGGGCCCACTTTGCATCAGGCACTTGGATAGGCAGTTTCAGGAGCGCGCATCGAAGAAGATCATGGAGGGGATGCAGGACTCCGGAGCCGGCATGCTGACAATCATGGGGAACTACAGCGAGGAGAACCCGAACGCAGCGATGTTCTATCCCAAGGGGAACACCGTGGTGTGGAGACTCGTCAACAGAATTGACAATCTTGAGGACATGAAACTGGGAGACGAGATGGTATTCTCTGATT
The DNA here is from genome assembly GCA_964639105.1 of uncultured Nitrososphaerota archaeon. Classification (GTDB taxonomy): domain Archaea; phylum Thermoproteota; class EX4484-205; order EX4484-205; family JAAOZO01; genus JBGOYZ01. The sequence continues at coordinate 975 of CAZXBW010000038.1, read as the reverse complement.
GGGAGGACTCAAACGATGTGATAGATGCCTTCAGAGTCAACGACAAGTTCGGCGTGCTCGTCGAGTATTTCACGGATAAACAGAACTGGAGGTCTAGGGTAGCAATGTGTGGGAACTGTCTCGCGCCGAACATCAGGGCTCTCAGCGCGAGCCTACCAGTTCCCTTTACGGACGGTCACGCGAATTTCGGCCACCCGTCCTTCACCGCGGGACCTGACGGGAAGCCGAAGATCATGTTCAGTCTCTTCATGTCTCACACGCCGCCCTTCAAGGTCATCGACTATAGCAAGCAGTGGAGGCACGAGATCTGGGCATGGGAGCTTGGACCTGACGTGTTTGACCTGAAGACCTACGGCAGAATGCACGACCGCCTTGCGTTTGACGAGAAGACGACGCGAAATCCTCCAGTCTACGACCTCTTGGACGCGAAGAAGGTCATCCTGCAAGTCTCGGGACCGCGCGGGAAGGCCGGGCGGGTGAAGATAGAAGAAGCCACAAGCTTGCGAGCGCATGTAGAGGGAAGTCACTCACAACAACAGTCCGTCAAGCTCATTGGAGGAAAGTATGTGATCGAGAGCCCGCTCAGAACGCTCAGGGTCAAGGCGGACAAGGGCTCTGTTGTATGGTTGACTGCTGAGTACTGACCCAAGCTAGCTACGAGCGATATCGATCGGCCGCGTGAACTGTCTGAATCCGAAACTTAATTAGCGCTCGGGTCTGAACAGCTTCTCCGTATCCCACATGGATGTCGATGAGGCTAGGAAGAAGCTCAGGGGACCTTTCGTGCCCATGGTGACCCCATTCAAACCAAACCTTGAGTTGGACTTGGAGGGCCTGAGAGAGAACGTCCGGTTCCTGCTCAAGAGTGGGTTCCGCACCGGTCAGGGTGTCCTGATGGGCGCCGTGGCAGGTGGAGAGTTTCCGACGATGACGATTGACGAGAGGAAGACGGTGATGGAGGCCCTAGTAGAAGAG
>CAZXBW010000037.1:0-6190 GCA_964639105.1 uncultured Nitrososphaerota archaeon | reverse complement strand
GTGGACGCGGACTACAAGGTTGAAGAAGATAAGAAGTAGTGCCACGCCCTGTTGAGACAGGTATGTCAGAGAGGGACTACTACGAAATCCTCGGCGTGAACAGGAACGCCTCGAAGGACGAGATCAAGAACGCCTACCGCAAGCTGGCGTTCCAATATCACCCGGATCGCAACAAGTCCCCGGATGCCGAGGCGAAGTTCAAAGAAATATCGGAGGCATACGCTGTCCTCTCTGACGATGAGAAGCGGGCCCAGTACGACTCCTACGGCAGGGCCGGCATAGGCCAGAGGTACAGCACGGAGGACATATTCAGGGGCACGGACTTCGACGAGATCTTCAGGGACTTCGGGTTCAGCCCTTTCGGCGATCTCTTCGAGAGAATGTTCGGGTTCGGCAGGGGCGCGCCAAGCTCGACTCGAGGCCGCTCCCTCATGGCGGAGTTGAACCTCACTCTGGAGCAGGCCAAGACCGGGACGAAATCCGAGATCTCCGTGAACAGGTTGGAGCCGTGCGGAGAGTGTGGGGGTTCGGGAGTGAAGGCCGGTACTAGGCCGCAGACCTGCCCGAAGTGCAAAGGATCAGGTCAGATAAGATATGAACGAAGCATTGGGTTCGGTCGCTTCATGCAGATAGTGACGTGCGACAAATGCGGTGGGTCAGGAAGACTAGCTGAGCCTTGCCCTGTGTGCAGAGGGTCAGGCTCGGTGCGCAACACAAGGAGAATAACGGTCGAGGTTCCGCCTGGCGTAGACGACGGAATGAGTCTGAGGCTACCTGGGCAGGGAGACATAGGTGGACATGGGGGATCGCCCGGAGACGCGTATGTCTACATCCGGGTCGCTCAGCACCCGGTCTTTCAGAGGGCGGGTGATGACCTCATCTGTCAGATCTCCGTCTCGGTATCTCAGGCCGCCCTCGGCACAACTGCGAGGCTTCAGACTCTTGACGGTGTCGAGACCCTCAGGATACCTCCGGGCACTCAGAATGGCTATGCGATCACGCTCAAGGGCAAGGGCATGCCGAGACTCAAGGGTAGGGGAAGGGGCAACCTGATCGTCAAAGTCGCCGTTAGGACGCCGACGAACCTGAGCGAGAGTCAGAAGCAGCTTCTGAAGGAATTGGGGCAAGCGGTCGACCAAGAACCTAGGCCGCTTAGGAGAGAGGAGTGGCTGGGCTAACGTCGCTCACAGGTTAAACGTTATAGGCTCTCGCTGGACTCAAATCCCCGATGCCAGAAGACAACGTCCTAGTCACAGGTGGGGCAGGGTTCATAGGGTCACATCTAGTTCGCCGGCTTGTCGCAGACGGGCACAGGGTCATCGTGCTGGACAACTTCAGTTCAGGCAGACGAGAGAACATAGCCGACTTGGAAGCAGAAGGCAAGATCGAAGTTGCCGAGTGGGACGTAATCATGTCAGAAGGGATAGGGAAGCTGGTGAAGGGATGCGACACGGTCTTCCATCTTGCTGCGAACCCGGAGGTCAGGCTAGGAGATCCTGCGGTTCACTTTGAGACGAACGTCAGGGGCACGTTCAACATACTGGAAGCAATGAGGAAGAACCACGGTGAGACCATCGTGTTCACTTCCTCATCAACTGTGTACGGCGACGCATCGGTAATCCCCACCTCAGAAACCTACTCTCCCCTGAAGCCGATCTCAGTCTACGGTGCGGCAAAACTCGCCGGCGAGTCACTGATCTCTGCCTACTGTGCATCATACGGTCTGAATGGGGTGATACTGAGGTACGCGAACGTCGTTGGACCTGGGCAGAACCATGGCGTCATCCATGATTTTGTCACAAAGCTGAAGGAAAACCGGAGGGAGCTGGAGATCTTGGGTGATGGCAGTCAAAGGAAATCCTATCTCCACGTCGATGATGCCGTAGCGGCCACCGTTCAGTGTTGGAAGCAGACTGGGTCAAAGAACGAAGTGTACAACGTCGGATCTGACGACGACATAGACGTGAAGAGGATAGCTGATGTCGTTGTGCAAGAAATGGGATTGTCTGGGGTCGCATACAAGTTCACCGGTGGAATAGACGGAGGTCGTGGTTGGAAGGGAGACGTGAAATACATGAGGCTAGAATTGGGCAAGCTCAAATCGCTGGGTTGGAAGCCCAAATACGGGAGCGAGATGTCCGTCAGGTTAGCTTGCCGCTCTCTGGTTGGGAAATGAAAAAAAGCACTCAGCTATTCCTCCAATCCTAACTGATCCCGAGATCTTCTAACTGGCCAAAGAATCCGTTCGAGGCCGCAGTCGGCGACGGACGGCTCACGGCATCGGTGTCACTACCGCTTCCTCTGTTTCTTGACGGTCTTGAGGCCGTCCTCCGTGAGGGCAACCAAGCCACGTCGTATCTTCAGGACCAATCTTCGGCCCTCTAGGTTCTTTATGGACCTGTAGATCGTAGTCTGTGTCCGCTTCAGCTCGGATGCGAGCTGCTTGGGAGACACAGGCTCCCCTGCCTCTACAAGCGCTGACAGAAGCTCCTTTGAGGTCTTGGTCAGTGGAATCTCGATTCTCTTAGCTGCTTCAGACAGCGGAATTACCTGTCCATTCAGGTAGATCTTGATGCCTGCAATTTGACCCTTCTTTTGCGATTTTCTCGTACCTGCCATGTCACAGTTCCTTATGTTGCCGTAATTAAAGATGACTCTAGTTCATCCGAAGCGATATCATAATCAATAACACTTTGGCGAGACATGGTGAAAAAGGTTCTGTTAAGTCTTCCGCTCATGACTTAACTCACTCCCATCGACTCGGAGGATTGCACCACGAGGTGGTTCCTCCATCATCGCTTCACCTGGAAGCGCGAATGGGCCGAACCTCAGCCCCCTCGCCAAGATGTTCTTGGCCGCGTTCTCATCCCTGTCCATCAGGACTTCGCACTTCGGACAGTAGAGGGTGCGGCGCCCATTCGGGTTCAATCTTGACCCACATTTCGAGCACTTCGCACTCGTTCCTCCTGCTGCCACGTAGATCACCTTGATCGCTTCCCAACGCGCCTTGTAATCTATTTGTCTCTGCAGCTCGCCATAGCTCCAAGAGTTCATGCGGAACCTGTAATCCCGCCCTTGGACTTTGCTTCTGTAGTAGAGTCGTCTGATGCCTGTCAGTCTCTCCGTGACAATGCCGAATTGCTTTGCCTTGGCTCGCCTGACTATGTCCTTGGAGACCAAGTGGAGCAACTGGGTCACTCTATGTTTCTCTCTTGTCCCGTACTTGCTGAAGATGCGTCTTCTGACTCTGACGTCGTTGCGCTTAAAATGAGACTTGACCCCCTGTACATACCCTTGATCTCTGATGCCCTAGACAGGTCATAGACCTGGTTTGAATCATCAGAAGAGGCAACGGTCACGTTGTCGAGGTTCCTGTCCATCCCAATCAGGCCCTTGGGTTCCAACTCGACGACCTCTTTTGAGAAGGCGATGCTGACCGTGCGAGCCGTCAAGCAAACGGACCTCACGGATAAACCCCGGGGAGACAAAGTCTCCAAGGTGTGACGGTTCAGGGTGATCCACAGATAGCAATGAGGTCTCAATGGAAGTCTCAGTTTGTCCCCCATGATCTTGAACCCGTAGCAGGTGACCAACACGGGCCTGCTGGAGACCGGAGTTTTGGGTTTCTTGCCCCTTCTTGATGCTCTCCTGTAGTTCTTGAGGATCCCCACGGCGTGGCTGATGGCACAAAGCCTGTAATAGGAGGGCACATCGAAGTCACGAAGCCTGTGGTATGCGATCAATGACAAGGATTTGAGTGAGGTTACTCCTTCCTTCAACCCTATCCCGATGCATGAATTTGTCATGAGTCGGAATGTATCCAGTGGATGGAGCAGCTCCTTTGAGGGTTCATAGTTCTGTGAGACAGCCTTTGTCACTCGCACGATCCTACTATCAGCTCAAGTGCGCTTAAGGGCCCCTGGGCTGAAGACGCAATAGAACCAAGTTCCTGAAGACTTAAGAGCAACTCAAGCGGCCGTTTGAGTGAGGAAAAGAATGGACCTCGTAACGCTTGGGATAATAGGCGTGATAGCCGTAGTCATAATAGCGATTATCCTCTGGATCATATCTACCTACAACAGCTTCTTCAGCCTCAAGAACTCCTCTGATGCGACTCTCGGACAGATCAGGGTGGCTATGAAAAAGAGGCTTGATGAAATTGACCAGTTGCTGGGCGCTGTGAAAAGCTATGCTAAGTTCGAGAGGGAGACGCTCGAGAAGGTCACGAGCTTGAGAGCGAGCGTCCTGCAGGCGGGTCCCCAAGCTCTGGGGGAGATTGACAGGGAATCTAGAAGACTCTTCGGCAACATAGTGGCAGTCGCTGAGGCCTATCCGGATCTGAAGACTCAGACGACCGTCACGTCCCTGATGGACTCCATTAAGGGAATAGAGGACGAGATCGCCAGGCACAGATACACCTTCAACAATATCGCTCAGCAGTTCAACACGATGATGGACACCTTCCCGTCGAAGTTCGTGGCCGGGCTGACCGGTCTCCCTAGGTTAGAGTACCTGCAGTTCGAGGAAGCAATCTCTCAGCCACCCAAGATAGAATTCTAGGGTAGTCGTCGTTGGCGGAGACAAGGCAGCTCGCTGTAGTACTGGGCGCGATTGCTCTAGTGGGAGTGATCGGGCTAGCCATAGTCATGTACGTCTTGCCGATGCTGGATCAGAGTGACGCTGTCGTAGACCAGTATCACGCGACTTGGTACGCTAACGGCACGTTGGTCGAAGATTTCGTGTACGACATCAAAGTCTCGGGCGAGCACTCTTGGCTGTACAGGTCGTGGGACGACGTACTGTCGCTTACTGACATCAGTCAACCGCACATATCTCTCGTCAGCATCAGCGCTCCGCCGGGCATGATAGCGTACGAAAGGGACTATAGCGGAAGCCTGTGGGTTAGTCCGCCGTATGATCAGGATCAATCTGTGATGTATGACGTGAGGACGAATGCCACGCTGAATGAGGTGGGTTGCTACGATCCAAGCACCCTAGCCGCCGGCACATATAATGTCCGCTACGTCTTCTACCTTCATCCTCCTGTCCAGTACGACGCGAACCTGGTTCACTTCAACTTGAAGTTGGCGAGCAAGCATATACCCTACAACAGCGTCACGATCACGATCGAGGATGCCAACTACATACAAACAGTCTATCCGCATCCTCCGCTTCTCCAGATGACTCGCAGTGGCAACACCATAACGCTTCAAGGGAGCTCTGTGACGAACGAACTGCTTGAAGTGGAGATGTTGCTCGACAAGAATGTTCTCAACATCATGGACGCGTACACGACCCAGATGAGCGACGTGAGCACGCCAACAGCGCAGGCAAACTGGACCTATTCTGCCGAGTACTACGGTGCCGTGGTGCTCAGGGATTTCACCGAGGTGCTCGTGGTGATCTACCCTCTTGCCTTCCTTGTCGTGTACTACATGTACGGCCGGGACACACCGTACGTGGTTCCAGAGTACCTCAGCTATGTTCCGAACAAGGACAGGAAGCCTTGGCTTGTGAATCTCGTGTTCAAGGACGATGCGATGGATTTTGACGAAGACGGCTTCTATGGCACGCTGCTGGACCTCCACATGAAGAACAAGATCAGGATAACTCAGGAGGGCCCAGGCTTGACCATTCAGATCATTGATCCAAACTACGGAGATCCCTACGAGCGACGTGCCTTGGGATTACTGCAGGCCTTCGCGGACAATGGGGTGGTGAGGACAAACTCCATAGACGCGCGTATCAAGACGCTGAACGCGACGGGGCAGTACACATCATTGGTCAGCCTCCAGAGCGATCTCATGTATCTGACCTCGAAGGCAGACCCGGAAATATCCGACCAGTTCGTGGAAAAAGGGACCGGCAAGCTCGTTCCCTTTGCAGCGGTCCCGGTCATCATCTTCTTCGTTTCGCTTGTCCTGGCTTCTGCCGTTGATGTTGTCTCGTACATAGCCTGGGCAGCCGCGCTAATGTCTGGCATCTTGTTCGTTCAGGCGCTGGTCGCACTCTTCTCTCCAACGACGCTCTTCGGAAGATGGAAGGGCGACACCTATCAGGAGAAGCTTGAGTGGGATTCATTCAAGAAGTTCCTCTCTGATCTCGCCTTGATGAGGAAGTACGCTCCTTCCGATCTGTCCATGTGGGGGGAGTGGCTAGTATACGGAACTGCACTTGGTGTCGGTGACAC
>CAZXBW010000036.1:0-6608 GCA_964639105.1 uncultured Nitrososphaerota archaeon | reverse complement strand
TTCCGGGCCTCTTCACCGAGATTCCATCTGCTATGGTCACGCCTCTGCGCACGTCCACCTGTTTCCGTTGCTTGAATGACTCAAGGAAGGCAGGATACTCCTTCGATTGCACTCCCACGATCTTCGTGCTGGGGCTCGACTTCTTGAAGACGCTCGCAACGCCTGAGATCAGCCCTCCTCCTCCGACCGGGACTATCAGGACATCGAGTTGCGGGGACTGTTCCAGGAGTTCCAGCGCAATGGTTCCCTGCCCAGCCATGACTTCCGGGTCGTCGAATGGATGGATGAAAGCTCCGCCTTCCTTCTTTGCGAACTCGACCGCCTTCTCGTAGCAGTCATCGTACGTTTCCCCGACTTGATGCACCTTCGCCCCGTATGACATCGTGGCTTCGACCTTGTTCGGATAGGCGAACTCCGGCATGAAGACATGCGCGGTCAGACCCAGCTGCTTGCTCGAGTACGCGACTCCTTGGGCATGGTTTCCAGCTGAGGACGCGACTACCAAGTTCGACCCTCTCTGTCTCGCACTCCAGCAGGCATTGAGGGCCCCTCTGATCTTGAATGAACCAGTCTTCTGAAGGTTCTCCAGCTTGAGGTAAACATCGGATCCAGAAATCTGGCTTAGGTAATTGCTCAATGAGACAGGCGTTTTGTGCGTGTAACGTGACACTATGGGTGCAGCCTCGCGTGCAGCTCTGTCGATATTCTCAGGCCTTGTACCCATTCGCCCCACTGGTATCGTCCGTTGGATTTAACGATTTGATTCCTCGGTGATCAAGCTGATTCGCCCTCCTTCTGCCAGAACAGCCGTGTCCGATGCTGATCTCAGGAAGTGGCTGTGGAAGGAACCGCAGTTGGCCACCCTGTGCTTTTCGTCAACGAGTGCTACGTGGGTGTGACCCATCACCACCCATTCGCTTGCATCCGTACTGATCTTGGATCTCAAGAATCTCTCCTCTGCTGCTCGAACCCCTATGAAGGATAGTGCGAGCTCAAGTGTTGCTGCCACAAGTCCATCGTTGCAGAAGTAGTCGCCGTGAATCGCCAAGACTTGCATATCCGATACCTCGACGAGCAAGGGATCGTGAGTGAGCAACACCTCTCTACCATCTGATCCAAGCGTCAGCACTCGTTCCGTCAGTCTCGGATCATGGTTTTCGCTCATGGTCACAAGCATTTTCTTGAGTCGTTTCTGAGGGTCCGCGCTCTCCGAGAGGCCTTCGACAAAGCGCCTCAGGTCATCAGACGACGTGGCGACAGAGGGTGAGTGAAACAAATCTCCCACGACTACCAAGGTGGTAGGCTTCGTCTCATTGAGTACAGAAATGAACTCCTTGGGTACCTCCCGCGGGTCTTTCAGATGAAGATCGGAAACGAAGAGTGTTCTGTCCCCCACGACATTGACCCTCACCGGCTGGGGAGACGACCTCCAAAGCCATGGCAGTGATACGATGAGATAAGAGAACGCCAGAATCGACACCAGGGCAAGCTCAGTCAGAAGCATCAGTTCGGCCTCTCATGTGCCATGTGCTGGACGGTCTCCTTTTCTACTTCGCGCGATCCGCTTGACGCCGACCAACAGGCCATCCAGCGTCCCGGTGGGTTCCACGACGACGCCCCTACTGCCGCTTGCGTGAATCATGAGGTTCTTGTCGAGACACATGGCGACATGGCTGATCTTTGGACTCTCCCTTCCTCTGAAGAACAGCAAGTCGCCACGTTCCCTGTCCTCTCTTGACACCGTACGTCCATTGCCTTCGAACTGCATGTCAGCATCTCTCAGCAGTTGATACCCCCCCATTCTGTAGACCAATTGCACAAGCCCCGAGCAGTCCAGCCCCCATGGCGTCGTGCCTCCCCACAGGTATGGAGTGCCGATCAACGAAAGTGCCCTCTGGATGACCTCTTCGACCCCTTCTTTCGGAAACGGATTCCGGGCGTTTCTGATCTCCCCTTTCCGGGCAAACCCTGTTTTTCCGTCGGGCATCGCGACCTTTCGCCATTCGCCTTTTGTGCCAACGGCCCGCAGCACACTCCCCATCGGTACGGTCTGAACAATCTGGAGGTCAGGAGTTTCGGAAGAGATCGGCTCGAACAAAGCTTCGACGACCATGACCTTCCCTGTTCCGGCGTAGCGGACACTTCGGCCGCTCGTGACACCTGACGCGCTAACCCACCCTTCGTAGCCATCATCTGATCTGACCTGCAGATAGTTCCCACTTTTTCGCTCGAACGCAAGGTTGTCCCCGAGTCTGGCTTGGCTTACGCGTTCAGATCCTTTGCGGGGTTTGGCCCTCATGTCCAGAATGGGAACTTTGACTACAACGAACACTGTCGTCTCACCTGATCTCACGCTGAGGTTGACTCCATGGTACAGGGAATAAGAGCTTTGGACAGTTCCCCTTCTGATTGTTACTGTGATGTAAGGCACATAAGTCCAACAAATCAGCGGGGACGCAAGTTGGTGGCGTCGGGATCATTAGTCGAGGAAGTGGCGAGTCGGTCAAGGTCGCTGATGAAGAAGGGGGACCTCTCCCACAGATATGACCACGCTGTCTGCGTGGCGAAGCTTTGCATAAAGATCGGCAAGCGTGAGGGAGCCGACATGGAGCTGTTGGCGCTGGCGGCCTACTTGCATGATGTTGTACCCAGAACAAAGAGCAAGGGCAGGCCTCACTACTTGGCCTCAGCTGCATATGCCGAGTCGCTGTTGAGATCTAAAGGGTTCTCGAAGGACAAGTCCCGTGCAGTGAGGTCAATAATAGAAGAGTCCTCCTACGAGGCATACCTTTCCGGTCGCTGTCCATCCTCACTTGAGGCGAAGGTGCTCAGGGATGCGGACTTCTTGGAAGCAATGGGCGCTAGAGGGATCGCGAGGGCCTTTGCCTTTGTCGGCTGGTATCGAGGGGAAGCTTTGGGCGTTCTGGACTGGGATCCAGAGAAGCCACCTGACCTCAAGATGAACGAAACCGGCCCTGATCCGTCGGCAATCTGGCACTTCGCATCGAAGCTATTGAAGTTGAAGACCATGATGTGTACGGAAACCGGCAGGCGTCTTGCGCAAAGACGACACGCTTTCATGGTCGAATTCCTAAAGAGATACGCAAACGAGATGGACGCTGTCAATTAACAGCGTTGCTCAGGGGCGATTCTGACGGATGAGGATCTAGGCCCTCTGGAGTTTCCTCCTTTCCAACAAGAACTCGAACAAAGCCGCAGCTCCAGCTGATGCTGCCACTGCCTTTGAGGGAGCCGATGAAATGAAAATCGCATCGCCGTCAGCCGGTTTGAGCTTCTTCAGGGCCAATGCATCGGTTCGTGACGTGCCTTCCAAGCTGTCTGTCACACCAGGGACGGAGATATCGGTTCCCTTGACGGCGCAGGTCGTGGCGCCTGTCCCTCCGTATCTGACAACCGCATCCCTCAACCTGACCGATTCGGCCTCCGATGCATGAAGGCTCTTCACAAGATATGCCACGCTGCTGACATCCATGCGCAGGTAGTCAAGTTCCACTTCCGTGGGGCCCCTCATCTCTTCCGCCACGGCCTCCTTGACCTTCTTGCCAAAACCTTTCAGCCTCATCCCACTGGGAGAGGCCACGGTGAGGTGATTCATGGTCAACCTACTGATCAAGCTCCTGATGGCTCCGCCTCCCAACCCTAGGATGACTTGGAGGTCACCCCTGGACAAGCCAACTTCGGCTTCCAGCGTCATGACGCTCAGGAGCACATGTCCCCTGTGAAAAGATCTGGGTCTCTCCGGGTCCTGCTCGACCACTCCGTCAAGAACTCTGAGGGCCTCACCGAGGTTCAAACTGTGATTCGATCTGGCAGCTGTCATGAAAAGCCTTTGCGCGGCTGGTCACGGGCTGGGAACGACGTTGGGATTTGAGAAGTCAACAAGAGCCCAACCCAGCACCTCCCCTGGGATAGGTGTGTGCTGATCTGCTCCTGTTTCGCCCATCTTCCAAGCCTGAGAGCTCGGATCCCACTCAAACCAGATCCAATACAAGCTCGGTTGGTCGGGCGAGGGCCCTGCTCCTCCCAACTTCGTAACCATAGCTCCGTATGGACTGTACGTAACCGCCATGTTGTCTCCGAATATTCTGGCGGTGACATTGATGAGCGACGAGCCCGAGGGGGCGACCGTCTCGTTATACCAAGTTCTAGTGCCATTTCCGAAGTTGACCAAGACGTCCACTTTTACAGTGTTCTCCTTCAGTAGGTCTGTCAGCCTTCCGTTTTCGTCCACAAGCGCCAGATAGTTCGGCAGCAGGAAGGCGTTGAGCAACACCGAGACCAACGCCACTACCACCGTTGCCTGCCCGATGTAGTGCAGATTCACCACTCTCTTGCTGGCCTTTCTCCCAACAAGCTGCTCCATTCTTCCCTCAATCGGAACCGCGATCAGTGGGAACAGGATGAAGTTCGAGGCTTCATGCACGAGCCCAAGTGGGAGTGGGAAGTTCATCCCCAGAAGTCCCAAGGCGATCGAACCGTAGAAGACGATGCCCACCAAAGCATTCGTGAGCAAGTCATACGAAAGGGTGGAGAGTAGTCCGGAAGCAGCATACCAAGCAGGGCGGTTTTCGTCAGTGGACCCCCAAGAGAAGGTGAAGTTTCCCATTGCCCAGCCCGCGGCAGCATAGAAGATCTGACCGATGATTGTTATCACTGTGGTGATAGGTGACATGCCGATCGGGTTCAGCGTACCATAGATGATCCAAGTGGAGGTGCCGACCATAGCCCCCCACAGCAAGCCTAGGTGCTCGCCAGCTAGAAAAGTGCACACATCCATGAGTTTGACATTCGGTATGCCGATGAGAACGTAGTTCGTGGCCAGAGAGACAGCTATCAGTAGCGAAGCTAGAACGATGGATCTTGTATTGGTCAATGCGCTGGATAAAATATCCAGCACTTTTAACAATATCGGTTCCCTTGAAGGGTCCGGCGGACCGGCCGTCTGGTCCGGGCGTTGGGGTGGCCGCTGGGTCGGTTCTGCAGAGGCACGGGAATTGGGAGTCAGGTTAAAGAGCGGTGGGTCGAGTGTCTGTTACCCAATGTACGACTTCCTTCTGACAGGTCACAGGGGTTACCCCTCTCGCTTCCCGGAGAACACTATCTCTTCGATCCAAGGAGCTATCTCCTGCGGAGCAACAGCCGTCGAGGTGGATGTTAGGGCAACAACGGACGGTGTTCTCGTTCTTTCCCACGATCCAGACTTGGACCGCGTCTCCGGCAATCCGATTGTGATCTCAGAAGCCACATTCGAGGAACTAAGAGCGATCAGATTCGGCGGAGAGCACATCGCTGCCCTCTCGGAGGTGGCTGAGGCTGTCAAGGGACGTGTGAGTCTTGATCTCGACATCAAGATGGTCGGCTATGCCAGACAGATGGTTCAGACGATTTCGACTCACGGTGATCCGGGCCGGACCCTCTTCACCTCATTCTTCCCTGATGTCGTGTCTGAGGTCAAGTCGGTCTCATCCAACTGCAGGACTGGAATCATAGAACAGGGGGCTTTTGAGGATGCGTTGGAAGTCGCCGTCGGGCTGAAGGTGGAGTCCTTCCTGCCGGAGACCAACGATGTCAACCATGACTGCATGCAGAGCGCGAAAGAGGCTGGGGTGGCTATCATCCCTTGGTCCGTTGACGATCCAGCGACAGCTGCCACCCTCTTTGACCTAGGGGTCGATGGAGTGATAACTGACGACCCTTGTTCTCTCGCTGGAACAGTGCTAGGCCACCACCTTTAGGTCGAGTCACCCCAGCGATTTGTAGAGGTTCTCTATCTTGCCCCCGATGACTTTCCAATCGTATTCCTCCGTGGCTTTCCTCCTGCCCGCCTTCCCCATCTCTATCCTCTCATTCTCATTTCTCAGCAGCCGCATCAGCGCCCCGGCCAGCTCGTCTTCATCTCCTGGCTTGACCAAGATGCCCTCCTTGTTGTCGCTAACGACTTCTGGTACCCCGCCTGTCCTAGAAGCGATGACAGGAACCTCGCTTGCCATTGCCTCCAATAGCACCATGCCGAATGACTCGGCATGAAGCGATGGAAGCACGAATATGTCAGACGAGGAGTATGTCTTTGCGAGGGTTCCAGACCCGACGTCGCCGAGGAACTTCACTGACTCGCCCAGCCCAAGGTCATACCTCATCATCTCGAGAACTGGTCTCAAGTAGCCTTCTCCGACTATGACCAACTCCGCGTCTGGGATTTCCGCCAGCACGTTCCTGAAGGCTCGGATCAGCACGTGTGGACCCTTTCTGTTCACCAACCTGCTCACGTAGAGGATTCTCTTTCCGGTTCTGCGTTCACCAACACGAGGCGTGAAGAACTCACAGTCCACGCCGTTTGGGATGACGCTGATGGGAACGTAGTCGACGAGCAAGCTCATGAAATCGGCAGCAGCCCTGCTGACAGCCACGATGTGGTCGGCCATGTTCAGGTACTGTCTGATCGGGTACAGGGCAGAGCTCAGTATATCGCCCATCGTTCCACTGTATCCGCTGCCGGGGATGGAATGATTGGTGAGAACAGATGGGACCCCGGCGACATGAGCTTGTCCCAAGGCCAGCAGTGGCGTTGGCGTGAACGCATGGTGGGC
>CAZXBW010000035.1:0-6749 GCA_964639105.1 uncultured Nitrososphaerota archaeon | reverse complement strand
GTATCTGAAGACCGGTCTAGCCTCACCGGAGGACATGGACAGATTCCACATGCCCGACATCAGTCTCTTTCACACGTCAAGCATCAAGCGTTGGTCCCGTCAGACCGACTTCTGCGTCTTCGCTCAAGTAGGTGGAGTATTCGACTCAATCTACCCGATAGTCGGTCTGGAGAACTACGTCAGGGCCCTCTTCCATCATTCATCGGCCCTGAAGCACGTGATCGAGGAGGTGAGCAGATTCAACTTGGAGACGATAAGACTGTTCGCAGATTCCGGTGCTCATGTGATATTGGTCGGCGACGACCTCGCCTTCGATAGTGGTCCGTTCATCTCACCAAGCCTCCTCAAGGAATTCATCTATCCCTATCTAGCTGAGGAAGTCGAGGCCGGTCACAAGCTTGGTCTCCCGGTCATGCTCCACTCAGATGGCAACGTGACATCGCTGGTGAACGACATCGTCGACCTTGGGTTCGATGGCCTGCACAGCCTTCAACCGAGTTCGGGAGTGGACATAGTCGCAGTGAAGAGCCAATGGGGGGATCGCATATGCCTCATGGGGAACGTCGACTTGGACTATCTTCTAACAATGGGCACTGCTCGTGAGATTGAAGCCGAGGTCAAGAGATTGATGCGGGAGGTCGCTCCGGGCGGGGGATACATTATGAGCACGACGAATGTGCTGGCCAGGTACGTCCCGCCGGAAAATGCTCTGACCATGTACAGGGCAGCAGAAAAGTATGGCCGCTATCCGATCAATGTTCCTGGGTAGCCTGCACCTAATCTCATGTAAGCTACTGTGGCGAAGTAGCACGTGAGTTCGCAGCTTCAAGGCGGCGGAGGAGGCCCAGGAGCTTGATGCTTCACTGATCTCAGTACCACGACTACTACGACAATCACAACGACCGCTGCCACAGCTCCGCCTCCAACGAGAAGCCACGGGAACCTACTGCTAGGCAGCTCTTTCGTGGCCGCAACAACACTGTTGGAGTCCGCACGCAGGTCCTCCGCGTCCACCGTGCGTACAGTGAAATAGTACGTCGTGCTGGGAGATAGGCCAGTGACTGCGTAGCTCGTGTTTCCCCTGTCCGTGAGGGTCACGACGAGAGTCCCGATGCTTCCCGAAGAAGACGACCTGTACACTTCATACTTGGAGAAGTCGTTGTTCGCGTTCTCTGTCCAGCTCAAGGAAACGGAGTCAGTCGTGATCTCGCTGTCGCTAGGCACACTCAGCTGCACCTTCGTCGGGGGGCCTGAATCATTTGCGGTGACCCAACCTGAATCCGTGGGCGTTCCGCCCTGACTTGGTTGGCTAGAGGATTTCATCTCGATGTCGACCTTCATGAGAACCGTTGTGTAGGGGTTCCATGTTGATAGCGTGAAGTAAATGGTGGATCGCTGGGAATCTCCTTTGGTGAACTTCTCCACAACGTAAGGCCCGTATGGTCCACCGAAAATGCTTTCTCTCCCGGGGTCAGAAAGATTGTCCCTTCCGGGCCAGTGGATGAACTTCGTGTAGCCCTCTTTCACCGCGTTGAACAATGTCTGCTTGCTGGACCAAGGTCCCCACGGGTTCACAGAAGATCTCATTACGACGCCGCTGTATAGCATGATCCACCTCTTGAATTGCGCATGCCAAAATACGGAGAGTTCTCCTATGACCGGATCATGAAAGAGCGCTGTGGCATCGGCCTCGTTCCGACTCCACTGAGGGTTCCCACCAGCATCTGTTCCCTTGAAATAGCTGACCGCGGACTTGTTCTCAATGGAGTCCAAAGGCACGTACGCGAGATACGGGTCGCTCTTCCTGTATTCTCCGCTGCCCCAGATCAACAGTCCTTTACCGGAGGACTGTGGAAGCCCTGGGATATCTGAGTTGTTCACTGCGACGACTTGGACATTGAGAAACTTAGTCGTGGAGAAAGTGTAGAGATAGGTGAACTTCTTCGTGTTGTCGTCAAGCTTGGCCAGAACGGAGCTTCCCATCGTCCTCTCTTCTGTGTGATTCGTTGTGAAGTAGACGTAGGCTGTCCCATCGATGTCAATGCCCTCCATCGGAACCTCGAATGGACCTTGAGACAGGCCCGGAACCCCAGGTGGCGAGAACTTGCCGGACTGAGTAGCATAGAACGTTAGCGTGAGACCGGCGTCGGGGTTAAGGTCTGTAGTGTACGCCCAGCTGTCATCCCTTTTCGGCACACCGGAGTAGTTGTTTCTCCCAACTGTGTCTCCGAAGAGGAATATCAGCTTTCCCTCGTGCTCAAATGATACCCCCAGATCGGTGCCAGCCACTCCATATCTTGTGAACGTAAGGCTCAACGTCGGTTGGTTCATCTGTCTGTCGAAATCCCCGATCAGTTGACAGAGCTTCGCGATCGTCCCGTCAACTCTAACAACGATCTCGTCGCCTGCAGCTGAGTCGCTAAGCCTCGGAACTACAAGCGGTGCCACGAGCACGAGCGTGAGAGCGACAATCAGGAAGAACTTCGATAGACTCCGTGCCGCAGACGAAATCGCATGGGTTTCTGCAACGAACATCTATGTTGGAACCTCAGAGGAGCATCAGCAGACCGCATAAAAGGAGTGAACCGCAAGAAATGTGTACTTCATGCGATTGTCCACAGGACACGGGCTCTTCAACGCGTGCGATCATGTCACGAAGATGCCAGCAGAATTGGGGTGGCGACATGTTGATTTGGATCCTTTGTGTGACAATTATCTCCTTCCTGCTGTCCGCAGCCCAAGTAATGTAGGCTCTTATACTGAGAGGAAGGACCGATCCCCTCAGGAGACAGAGGCGCACAGAATGAGGAATGACGAGTGCATCATCTACATAACGAACAAGAGCGGAGAAGTACTGCAGACATATCAGAGAGTGAACAATCGGTGGGTGCAGACAAGTCGAAACGGCGCAGTCCGACTCTGTACAGCAGAGCAATTGCTGTCTCATATTCTGCCATCGCTCGCCGGAGTGAGTCCAGCTAGAGTTAGAGTAGAAAGCCGTGTAGTGTCATCCGATTCCAAGGCCCATCTTCGGAAGGCTGCTCGGTGAGCCCGTCATCAGCTAGTGGGATTCGTGTTCAGATGGATCCCGGACACCGCGGATGAATTAGCGACAATGGATGTGTCATCTTAGTTGTCATGTTCCTCGCAGTAGAATCGTGACAGGGCGAAGAGTGGACTGATCAAGCCTGATGCCAGAGAAACCACTCTGATTTTTGACTCAAGTGTGGTGAGAACGGATGTCATCCTGTCAAACTAGAACCTACCAGAATCCTGGAACTTCTAACGCTAATATACAGGGTCTGGCGACTTCTGTCCTAGGAACAGCTACAAGGTATGTGCTATGTACGCGGTCGAAACTATAGGTCTGGCGAAGCAATTCGAAAAGGAGGGGTCGAAGTCAGCCAGAATCATAGCTGTTGATCATGTGAGCTTTGGAGTGAAAGAGGGAGAGTTTTTCGGCTTACTCGGACCCAACGGAGCAGGCAAGACTACTCTCATCAAGATTCTGTGCACTCTCATAATACCGGATGAAGGGACTGCGAAAGTCGCAGGTTACGACGTGATGAAGGAGCCAGATGGAGTCAAGGAAAGCATAGGCTGGCTTCACGGCGAAACTGGTGGGAGAGCACTCTATTGGCGCCTCTCAGCTAGGGACAACCTGATGTTCTACGCGTACCTTCAGAACATACCGTCTGACATCGCGAAGAAGAGGATAGATGCTCTTCTTGACTTCTTTGAGCTCACTAAGGATGCGGACAGGCTTGTGAAAGATTTCTCAACCGGTATGAAGGTGAGGGTGATGCTGGCAAGAACCTTCCTCCCAAATGCACCTGTGCTGCTCATGGACGAACCGACAGTGGGGCTTGACGCGCTGGGCGCCATCGAGACCAGGAATCTTCTTCGTTCCGTCTGCAAGGATCTCGGCAAGACCATAGTCTTCACGACCCACAATATCGTGGAAGCGGAGAGACTGTGCGAAAGGATAGCCGTCATGGACAAAGGCAAGATCGTCGCAATCGACACACCTCTCAGGCTGAGCGAGATGACGAAGAGATTCCGAGGAGTGGAAGTGAAGATAGCGGGATTGCAGGAGGAGGCACTGAAAGTGCTCACAAAAGTTGAGGGGGTCAAGCGAGTCAGGAGCGTCCAGCCTGAGGAGGACCATACAGTCATCCAGTTGGAAGTCGTCAACGAAGATGATGCTCTAGCAAGAATCCCCGAGTCCCTCCGGAAAGGCGGGGTGAGACTCATCGGAATCCAAGTGGCACTGCCCACGCTCGAAGAAGTCTTCATGAGTCTGACAGGGGGAGACAAGCGTGAAGCAAGCTGAACTGATTGAGATACTTACGGAGGACAAGCCTCGTGTGAAGCTCCCGCTCAGGCAGTTCTACGGGGTCGTGTGGTCCAGCGTCAAGATGATGTTCGCATACAAGTCATGGATGATAATGGACCTGCTAAGCACTTTCGCCTCAGTGGTGATGTACTACTTCGTCGGTCTACAGGTCAATCCACTTAGTCTCTCGCAGACCGGCTGGGGAACCAACTATCTAGCCTTTGCCTTGATCGGAGTTGCCACGTCCAACTATCTCTGGTCTTGCCTGGTCAGACTGAGTCATTCAATCCAACACGAGATACGCGGAGGAACCCTAGAGACCGTGGCAGTCACTCCCGTGGACATGCTGACCTTCTTCATAGGCCAGACGGTTCGGGGCTATCTCGTGAGTCTTATCCTCTTGGTCGGGATCTTCGTTGTTGGAACTGGGGGAATGGGCGTAGAGTTCCAGATGATGCCCGGTCCTTTGATAGCGGCATTGATCCTTTTCATACTCATGCTCATCTCCAACCAGGCCCTTGGATTGATCGCAGCGGGGGTCATAATGGTATACAAGCGAGGAGATCCCATCGCGTTCCTTGTCGCGTCAATGAACGAGTTCCTCGCAGGGGTGCTGTACCCGCTCGAGATGCTCGGTGCTTTTCCCCTTCTTCAGGCGATCTCGATGATGTTTCCCTACACCTACGCGCTCGATGGTATGAGAAGGGCTCTGATCCTCGGGGCCTCGCTGGCGGACGCCAACGTGTTGACTGATGTCTTGGTCCTATTCGGCTTCAGCGCAGTACTCGCTCCGATCGGCTTCGCTGTTCTCAACTGGGGCTACAGGACAATTCGTGCAAACGGATCAACGTCGTCCTACTAGGTGGTGAAGATGAAGCTCGAAGAGATCATCGAGTTCCTCGGTGAGCGCGTCCCCCGCTTGGAAGTAGGTGTTCTGGAGAAAGTCAAAGCTTTCGTCATCAGAGACTTCAAGACCTGGTGGACGTACAGACTTTGGGTGTTGTTGGACATCACTGGCGCGTTGACTTCAGTCGCGACTTACTACTTCGTCTCGAAGATCGTTACTCCAACCGCGCTGGTAAGTGCCGGATACACTGCGGACTTCTTGACTTTCACAGTCATAGGCATAGCATTCCAGCATTACGTCTGGTCCTCCGTTTCCGGTCTCTCAGAGGCGATAAGGGATGAACAATATGATGGGACCATGGAGACGATCCTGTCATCACGAACGAGCTTCAGGGTATTCCTCTTGGGCGAATCCGTATTCAGGTTCATGGTTGGGTCGTACTTTCTGATCGCTTCGCTCGCTATGGGCCTCATCATAGGGGCCAAGTTCAACTTGACCTTGGGATCCATTCTCTCGACGATCGTATTGACGATCCTCTTGATAGCGAGTCACATGGTAGTAGGAGTCTTGGGAGCGGGCGCCATTCTCAAACTGAAGGAAGGTGATCCCATAGTCTGGGCCTTCACCTGGCTCACTCAGCTGTTCTCGGGAGTACTCTATCCGTTGGGTCTTCTCCCCGGCTACCTGCAATGGATCGGCGCAGCTTTTCCCCTCACTTACTCGCTCGATGGACTGAGAAGGTGCCTGATGAACGGCGAGGACCTGGCTTCTGCCGCGATCCTCGGAGACGCAGCGAACCTCTTGCTGTTCATAGTCGTGATGCTGCCAGTCTCCCTCTGGGTCTTCAAGGTTGCATACGACTCAACCAGACGAGAGGGTGCCCTGGGACAGTACTAGGATGGGCTTAGGCTTCAGTCACCTGAGAACCTGATCGTGGATATCCTCATCGAAGGGAAGAAGTGTCCTTTGCCGAAGGTGCGTCCTTCCTTGGACATCATGTCCGTGTTCCGGCATAGATCCAATATGTGACCCCCCGCCATCAGGTTCTTCACTGCATGCCTCTTCTCTCCGTTCTCGACCAGAAACCCTTCATCTA
This sequence comes from uncultured Nitrososphaerota archaeon, assembly GCA_964639105.1. Classification (GTDB taxonomy): domain Archaea; phylum Thermoproteota; class EX4484-205; order EX4484-205; family JAAOZO01; genus JBGOYZ01. The sequence continues at coordinate 470 of CAZXBW010000035.1, read as the reverse complement.
TCGTCGAGGAGAACTCGCCAGTGACTGGGCTGGGAGTGAAATCCGCACTGGTTACAAGAACGCCCTTCTTTGTTTCGACTATCATCTCGTCCAGTGAACTCTGGCCCGCCTTCACTACAACGTTGGTCGGACCTGCCCCGACATACACGCCATATCCTGCCCTTTGGGCGTGGCCATTGGTCTCTACTCCCGCGATTCCTGCCGAGTAGGAGTTGTGTAGGAAAGTACTCAGAATTCCTGCAGTCACAACAGACACCATTTTCGTGGGAACCCCCTCGCCGTCGTACGTGGCACTGCTTACAGCGCCCGCTATCCTGCCGTCATCGCATACCTCCATCCAGTCAGGGGCTATTCTCTTTCCTAGCAGACCAGAGGCGAACGTCCTGCCCTTGACCACCTGCTCGCCAGAGATTGCCATCATCAAACCGAAGAAGACCGAGCTCGCTGCTTCAGGCACCAGTATCATAGGC
>CAZXBW010000034.1:0-6764 GCA_964639105.1 uncultured Nitrososphaerota archaeon | reverse complement strand
GAGTTGTCCGGCGTGCGATCGACGCTCAAAGCTCATTAGGCAGTACTGGAGTTGCGATGTGAAGCAAGATGGATGTAATCGAGGCAATCAAGACTAGGAGAAGCGTGAGAGCATACAAGGAGCAAGGGGTCGAGCCAGAGAAACTCCTGACTTGTTTGGACGCCGCAAGGTGGGCGCCGTCATCTGGGAATGGGCAGCCTTGGGAGTTTGTCGTGGTCACAAGCGACGAGACCAAAAGAAAGCTCTCCGGGGTGGACCCCCATGCGAGGTTTCTGGTGAAGGCACCCGCCATACTCGTGTTCATCGCTGACCCAAACAAGTCGCAGGCGACTCACTGCATTGATACGTCACTCGCTGCTGAGAACTTCATGCTTGCAGCTCATGCACTTGGGCTAAGCACGTGTTGGGCCGGAATCTACGGCACGAACCTTGAGGCACCAATAAGGGGAGTCCTCGGTATCCCGAAGAACCTTCGAATTCTGTGCCTGATGTCAGTCGGCTATCCCAACGAAAACCCATCGAAGGACAGAGTGCCACTTGGCCAGCTAGTGCATTGGGAGAGGTATGGACAGCGCGAGCGTTCCCAGTGACGCGCACGAGGTCAGCCGAATGAACTCTAGCCCTGGGAAGTGGGGCATAGACACGTGGATGCTTGAAGCCCTTCCCTTGGAGAGGGCTGTACGCACTTTGGATGAAGCTGGAATAGAGTGCTTGGAGTACGCGTACGAGAGCTTCAGAAGGTTTGAGAAAGAGGGTACCATACGAGCAAGAATACGTGCGCTGTTGGATGAAACATCGACTTGCACGATTGAGCCCTCGCAGATGCATGCACCCTACGGCGATCTGGACGTCCAGCTGGCAGCAGATGATGAGTCAGCAAGATCGCAGGCCATCAACTGTGCAAGACACTGGCTCGAGTATGGCAATATGCTAGGGGTCAGGGTCATGGTCTTTCACACTGTCTCGCGCGCCATAGGGGGCGAGCTATCGGCAGCACAGGTCTCGGATGCTAGAGATGCCAACCTCAGAGCATTCAAGGAGATTGGCCGGATTGCGATAGATGTGGGAGTGAAAGTGGCAGTGGAGAACAGACTCGAAGGAACGTACGGTTCTAGGCCTCTCGATTTGCTTGAGATCGTGAGTGCAGATCCGGATGCCCTAGGAGTGTGCCTGGACACGGGCCATGCGAATGTCAACAGATACGTGTGTGGCGAGTTCGTCAAAGAGGTCAATGACCGACTCATCGCCACTCACATCCACGACAACGATGGAAGATCTGATCAGCACCTGCTGCCCTTCATGGGCAACATCGATTGGCCCCTTTTCGCCAGAGAGCTCAACGCTATTTCCTACCACGGGCCTCTGATTCTGGAAATTCCGGGCAGTGACCATGACGAGAGGCTCTGCCTGAATAGACTTGGATTAGCGAGGGAACTGCTGTCTTCGGGCCTCCTGAAAAACGAACGCACTGCCTGGGGGATCAGGTCCTGATCGGAGGCTACGAAAAGGTCATGGATGTATTGGACTCCCACTTCCTTCGAGGTTGGCCTCGAGCATGTCGAGGAATCCGCCGACATTTGACACTATTCCGAACGTCTGAGCGGTGCCCCTGTCGATGAGCTTTGTCACGATGGCGGGGTTGATGTCCACAACAATGACGTCGACCTTGGATGGAAGCATGTTGCCCACAGCGATTGAGTGAAGACCTGTAGCGAGCATTAGCGCGACGTCAGCGTTCTCCAGTGATTTCCGGTACTCCGCTTGAGCTTGAACGACGTCGCGAATCACCTCCGGAATAGGGCCATCATCCCTGATGCTCCCGGCGAGCACGAAGGGGATACTGTTCTTGATGCACTCGTACATGATGCCAGATTTGAGGACCCCCTCCTCCACCATAGCTCTTATCGATCCGTGTTTCATGACCTCGTTTATGGCCTTCATGTGGTTCCTGTTCCCTCTGGGCTCGTGCCTGTCACTGCTCAGGCTCATCCCTAGGCTTGTGCCGTAGAGCGCATATTCAACGTCGTGGACGGCAAGCGCGTTTCCTGCTAAGAGCACGCTGACGTATCCGTTCCTTATCATGCGGGCAAGGGGTTCGACTGCGCCGCTGTGGACGACCGCAGGCCCGGCAACTACGATTATCTTCCTTCCCTGCTTCCTTGCCCTTACCATCCGTTCGGCCACTTTCTTTGCGGTGAACGGAACTGGCCTCTCGGGAGAAGTGAGTTCGGTCATAAAATGGAAGATGCCGGTGCGACTCGCTCTGGGCGCGGCAGCAACTCTGATCCCGTCATCGCCCACGACCACAAGGTCCCCCTTCCTAACCTCAAGTATTGGCTTGCAGGTCGCTTTCCTCTGGTCTAGGTTCACAACAATAGCCTTGTCCATCATGACGCCTTCGACGTCTATCCAAGCTTCACCTAGTAAGAGGGACGTGGGAAGGTTTGTGCTTGAGTAGAAGTCATCAGGAAGCACGCCATCCGCCGGGGCAGGACTTAGAGCGACAGGCTTATCTGATTCGGTCGAATTGCCGTCCGGGGCAGCCAATCTGGCAGTTGCCAGGCGCTTTCGGCTTTAAGTCTTGGGCTAGGTCAACTTAGTGTCGAAGTGGAGTTCGAAGCCGAATTCCCAACTTTATTGCGACTAGCTCTCGGAATGGCCCTGAGACTTGACGCAATGATCCCCGCTAGCATGAGCAGGACAAAGGCCAAAGCCGCGAGCAAGATGGGCCGAAAGGACAAGATGGAATCAAGCAAACCTTCGCCACTTCTCGGCATGGATTCCTGTGGCTCGTTGTAGTATTCGCTGACCAAGGACATGTAGTATGTCCAGTTCCAGTATCTGCCCGGGTCGTAGTGATGACTCGCGCCCCCGCCAAGCTGGGCATTCGCCGGATCTGGAACCTGGTCGTGGCCGATCACTCCGCTCCCGGCTTCCGGATCAGCTGGAGCGATTCCAGATGGTCTGACCAAGGTTATGTTGTACTTGCGCATGAGAAATGCGACGAGCTTGGCCGAAGCCCTGTATTCTGCGTCAGTGAAGCTGGCATTGTCAGCGAAACCCGCATGTTCTATCCCGATCGAGTGTTGGTTATAGGCCCAGTTGCCAGCATGCCAAGCGATGTCTTTCTCGGCCACCATCTGATAGATAGTGCCGTCATGTCCTATCACATAGTGAGAACTTGCTTCAGCTGCTGAGTCTTGGAACCACTTGATGCACGATGACTCTGAACCCTCTATGTCATGTATGACTATCCATCTGATGTCCAAGCCGTTGGCTTCTCTGTCGCTCACAGTGTAGTTGGACGAATTGGCGGGTTCCCATTGGGCGCTGAGATAATCGGGCACAGGAGGCACAGTCAAAAGAAGCACAGTGAGGCCAGCGATCAGGACGAAGAGCACTCCCAGAATTCCGATCCTTCTGTATCTCGGGTCACCTTTGCCCCTCAAGTGGTTCAAGCCGCCTACCGTTGATGGCGACCCAGAGCGCTCACTTAAATCCTGCATCGTCGTGACACGCGATCCAACATGTTAGAGGAGAATGTGAGCCTGACCAACAAAGGGATGAGACTGGTCGGTAGGGTTACAGTTCCAAGCGGAAATCCGAGGGCATGTCTCGTACTGTTTCACGGATTCGGGGGTTGGAAGGACGAGACCAAGGACCTGTTCGTGAACGCATCAGTGAAAGCCGCCGAGATGGGATTTGCCTGTGTCAGGTTTGACTTCAGGTTCTCGAAAACTGATACGAACAAGAGTGAAAGTGAGGGAACCCTCCTTCAGATGCTCCCCTCCGAGTGGATATCGGATGCGAGGGCGATAGTAGCGTACTGCCGCAAGAGATTCGCGGGTCTGAAATTGGGAGCAGTTGGACTGAGCATGGGTGGTCTTGTCGTCTGTCACGTCGCAGCTGAAGGTTTGGTAGATGCCTTCGTGGCTTGGTCAGCCCCAGTAGACTTCGCGTCGGACTTCGATGAGAAGAGGGACAGGAACACGCTGGGGAAATCGGTCGGAGAGAACATCGACAGCTTCATGCGTGATATCATGAAATGCAATCCGATCTCAGTCATTCCAAGAATCAGCGTACCAGTCTTAGCGGTGGCTGGCGAGAAAGACGAGGCGGTCCCACCTACTCAGGCGAGGCTACTTTTCGACTCCACTGGTGGTAAGAAATCATTCTACATGATAGGAGGGGCGGACCACGTATTCTCAAACCACCAGGCGGAAGTCATCGGAGTCTCGCTTGCTTGGCTCGACGAAGTCCTCGTGAAGAGCTGGTCACCGTCGACGGAAGGTCGGTAAGTTTGCTCAGGACTACGTAGACGTCCGGGTCTCACTGTCCGCTAAGGTATGGACCCATCTCGGTCGTGAGAACTTTCGCCACTTCCCGCCCCAACGATATCCTCTCTTCGTACATTGTTGGATCGAATTTCGATTGCGGGATGATGAAGCCGACGTAGTCATCGGCGAATGACACCACGACTCTGTGCTGCGATCTCATCATCCCCTTGATCTCGTATGCCACTTCTGGGAACGCAGAACCGGGCAGCGTGGCCACCGTCAAGGGCCCCAATCTCACGACGACAACCCGCGTTTTCCTTTTGTTGTGCATCTGTCCTCTGAAGGTCCCTATTGCGGACAAAGCCATCATCAACCTGTTCTCCACTGGAACTTCGACGACCTTCTCCACAGCCGAGACCTCACTCCCCTTGGTCTCATCTGACTTGGGGTAGTTGCCGATGACATAGTCCGCCATGATGTTGCCGATCTTGCTGGCCTCATCAAAGCTTCTCTGAGTGACAGTGGAGTACATGGCACCTCCCAATGGGCCCTGCAAGAATAGTGGTATTCCGCCCATTTTCTGCTCTGTCTTGGTGTAGAAGGAGTGGAGCCAATCACATGAAACGAGCGCACTCTCCTCACCCGTAACGACGGCGGGTGCGCTTGAGCTGGTCAGGGAGTGGACGCTTCTTCCACCCTTCTCAGCGAAATAGACCGTTAGGCCAGTTCCGTTGACCCGACTGGGATCTCTGAGGTTCTCAATCTTCAGGTTTGGCCTCCCAGCAGCGACCCTGATCGTCACATCTTTCATCGAAGCACGGGACTCCTCGACGCAACGGATGACCGCGGAGCGGAACTTCTTCACGTAGGTCTCGTCCGTCCCGCTGGTCCTGCTGTCTGGGCCAAACATGCCAAGCATATCTGGTGACGAATCAACGTGAGTGGAGCACACGAGAAGGTGTTCGTCGTCCTTTGGCTTCAGTTCCCTTGCTATCTCGTCTATGTCTTCACGAAGAACTGCCCACAGATCTGCTGTCACTATCGACAGAAGGGTGCTTCCGTTACTCAGAGAGAGGCATCTCGCCCAAAGATCATCATGTACCCCCTTGCTCCTTCTGCCTCGAGGAAAGCCGGACAAATAGACCTCGGAATCAGGAGTGATGTTGATTTTCGAGGCGCCAGCTTTCATTCTCCCGTTTTTGAACCCTCTCTGTTCGAGAATAATAAGCCTTTGTAGCTCTCTCGCCGTCTGTCACCCGCTGAGCGCGTTTTGCCGTCAGAATCGCATTCGGTTAGATAGAATAGCTCGGAGATTCTCATTTCCTCCTAGCCGCGACTATCTTGATCACGTCGTTGTCCCTGAGTCTGTACTCCTTGGGGAGTCTCAATCCTGTCCTGACATCGATCGCGTATACAAAGCTTTCCGCAAGATCGGAGTGTATCCTGGTCGCCAAGTCCAGTGTGGTTGAGCTTGGTGGCATGAGGTGAGCATCCGGGAGTACGTTGCCGTGACTGTCCGATAGTCTTCTCTCGTCCTCGATGGGATAGACGGTGTTCATCGAAAGAAGCTTGAACACGGCGAAGTCAATGGCGAACTGAACCCCTGTTCTCAGCCATCTGTCGAGGACGCGCTCTGACACATAGGAGAGCGCCCACTTCTGTTTGTCCGACAGCTTGTCGGGTTTGGTCACCTCAAACTTCTCTTGTCCTGGGACGTATCGCACGAGACCGGCTCTCTCCGCTCGCCTCAACGCCAGTTCAGCCTCTGCCGCGCAGGGTATGACGAACCTGCCACCGAATCTCTGGACCAGCCTGTCGTAGTTGAGTTCAGCAGTGTCGATGTCCATCTTGTTGGCAACGACAATGGTTGGCTTCGAGTGCGCCCTCAGGTACGCCGCATATCGCACGATATCATCTTCGTTCCAAGCTTTGAACTCCTTATCGGCTAGGTCCGAATCCGTCAGGGCTTGCTGAGCCTCGCTCATGGTAACCTTCAGGCCGCTCAAAACTGCGGCGACGGAGGCCGCTGTATCCAGCATTCTCGTCTCTGTCATTCTGGCCACCTTGTGTGCGTTCTCCTTCAGGATCTTGACAAACCACATGACGAGTTCGTTCTCCACATCCTCTGAGTCCTTAATCGGATCACCCTCCCCCGGCTTGCATATCTTGCCGTCCTTGTCTACGCTGCCAGACGCGTCCACCACATGGAGGATCGCGTCCGATGACATTGCCACTTGAAGGAATTGATTTCCGAGCCCCCTGCCTTTCCAGGCCCCCTCGATCAAGCCGGGCACGTCCACTATCTCTACTGGGATGAACCTCCATCCCTCAATGCAGGCGGAGTTCTTTGGGTTGTCCTTGACGTTGAACTCCCTGCAAACGCATCTGGTCTGTGAAAAACAGACTCCCTCGTTTGGAGCCTTGGTGGTGAAAGAATAGCTTGACACCTCGGCATTCATCAGCGTGGCAGCATTGAAGAACGTCGTC
>CAZXBW010000033.1:0-7027 GCA_964639105.1 uncultured Nitrososphaerota archaeon | reverse complement strand
GAAACGTCCGGGTCTAACCGGGTGATACAGCTTATATGTATATAGGCCCCGCGCAACGACCTGTTCAGAATCACTTACGTCCGTCGAGAATCCTCCGCTCTTGTTTGGTTTCTCTATAGGTGCCGCGCGTGAAAAGCACTGTCTCAGTAACCTGCGTCATTTCCATCCCGGGATATTTCCTGCTACGCGAGAGAACCAGGACTAACTCAGATGTCGACCCGATCTTTTGTTTGCTCCTTCCTTACCTAAGGCTCTATGCGTATGATGGCGGAGGCGGAGGATAGGTCCCAGCTGGAGCTTGTTTGTGCTCGAACCAAGCTCTCACGTGAGGCTGCAGCAGGTACCAGATGACTACAGCTCCTATCACGAGCCCAGGGAGTGCGGCCATCGGAGCGCCTAGGAGAGTGCCGAGCGACCCGAGTATTCCGAGCACCTCGAGTATGAGAGCAACCATCCAAGCCCAGTACTTCCTAGAGAGCAGCCCCCAACAGACAATCAACTCTACGACTGCAGCGAAGACTATCACGATGCCGACAACACCGATCACGCCGCCGAAAGCGCCCAAGATCGCCCCGTAATCCGATAGAGCTGGAATGAACGCGATTCCAAACACCGTGACCGCCAGTCCGGCGAGCAACGCAAGACAACCGAACAAGATTCCAATGACTGCAATTATCGTCACGCCAAGTGGCCTCTGGTCTGATGCCATTTGCGGGGTCCTCGTTTGGTTCCCTTATAAGGTTTGATCGCCCGCTGCCCATGACCCAAGAACTGCCCGATGTTTCGCAGGGCGATCGAACTAGACGGACTCGGTTGCTGCGAAGGCATGGCCCGCGTCATAGGTTAATATCCAGTTCCTAGGAAAACTCTGCATGCTTTGGAACGAGATCACCAGCGACGAACTCGGGCGCATGCCCAGAGAGAAGACGGTCGTGCTCTTTCCGATCGGGTCACTTGAGATCCACGGAGTTCATCTTCCCTTGGGGACGGATGGCTTGGTAATAGAGAAGATAGCACAGCTTGCGGCTGAGAAAGAACCACCTTGCCTTGTCTTGCCCACCTTGGACTACGCGTATGCCAACGAGAACGCTCACTTCTCTGGTGGGATATCGTTGTCAGCCAAGACGCTGATCTCAATAGTCGAGGAAGTATGCGACGAAGTCTCCAGGAACGGCTTCAACAAGATCATACTTCTCAACGGTCACGGGGGGAACAACCATATCCTGCGGGCCATCCAGAGGGATCTGCTGAGGAAGACCAGGAAATACATCACATACTTGTACTTGGAACCTTGGTCGCCTATCCAAGATGACATAAAGGAACTTGCCAAAGGAGCAACGATCGAACACGCCTGCGAGATAGAGACGAGCATAGCCCTTTACCTGATCGGTCATCTGGTGAAGCTGAACAAGGTCAAGAGCGAAGCGAAGACCGGCGCGTCCGGCTTTCCGGACTACGTGAAGACCACTGTGTCATGGCAGCGCTACTGCATCGAGGGATATCTCGGCGATCCTAGGAGGGCAACAATTGACAAGGGGAAGCAACTGTCGGACAAATGGATAGGCGAGGTCGCATCGCTCATCAAGGCAGTTCGCGATGACGAGGTATCGTCACAGGTGTTGGACGACTACTACCGCAGGTCAAGGTGGCAAAGCTGAGGGGAATCACGTCCACGCCGCTAGGTGGAACGGCTCAAGGACACGCGCGCAAACGCTGGGCTTGGTCTGGAGTCTCAACCGAGATTCACAAGTGTGCATCGGCTTGAATCCAGCTCTCCTTGCTTTCATAGGATTTCACTAGTTTCAGAAGCTTGTTCAGCGCATCCGGACGAGGCAGCGGACACCAGGCAGAGGCGGGATCAGGCTTCTGCCATGCGTACACAGCGACATCGCTAAGGGCTGTAGCGACTGCTCACCTCACCGCATCGTCTTCGCTTCTGGCTGTGCGTGTCAAGACGGGATTGAACTTACGCAATCCCGTTCCAGCATGCCGAACCACCCGTCCAACTGCGGTCTTTTCTCCTCCGGGAGCAGCATGCCCAGGCAGAGGTAGAGGCGTCCCAACATTTCGTCAGCGACATGATACCTTCGTTCGTACGTTCTGCATAGTTGCATCCATCCCTCTGCGCACATATCCAACTGCCTGAAGGTTGACGTATGAGATTGCAATACCTCAGCTAGTTGCTTCCTGTAGCCTTCCCGAATGTTCTTGAGCTGGGTATCATGCCGCTCAATCATCTCTGTGTTCTGAGCCTTAAGAGAGGCGATCCGGCGCTCTAGTTCCTGATTCTTCACCTCAAGTTCCTCATTTCTCAGTCCTAAGGAATGAGCCTCTTGAGCGACCCTTTTGTTTTCCGCCGCCATGCCAGAAAGGGCGACCAAGACATCGGTTGGGAGTTTGGAGTTCCGCACGGGGCCTCTGTACTTGCGGGAAAGGCTCAGGATTCCGGATATCATGATTTGTTGTCTCAAGTCCTGAGGAAGGCAAGTGACGACCTCGGCAAGCACGCCAGACTGGTTCAGATCTTCAAGCGGCTTTCCCTCCTTGAGCCACTTGGAATAGCTGAGCCCTTGCTTGCTGAGCGAGTACGAGTACTGGCGGCCCTTGTAACTCAGTTTTCCTCGGAACGAAAGGCAGAGGCGTTTGACCCTCTCGCGCCTCAAGAAGCCCATCCTGTGGAGCCTTCCCAGTTCCTTCGAAACCCCTTTCACGCCCCGATCCAGTCTTGCGGCTAACGTCCTTGAGTCAAAGGTGTCGTCGGTTCGATAATTGCTAGCAAGGAACGCAAGCAGATCCCTGAAATTCATCATCACATTTGGGTGACGAATTCAAAATACGTCTTTCGGGCGGATACCCACCTCGAAAGGCGTCTAGCAGGAGTCTCCCAGGAGTTCCCGAGGAGCTGAAAGGCAGACCCAGACCTGATAGGCTCGCACTGTTCCGGCCAGGACGCCCGATTGACCGAGTTCTGTCACCTCCTCACGAGAGGGCCAGTGACCTTTTTCTATTCGGGGTAGCTGTTTCTCTCGAACTCGAGAATGACAGGGCCGCCGGACCGAGCCAGACCAACCGTCCTAGTGGGATCAAAGCCGGTCATAGCCTACGTGGTAGCAGCATTGATGGAGCTGGCAAACGGAGGGGAAGTCTCAATCGAAGCCAGAGGGGGAGCGATCAGCCGGGCGGTCGACACGGTCCAGGTCATCAGGACGAAGTACCTCTCTGGGTCTCTTAAGATCCGCAAGATCGAGTTCGACTCAGAGCCTTACCCCGCGCCCAATGGCGAGCAGAGTGGAAGGTTTGTATCGAGCATCAGGATCGTGCTCTCAAGCAAATAGGGCGCAACTGAGGAATTGGCGGAGCTTCTGACTCAATGGTTTCCCACAGAAAAGGACGCCATCCCCAAAATCACGGAACTGGAGACGTAGACATCATACTCGCCGGCGGGAGCACGGACGCTGAGCCTGAAAGACGAAACGTACCTTCCGTCCTGGCCGGTTTTGACCTGGTCTATCCAAACTACAATGGAATTCGGCCCTTTCACTTCTATGGCCAGGTCAGCTCCGACCATCGGTGACCCTCCACCTGTTAACACGCCCGTGATGGCGACGAGATCACCCGGCGAATATTCCGGCTTGTCCATCGAGATCGATATGGCCGGCTTGAGAGATCCGAGGTACCAGCTCGCGGACACGATCAGTACTACGCCAACAGCCACAAAGATTAGAAGCAACCATGGGCTCAGCTCTATGACCGTGATGTTCTCTTGATCCATCAGGCATCGCTTTGTGCCCAACGAGCGAATATATGGGAATCGCAGCAGTCAGGGAGAAACGCGCTTCCAAAGCGGACTGACTTCATGGGTTCGAGCCACTCCCATGAGGAACCCCCCAGAGGAAATGACAAGCCAGTCAGAAAAAAGATCACTAGTAGATACTGTTTTCAGATCAGTTGAACAGGACTTTCGCGATCACCCCTTGCCGAACATCGATAACAGTTTCCGCTCGTATGTCATCACCGGCTTCAGCACAGACGACAGAAGCTTCTGGTTGCCCAGTATGGACTCCAGATTCTTGATGTCAGATGCGTCGACCGCTCCCAAGATGGGTGCGACTGTTAGGTACGAGAGGAGGAATATCGAGCCTCCAACTGCCAAGTTGATCAGACCCTGGAACGGGGAAAACTGGAGTATCAACAGCAGCGGGACCGCTGAGATCGCCGAGGCCAGATAGGTCCTGAGGGAATCTTTGAAGCCGAAGTCCAGGTTGAAGCCCCGCTTAGCACGAGCCAGCAGATAGATGAGCGAAAGAAGGGCATAAATGAGGCCAGCTGCCAGAACTCCAGGGACGCCGTGGAAGTACGCAAGGATGGGAGCGAGCGGGATGAACGCGACCAGATTGATTAGGCCCGCTGTCAGCACCGTCTTGGACTCGCCTACGCCGCTCATGAAGTTGCTCAACACCATGGATCCCAATCCGACGTAGAGGTAAGTAAGAACGTAAATCGAGAGAAACAAAGGTGCCAGTGAAAAGCCTCCTCCGTAGAAGAAGAGGACTAAGTCCTTCGACAGGACAATCACGACCGTGGCTGCTGGGATGATCAGCAACGAGGTGTACTTTATGGACAACCTGAAAATGTCCTTGGCGTCACTGCTCTTCGGGTCCACCTTTGAGAACGTAGCGAAGAGTATCCCCGCTGGGGAAGCCACGAGACTCACCATTGTGGCGATTTCCATAGCTACGCCTAGATTGCCTATCTCTGTGTTCGACACGAAGTGCGCCAGAACAATCGATTGATAGGAGCCCAGAACGCTTGTCAATAGGGCAGAGAAATATATTGGAAAGCCATAGCGGAGCATGATGCTGAGGTCGGTCGACAGGCTGTTGCTCTTAGAGGCACCCCCCAGATCTCTGTAGTGTTTCAGGAAGAGTATGAGCACTGCGGCGACTGTGGCAACCGCGTAACCGAGGATGTGACCCGTCAGGGCACCCACCACCTCCAGCCCCAACAGGATGAGCAAAGGCGCAGCTACTGCCTTAACTACGGCTTGGACGATCATCGTCAATGCGCTGTCCTGGACCCTGTCCAAGCCCATGAAAGCCGAGCCGGTCGTCGAGAAGACCGCTTGAAACACTATCACTGCAGAACTGAACCTGATGAGGTCACCTATCCCGGGCCTATTCAATATAGTTGATGCGAAGCTATCCGCCAGTGTGAAGCACACGATGAACATGACAATTGCAGTCAGGAGCTTGAAGAGCATGCTTGACCTCAGCATGCTAGCCGCTTCTTGGTTCCTCCCCTCAGACCTGAGCATAGCTGAATACCTGGTGACGGCCGGATCAACACCTAGGCTCGTGAACATCAAGAAGAAAGCCGGTGCAGCCAAGCTTATGCTATACAGCCCGTAGTTCGCCGGCCCCAGGAGCCTAGCGATCACTATCGAGCCTATTGCTAGGATGAGAATGGATACGGCGTTTCCTACAAAGAGGAAGAACCCTCCCCGAGTGGAGTCTTCTGCTATCCCTGCTAAGTCCTCAGGCATGAAACCTCACTCGTTTGTCCAGGCTGATCTGCGCTCGTAGCGTCCGTGCTCATCTGGCAAACAATGATAGACGCGACTGTGAACGCACTCATTGTCTATTGCGACCCCCAAATGATCTTGACTATTCTCTCTGTTGCCCTGCCGTCTCCCAGAGGGTCAGGCCAGTTCCTTTCGCGGGCCAACATCATCGAGGCCTTTTCGACTATGCTCTTCGGCTCAGTCCCAGCCAGTGTGTTCGCCCTGACTTCTATTGTCTCTGGCCTCTCGGTATTGTCCCTCAGAGTGATGCAGGGCACCTCAAGGATGCACGCCTCCTCCTGCACACCTCCAGAATCGGTCAAGATGAGCCTGGCATTTCTCTCTAGCTGCAAGAACCCGAGATAGTCGAGTGGGTCGATGCACTGAATCCCGCGCAGATCAAGCCCGAATCCTCTGACGCGGTCCTTGGTCCTAGGATGAACGGGATACACGATTGGGAGGCCAAGCTCAGAGCGCAGTCTCTTGAGGCCCTCGAGTATCCCTTCAAGTCTGCCCTTGACATCGACGTTCTCCTGCCTGTGAACTGTCACTAAGAGATACCCGCCCCTCTTGAGCCCGAGGTCGCTCAGAATGCCAGACCTCTTTTCAGATAGCTCAAGGTTCTGCAAGACAGCGTCCACGACAGTGTTGCCCGTAACGGAAATCTTCTCCTCTGCTATGCCCTCGGCTATCAGTATGCCCTTCGATTTCTCCGTGGGGGCGAACAGATAGTCCGAACAATGATCGACGAGGACCCTGTTCGTTTCCTCCGGCATTGTCCTGTCGTAACTTCTGAGCCCAGCCTCGACGTGTCCGACCTTTATCGCGAGCTTGACCGCTGCCAGGGCGCCGGCTAGAACGGTGTTCGTGTCTCCCTCAACCAACACGACATCGGGCATTTCTTTCTTCAGCACAGCCTCAATGCCTATCATCATCCTGCCCGTCTGCTCAGCATGCGTTCCAGAACCGACCTCGAGGTTGTACTTCGGGTCGGGCAACCCTAGCTGCTCGAAGAATACCTTGTCCATGTTGTAAGAATAGTGCTGCCCCGTGTGGAGGATGAAATAACTCAACCCAGAGCGCTCGCACTCTCGAATGATCGGGGAGAACTTGATCACCTCCGGTCTCGTCCCTAGGATTATGGAGACTTTGGTCATGAACTCACCCCCGATGGCACTGGGGTTCGGAGCCTACAGGAAAGGAAGGACAGCAACCAGCATCACGTTGTTCGCGGCGTGAATGATAATAGAAGGCAACAAGCTCTTGGTGCGTTGAAAGACCCACCCGAGTATCATACCGGCGAAGAAGACGAACACCACTTCAGGGACCGACCTCCATGTGAAGTGAAGGATCGCGAACACCGCCGAATGGACCACCAACGCCCAACGTGGGCTCATCAGTTTCTCAAGGCTGGTCAGCAGGATCCCTCTGAAGAGCAATTCCTCCCCCAGGCCGACGAAAACGACC
>CAZXBW010000032.1:0-7134 GCA_964639105.1 uncultured Nitrososphaerota archaeon | reverse complement strand
CCTGTTGACCCCGAAAGATGTGGCGGGCATCATAGACGACGCCGGCACGATTCTGCTCACGTCGAGGACCAACCCTGCAAAGAACTCTGAGGAGATCCAAAAGATCAAGAACAACATGAGCAAGCTCGGGCTTGACGCCGTGGTGGCGATCGGAGGGGACGATACACTGGGGGCAGCGAAGAAACTGTCCGAAGAGGGTGTCAGAGTCATAGGTGTGCCGAAGACCATAGACAACGACGTGCCCGGCACCGACTTCACGTTCGGATTCTTCACAGCTGTCGAGGAGGCCACCGAGAACCTGGATAGTCTGAAGGTGACAGGTGCATCGCACGAGCGTACCATGGTGGTCGAGATAATGGGGAGACACGCTGGGTGGATAGCACTCTACTCCGGGATTGCGGCAGCTGCTGATCTGATACTGCTGCCTGAGGAGCCGTTCAGCCTGCAGGAGGTGGTAGAGTTCGTCAAGCGGAAGAAGTCCGAAGGCGTCGGTTCATTACTCATCGTTGTGGCAGAAGGAGCTGTCATGAAAGACTACACCGGTCCTATCACAAAGGGGGTCGAGAGAGATCAATTTGGGAACGTAACCCTGGGAGGTATCGGAGAGTTCTTGGCTGGCCAGTTGGAGAAGGCGACGGCAGTTGAGACGAGGTTTGTGGTTCCAGGTCACATAATCAGAGGAAGGCGCCCGATAGCATTCGATAGAGTACTGGGAACCAGGTTCGGGTTGAAGGCCGCGGAATTGGTGGACCAAGGCAAGTTTGGGCGTATGGTCGCCATGCAAGGGACGAGGATAATCGACGTGGACATCAAGCAAAGTCTCTCCGGGACGAGAAGAGTGAGCCCAGAGCTTCTCAAGGAAAAGGAGCTCATCGAGTAGAGCTACGCAATTCTCTTGCTCTGAGTCGATCTCGAATCTCTGGCATCGACACCCCACTGATGATTACTTCGTCAAAGGAGTTGGTCCCGCAGTAGGCCCAGATCTTCCCAGCAACATCAGTGAGATCCAGAATGCCAAGCGACCTGAAATCTCCTTTGCTCATCAACGCGATGAGCGTGCCTGGTTCGCATCTCTCTTGACCGCGTATCAAACTTGGGCTTAACACAAGCCTCTTGGGATGTCGAAGATGTCGTAACACGTTGGAGACTCTCATCCTGTACCTGACCGAAGCACTTCTTGTGAGAGCATATTTGGGAATCTGCGCTCGTACGACCTTCACATCCGTGCGCTGCTGCAGCGCTTCTGCTTGGTCACTTGAACCTAAGAGAACCACGAGGTCTGCTCCTATTGTCTCCAAGAGCAGCAACTTGTGCTCTATGCCACCGTTCTCGATCCAGCCATCAGTATTGATGAAGAGGTAGTCGACTCCATCTGCCAACAGTCGCCTTGTCGCATCGTAAACAGCACCGACGCAATCATTCGGACATACTGAGGGCGAAGTGGCCCCTACAAAGCGAGCAACCGAGGCCTTGGCCTCTCTTAGGTCTATCAGTTTCGACATTATGACTGCGCCAGACACACAAGTAGGGGGACCAACGTCTCCTTGTCCTGGGTCGCCATCCACTACACCCAACTTGTTTGAGAAATTCAGAGAGATGTTTGCCAGATATGTAGTGAGGGCGCTCTTGCCTGAGTCTGTCGGGCCCAATACGACGACTTTTGGCACAGTCTTGGTCAGAAATGAGTCGGGCAGCTTCCTCCATGAACTCGGTATCGGATCATCTCTCACGACTTCAGACGTGAACATGCCCGTCGCACTGATAGCGACGCGCTCATCGGACGAGTAAATCGGGAACCTCTTGCCGGGTCGCACTTTAAGGGTTGAGCCTCTGACGAATGTGGCGCCAAGAACTTCAATACTCCCCTCCTTCAAGTCAAGATGGCCGCGGCCCGAAATCAACGCACAGTCTCCAGGACTTAGTGTGATTGTCGCCTTTTTCCTTGAACTCATTCGTTCACCTCTACCGGGTTTCGCCTAACCTGAGTTTCGCTGTGGAGCGTGGATGGCGCCACCATTAAAGACTTGCACTCAACTCAGCAAGACTGGGAACGCCCTCAATCACACGCTTGACAGTCTTGAACAAAGGCTGAACAATCGACCAATTGCTCGCCCGAACAAAGACTTATTCTCACATCTGTGTCGAATTCATCTGATGAGCGAGGAAGAGAAACGGGGCCTAGCTGACCTGAAACAAAGGCTCCAAGAAAGGGTTGACCAGCTGCAGGCGGAAGTCGACCTCATGAGAGAGGCAATCTCAGTCATTGACGAGAAACTGGTCGGAATGAGCTTCAAAAGGGCCAACGAGCTTGAGACACCTCAACCAGCACCGTCTGAAGCAGGCGGAGAGAAGAAGCAAGTAGAGATAGGCGAGGAGACAGTGCCTCTGACATACAAGGGGACTGGGCTGGGCAAAGTCCACCTAGCGGGCAGCACAATGACCATTGAACCTGATCCCTCGCTGGAACTGACGGCTGCCACCAGGCCGTTCGATGCGTTTTTCGTGAGGAAGATAATGGAAGGGATGAGGGAGGCTGACACTCTATCAGTGGCCAACAAGACACTGAGGCCTGACCAGATCTTGTCCTATGATCTAGAGATCGAGGGGCCTTTCATCAGGAGGATAGTGATAAGGAACGTAGGAGGAAGAGACAGAGTAAAAGAGATAATGAATGCGGCCGGCTGGACTTTCAGCACGATGGTTCAGAACATCAGGAAACAAGGACCATCTCAGCAGAAGTGAACTAGCCCAGGGCGCACATGAAGAACTCCTGAACATCCTTCATGCTTGAGAAGGCTACCGTCGCGCCTGCGACCAGGAGCCCTTCTAGCGCAGAGGCATCTTGGTTGAATCCCAAGCCCGTGACTCCCGCCAAGAGGGCCGCCCTCATGTCAGCCCAGCTGTCCCCGACAAAGTACACCTCCTGAGACGGAACGATTGACATCCTTGAAAGCCCCTCAAGTATCATGTCGGGATGTGGCTTGAGCCTCAGGCCCTGCTTCCTGGCGACCACTGTAGAGAACTTGTCCCTCAAGTTCAGCTTCTGGAGAACTGTTGACGCGGCGCGCTCGCTGCTGTTCGTGATCAGCATGGTCGTGATCGATCGCGCCTTGAGGCTGTCAAGTAGATCTTCGATCCCAGGCATCGGCCTCGGATTTGCCGCCGAGAGGAGATCCAAGCGCTCCAGTTCGTCATAGGCCTTGTCGAGGACGGAGGAAGAGTCCTTTCCGTGATCCTCCAAATACCGACTGCTCAAGCTGAGCATCTGATATGTCAGTAGACTGGGGGACAACATCTCAGGCGGGATCCCGCTCTCCTTCAGGACCTTGATGACGACTCTCCTGGCGCCCACGATGTCGAAGGCGAACTCTACGACAGTCCCGTCCATATCGAAGAGCACAGCCTGAACCGCCATGACAGCTCACTCGATATCTCGGCACGAGAAGGCGTTCCTGGGCAAGTAGCCTGTCAAGGAAGGGCACAACCTAGAGCAACAGAGAGGACCTAGTCGGGCTTATCAGCGAATAGACATCCTTGTGCTGCGTCATCGGCCCGCCCGAGGATTTCCAGACCCCGACCCCTCCAGTCACCTTCCCCGCAGCCGAGACGACAATCTTCTGTTCAGTCAGCGACCGCATCTTCTCTTCAGCCTCATTCTTGTCCAAGATGGCGATGAGAGAACCATATGACGTAGCGGATGATGGGTCGCCGTCAAGAGCTTGCACTATCTTGAGCCCGACCTCGTCCCATTGTATCTTCTCGACGTCGAACATGAGACCTCCCTTCGCCTCACGTGAGATCCTCTTCGCCGCCTTGACGACTCCACCGTCTCCCATGAGTGCAATGGACTTACTTCCTTCCCGAAACAGGAACATTGCTGCCTCGACGGCGGAGATCTTAGTGTATGCGCTTCTGAGGTACTTTGGGTTTCCGCCAACCGCCTCAACCAGATCCGGCCTGTCGTGAGAGCATCTGAGGGCGAGCTCCGCCAGGGGCCTCCCTGCTATGACTATCACATCACCTTTGGTCAGCTTCTGCCCTTGTGTCTTCTGCCCTGACCCAAGCACCGTGACATCTGCGATCGAAGTCGAGATGCCAGCCAGCGAAGATATGGAGACGCCCGACGCAGTGATTCCTATCCTCTTCATCTCCTTTCCAAGAGAGATGAGAATCCTCCGGACCAAGAATTCCTCGGTCCCGAGTGGGAAAAGCAGGTTCACGGTCATCGATACTGGTTTGGCCCATCTCGACCATGCCATAGCCACGGGGAGATTTGCCGCCAGGTACCCGAGTAGTTCAGGAGGATCTGTCATGATGGAGTGAGCCACTGTGATGGGATTACCGTCACCGAGACTTCGGTTCTCGACTTCTGCAACAGGGATCACGCCTTTGATCAGCTTGTCCACGTCGGAGGGAAGCATGGCCCCGGGCACAAGCGTCATTCTGCTAGTATTCCCCCTGCCCGTTCTTAATATACTTTCGATAGGAAATTGATATAGCTCAGGGGAAAGGACTCCCAGAAGCACGCAACCTCTTTTTGGGAAAAGCGGGCTGAGCCAGATGCACTCCATTGAAGGGCTGTGCGCTCGCTTTGCAGATACTGACTACTCTTCTCCTGATGGCTCCTCTCCCAGAATCAGATTTGCCTTGAGCCAGTGCCCGCTTCGCAGGATATCCAACTCAACGGATTCCCCTGGATACTTCGTCCTGAGAGCTCTCCTTATGTCTACGAAACCCTTCACCTTGGCTCCGTCCATTCCGATGACCACGTCCATGTTTCTAACGCCGTAGCGCTCTGCTGGTCCTCCGCCGACGACGGCAGTCACCAACACCCCCTCGTTGACTTGGAGGTTGTACTGATGAGCATAGATCGGGGTTATGTCAATGCCGTAGATTCCCATCCAAGGCAGCATCACCTGACCGTGCTTCTTGATGTCCTCGAGAACGCGCCTGAGTGCGTTGATGGGGATCGCGAAACCTATCCCCTGAGCGAAAGGCACGACAGCAGTGTTTATGCCTATTGCTTCTCCCTTCAAGTTGACGAGAGGCCCGCCGCTGTTCCCAGGGTTGATCGCAGCATCTGTCTGTATCAGGTCCTCCAATCGAACCTCCTCGCTGTACAGATTCCTCCGTAGAGCGGAAACGACACCGCATGTCATTGTTGGTCCGCCCGCGAGCCCCAGAGGATTGCCCACGGCGAGCACGACCTGACCCATCTTCAGCGAGTCGGAATCTCCAAGATGAGCCTCGGGCAAGCCTGACTGCATTACCTTTACGACCGCTAGGTCCAAGGCCCTCGCGGTGCCGACGACTTGCCCTGTCAGCACTTCGCCAGTTGAGAGCGTCACTGATATGCGCTCGGCTGATTCCACCACATGGTGATTCGTGGCGATGAGGCCACTCTGGTCAACGATTAGGCCAGACCCGAGCCCTTTCATCGGCGTAACCCCGAACAGCCATTCAACGCCGAGCTGCACTGTCGTTATGCTTACTACTGAAGGGATTATGATCTCCACTGCCTTGGTTGCGGCATCTTCATCAATCAGAGGCATTCTCCGCTCCGGCTCAACGTCTGAAATGAATGTAATAATGTTGACGCCAGCTCAAGTCTCCCGGCTGCCAACTTCACGGAACTCCAAGATACTGAGCAACTCATCGAAAGATCTCACGATTGCTACGTGTGGGCAGTTGTCCAGTTCTCCCATTTTACCCACTCCCCATGTCGTGAGCACGCACCTAACGCCCGCTCGGTCAGCCGACTCCGCATCCATCCAGGTGTCTCCAATGTAGAGGCAGTCAAGCCTGTCCATACCCAGGCGTCTGCAAGCGTAGACGACAGGCTCCGGGCTGGGCTTCGGAGCAGGCACATCATCGGCTGTCATGACCAGATCCACCAAATGATCTACTTGGCCACCTCTCAGGTAGAGAGGGATCTCCTTCGAACTGCCATTTGTCACGACCCCCAGCTTGAACCCTCTCCGCTTCAGCTCGATGAGTGCCTCCCTGGCTCCGGGGTAGAGCTTGACGTACTTGGGCAAGTATTGCTCCATCCAGAGCTTCTCCACCCTTGACATCCAGCTCTTCACGAATTCCGGCTTCCTCTTCTCGAGTGGAATCAATTCATTGGCGATGTAGTCGTTCGTTCTTCCGACCAGTTTCACGATATCGTCTCTCCCCGGAAGGGTCCACTTGGCTTCTTGGAACACATCTCTTATCATGAAGTAGAATGCGTCTACTGAGTCGAACAGCGTTCCGTCTATGTCGAAGAGAAGTGCGCTGGCAGAGATTTTCGACATCGAGTGACCCATGGACCGGCCGTGACTTGGGTCTGGCACTTTTAAGCTCACGGTCAAGAGAGTGCCCGCATGACTCCCTCCCTGGGCATCGAGATAGGAACGGTCCGCAAGGATGAGTTCAACGAAGCATTGGAACTGCAGGGAAGGATCTTTGGTCTATCGGCGGACTACTTCAGGACTCTGGCCCTCAAGGATCCGTTGTTCGACTACGAGAACGTGTTCGTGGCTAGATCGGACGGAAGGATAGTAAGTCACGTCCAAGTGTTCCCAAAGGTCGTGCGAATAGCTGGCGCTAGGGTGTGGATGGGGGGAATAGGCGGTGTCGCAACTGACCCGGACTACAGAGGAAGGGGACTGGCATCGGACCTGCTGAGGATGGCGACGGGTTCGATGGTGCGAAGGGGCATGGAGACATCGATCTTGTTCACGGGCATTCATGATTTCTACAGGAAGCTGGGCTGGGAAACGGCAACCGGGATTAATGGATACAAGATCTCCACCGAGAAGGATCTGGAAGAAGCGCCTGAATACAAGTGCAGAGAGTTCACTCTCGATGACCTCGGTCAGGTGTCGGCCATATATGAGACGCAGAACTCAAGACGTGATTTCACGGTCGTCAGATCTGAGGAGGTTTGGAAACTGCAATTGAAGTTCCCGCAGGCTCCATCACCGGTAGAGGACCTGAGCGGGTTCGTTGTTGCGGAGAAGGAAGGAAGAGTTGCCGCCTACACCAGACTCGGTGTCTCGGTCTGGATGGGGTGCACGATCACTGAAGGAGGGTGCTTGCCTGGCCACGAAGCAGGACTTCAGAGCTGTCTCGCCGAGTCAATCCAAAGGG
>CAZXBW010000031.1:0-7281 GCA_964639105.1 uncultured Nitrososphaerota archaeon | reverse complement strand
GCCCCATTCTGTCCAACCTATGAGCGACAGACTGCTCAGGCGAAGCTACAGCACAAAGACTGTCACGGCGTACATGTTCGCGATCAAGTGCCTTGCCAAGCACCTAGGCCTGAGCCCGACTCGATTGCTTGACAAGATCGAATCCGGCGAGATCCAAACATAAGTGGGTTGGAACCCGCGCGTGAATGCGCTCTTCGCTGGGCCCCTTAGGTCATTCGAACGTTTTCGAGACGTGCATACCAGCGAGTTATCGCGACGTGAGAAACATGGTGGCGCAAGGAGAAGCAATCGGAACGCGACCCGAATTGAGCGCACAGAGTTTGAAGCAGGATGATCTGCTACCTCACGCGCGAATGAACTACGGAGTAACCCATTGTCGTTAGTAGGATGGATATGTCCAGAGACAAGTGGAACCTCTTTAGACGCAAGTGGAACATTAGAGGACTGGGTCTTCCGAAAAATTCCATTTGTGGTATGACTCGGGGATACTTGCATGGGTCCAAAGGCTCCACTTGCTGCCAGGAGTGGAACCCTTCGCTATTTGTCAGTTCAGCCCGCCTCCCTCAGGAAAACGACAATTTCTTGCGGTGTAGTTAGCCTTCCAGAAAACGGGGGAAAGGAGGGGTCTATTAAGATTAAGGTTAAGATGGGGATACTACGAGTGCAGAAAGCCCCAGCTCGGGCTGAAGACGGTTGAGGATTCCTCCCAGAAGGCGGACATTCCAATCTCCAGGCAGAAGGTCATAGACAATGAACTATGCAATTGGAATAAACGTAGCCTACGTACATATTCTCCGCGTCGTTGACCATTAGTAGGCCGTTCTGCCTACGTAGGCGGCTTTGCCTAAGCTAGAGGTTCAAAGAAGTGCTGAACCGTTTCCTTAGCCAATCCAAGAACACTGCATCCGCCAACTTATATCGCCCTGGTAGGAGTTTTTCCACAACTCCATAGTTCACGAGCCTTGCGAGTGTCTTGGATATGTTCGGGGGTTCATGGCGGACTTCTCTCGCGATTTCACTAGACTGTTTGTTTCCAGTCGAAAGCGAAATCAGGATTTCCCTCTCCAGTGGCGAAAAAGTGACGAAATAGTTCGCAAACTCTCCGTCCAATGCCTGGACCATGTCACCGTAAGCATGATTGATGAGTCCATTTGAGATCTTCCCCCCGAATCCCACTTTGAGGAAAATCTCAAGTCCAATGCGTTGCGCATAATCAGGATATCCATCACAGTAGGACGCAAGCTCGGTGAGCTGTTGGTCACCTGGTACTATCTTCACACTTGCGAATCTTTCCTTCATGAAACTCTTGATCATCTCGGCATCAAGTCTCTTGACCGGTATCTCGACAAACTGTCTGTAGAACGGTGATCGACGCTGATAAACCAAATCATGCATGATGGATGTTGCAGACCCGGCTAGTACATAGCACACGTTCTTCTGCGATTGGATAGCGGAGCGAATCCTCTTCAGGGTGGGGTCACCCCACTTTATCACGTCTTGAAATTCATCAAGCATGACTACGAAGAAACATTCCTTATCCTTCGCTAGTGAATCGATGAATTGAAGTGCTTGTACTATCAGAGAGTCTTCGTCAGCACTCTTGCTACTCAGGCGAAGAGAGAGTTCCCAAAACTTGACTTCACTCACTCTCTCGAGCACATCCCTTTTGTTTTCGGAGATTGCCCTCTGGAGTCTTTTCAGGTATGAATTGTCTCCGGTCTTTTTGATGTAGGATTCTAATGCGAAATCAGCCAATAGTTTCGCAAAGAGGCTTCTTGATGAGATGCCGTCACAACTGATCATCACTGGCACAATCTTCTTGTTGTCTTGCAATGCTATTGCGGTGTTCTCGAGAATTGAGGATTTGCCCGTCCTTCTGAGACCGATTAGAACGGAGTTGCTCGAAGCCGACCTCTGGAGCCCTTTGATTAAGGTGAGTAATCCCGCAATCTCGTCTTCCCTGTCTATGAAGTAGGGCCCGGTTACAGGTTTGCCGACGACGAACGGCGGCTCGTGATTTCTGTGCACGGGAGGAATAGGCGAGCTTGCCTATATAGGCTTTCTTGCCTACACTCTAGTCGCGCGACCCGGATCTTGGACCTTAACTGACTTCAGCGGAAACCTTCCCCTTTATGATTGTAGGTGACGTTCGTTCTGTCGGCTGAGCGACTTGGTTGTCTTGTGCTATTGGCTGACTGAGTTCTTTCTGAACGCGACCGCTGAATAGCCGACAACTGCAGAGTTGTCACCGGTGATGTCTCCACTAGTGTAGTAGCCCAACACTTCTCCCTTCTTGGCGCCCAACCTTCGTGCCGCGGTCATACATGATAATACAGGCCCGAGGCCGCACAGTGACTCAAACTCGCTTGCCACTTTCCAAGTCTTTTCCTCGTCAAGCGCCTTGATCTGCTCTAGGGTCCTCTTGTCCTGCTCAGAGGCCACATTTGCCGGCATGTAGTGAGTCATATCGCTCGAGGCTACCAGCAGTGCACTGCGACCCGACAGCGAATCTGCTATCGACACGCCCAGTTCCTGTGCCGCCTTGAAATCGTACATCCAGATGGATATCGGGACGATCTTGAAGGGATTGTCCTTGAAGATGTACTGTAGGAACGGCAA
Source organism: uncultured Nitrososphaerota archaeon (assembly GCA_964639105.1). Classification (GTDB taxonomy): domain Archaea; phylum Thermoproteota; class EX4484-205; order EX4484-205; family JAAOZO01; genus JBGOYZ01. The sequence goes on along the minus strand of CAZXBW010000031.1, from coordinate 4,662 downwards.
CTGTATTTCCAACGAATGTTCGGAACGATGGGCGGTCTCATCAAGGTCGGCTATCTTGGACCGTTTCGAGATCTCCCTCGCGGTCTGGAGGTCGACCTCAACTTCGCCCAACGGTGTGCTCCAGGCATCTGATGGAGATATGGCGATGCCCGAGCCTGCGCCATGGTGGTTTGGCCCCAGCATCACGATCAAGTCTTTGGGCCCGTTCGCTGCGACCTCATAGTACGCTAGTGCAGCAGCCTGACCTGAGTAAAGATAGCCAGCATGAGGTGACAGCACTCCAACCAAGTCGTCATTTCGTTTCCCAAGCTCGGGAAGTTTGCCGGGACCATGCGGACCGAGGAACAACTCCTCGACTTGTTGTACCAATGACTCCTTTGATCCTGCGTACCAGCTTCCGGCGAAAGCGGCCCTGCGAGTTGCTCTACTCGGCAACCTCTATTTCCTCCACCGGGTACTCGAAGGCGGAGGCTGGCTCCGGCAGGTCTCCTTTCGGCGGAATCGTGCCTTTCAATCGACTGATTTCTCGAGCCAGGATCCAGAAGATCAGAGCGAGCGACTTTCTCCCCTTGTTGTTCGCCGGGATTATCAGGTCGATGTTCTCGCAAGAGTTGTCCGTGTCGCATATTGCTATGACAGGCACTCTCACAAGCGAAGCTTCCACTATCGCCTTCTCGTCAACCTTTGGATCGGCCACGAACAGCAGTGTCGCCGGCCAATGATAGCTCACCGTAGGATTGGAGAATATCCCGGGTGGGAACCTCCTCACTATGGCCTTGAAGTTCGTGTACTCGCAGAATTTCTCCACGGGCTTCGCACCGTACTCCTTGCTCGACACCACGACGACCTTGGACGTATCCTGCTGTCTGGCAAGTGCCTTTGCCGCAACCCTGAGTCTGAGGTCCAGCTTGTCAACGTCTATCAGGTTGAGGCCGTCAGCAGCCTGCAGCTTCACGAATTGCTTCATCTCCTTCGCTGCTACCTTCGTGCCTATGTGGACGCCGGCGTTGATGTAATCAGCCGGTGGCACTATCAGGTCCTTGCCCGTGCTCATCTCGAACTCTCCCAACCTACCTCTTCACCCCTTCTGAGTAGGCCAGTACTTCGTCTATGTACTCGTAAGCTGAAACGATCATCCTTCTACAACAGATCCTCTTGAGCCCAAGCGAATCCAAGACTGCCTCCGGGTCCTCGCCCTTCTCCTTTGTCCTGACGAGGAACTCCTTGTACTTGTCGCCGATCACCTTGCCGCACGTGAAACATCTAACTGGCACTATCATTCACATATCACCTGTAACTCTTCTGGAATCTCCTTCTGGCTCCCGGACCTCCGAACTTCTTGGGCTCTTTCTCCCTTGGATCCCCCGAGAGTATGTGCTGGTCGTATGAGATAAGGGCTTTTCTGACCGTGGCTGATCTCGTCCATTTCACTATCCCATTTGCCAAGGTTACCTTAACCGCCCTGGCCTGAGAGCTCCAACCTCCTCCCTCAACACTGACGTGTACGTTCACCTCTTTGAACCGATCGGGCAGCAATTTCACCGGCGAAGTGGATACTTCGGTCTGTATCCTGTTCCCCCAGTTCTGTATGGGGATCGAGTTCACCTTGATGGTCCCGTTGCCCGGCTTGAACGTGGCCCTGGCTGATGAGGACTTGATCCTGGCAGAAACGACGAGGGGGAGTTTTCTAGCTGGTGGCAAACTCTATTCATCACCTGCCTTGACTGCGAATCCTGTCGGAGATCTCCTGCAGCTTGACGTACTTGTGGCTGAGCTTAGTTGCGCTCGTTCCCTCAAGAACCAATGGCTCACCTTCAACTGCTGTTGGCATTCCCAGGCATATCCTGAGCCTCTTGAGGGCCTCTCGGCCTTTCGGCTTCCTGCGTGGCAACATGCCTCGTATGGTGCGTTTCATCATCATGTCTGGCCTGGAGAAGTGTCTGGGAGTATTCTTCGGATTGACTGCGCTCCTCACGTTGTCGAACTCTCGAATCTCCCTAAGGGTCGCCGTCTTCGTGCCTGAGATAACAGCCCCTCCTGCGTTCACAATCACGACCTTCTTTCCGTCCAAGAGCATCTTCGCGACCATGCTGGAGAGTCTGCCGACCACTTGATTGTCAGCATTCACGATCACAGGTGACGATTCAGGCAATGATCCTTACCCCCTTGCCATCCGGTTTCTTCTTCGCCAGCTCGTTGAGGCTCAGTATCTTCCCGCCCGCTTTCTGTATGGCCTTCGCAGAGCTGAGCGAGAAGTGCATCGCGGCGACCGTCAAAGGGTGGTCAACCTTTCCGCCTCCGAGGACTTTTCCCGGAATCACGATGATCTCTCCACTGGTCGTGAGTCTGTTCAGCCTGTCCAAGTTGACCTCCGGAAAGTGGCTTCTTGGACCTTGCACTGTCTCAGATAGCGTTGACCATATCTCAGCCTTCTTTCCGGCCTTCCTGAGTTCCAAGCTCAGGTTTCTTCTCCTCTGAGACGTTCGCGCCTTAGGCAACCGTTGGTCTTGCCTCCCCGAGTTCTGACTTGATGCTATTGAACCTTTCTTTCATGATATCGAAGGCTTCGGACACTATTCTGCTGGCTGGGATGGCACCTGTAGACTCCACAGTGAACAGCACCGTGTCCATGAGCTCTGATACTTTGACGGATGGAGGATCGGACGGGCACGCCTTGACGCAATCGCCGCATTTGGTGCACTGCTCCGGATCAACTACTGCTATCTTGCCTTCCTCCAACTTTATGATGCCCTTGGGACAGGACTTGACGCACTTCGCACAGGCATCACACCTCTTGAGGTCTATCTCTATCGCTGGCTGGTATCTATAGTAGACAGTGGCTACTGGCTGGAACTTGGCATGGGTTCGCCCGGTTCCTAGCACTGCATATGCTTCGAGTTTGAGCCTCTTGCCGGGGGGCAACTTCGTAATCGTGATGTTCGGTGTGACCGGCTTGACCGCTTGGTCATCGCTGGTCAAGCTGCCGGAGGTCACCTCAAGGATACCATCCTTGGCTTGTACATCGATCGTGAGCGTCGCCCTTGACCGCTGATCTTCACGCTTCGTGTCGGCGTCCTTCGGAAAGACGTACTTGCCCTGAGGCGTGGTCAGAGGGATCATCGCAAGGACGTGCGCGATGTGTTCGTCGCTCATCGGGCCCTCGTTCTCTATGAAAACCACATCTTCCACCGCAAGAGTTGGAACCTCAGTGAGGATGACCCTACGCAGGCAGTTGGCGAGTGACGGACTTGTGTCGCTCCACCTGAACCTGAGTTCCTCATCTGATCCTGATATAACGGATAATCCCATCGAAACGAGCCGTGCGGCTCAACTTGATATAAACGTTCGCTCTGCTCGTGTCAGCGATGTCTTTATTAGCCACTGCGAGCGCTCGGCTCGAAGGATGAGCGAGAAGGCCGAGAAATGGGCGGTCGTTCACATCTATTCCAGCTTCAACAATACGATTGTCCATGCCACCGACCTGTCTGGATCCCAAACTCTTGCGTTCTCAAGTGGAGGCAGGCACGTGAAGGCCGACAGACTCAAGCCGAGTCAGTACGCCGCAATGAGCGCCGCATTCGCTGTGGCCGGACAACTCAAGGAGCAGAAGATCACACACCTTCACATTGTGGTCAGGGGAGTCGGCGGTCATGGGCCGAAGACCCCGGGGCAGGGAGCCCAGTCCGCCATAAGAGCTCTGGCCAGGTCGGGCTTCTCGATAGGTCGAATAGAAGACGTTACTCCGATACCGACAGACGGCACCAGAAGGCCGGGCGGCAGAAGAGGCCGCAGGATGTAGATATCACGCGGCTTTCGCTAGGTGTTTTTCTTCGTCCCGTGTGATCATCCTTCCAGGAGTTCTCACGACCACTCCGTTCACAGTCATGTTGCCGTGAGTGATCATCTGTCTGCTTTCGTACGGCGACTTCGCCAAACCCTTTGCTTGCACTATTGATTGAAGTCTCCTCGAAAGTATTGAACTCAGGTCCAGCGACAGGACCGACTCAAGGGTGGATTTCTCCTCGACCAGACCCAAACGGTGGAGCCTCGATATCAGCTCCTGCTCCCTTGAGGCTCTCTCACCAGGCGGGAGTGCCAGGTAAGACCTCGCTGTCCTTCTTATCTTGCGGAGGAAGGATTCGGCCGCGTACAGCTCCCTCTTAGACCGCAGACCATATTGACCCATCATCGGGAGTTCCTCAGTCAACCTGTCAGTGGCCCAAGGTCTTCTTGGCCTCACGACGGTGCTCCTTATTCTACGAGGATCTCCCATTTGCGATCACCTACTTCTTCTCAGCAGCAGCTGCTGCTTCCTTGGCTGACTCCATCAGGGCCTTCTTTGATACACCGACCGTCTTTCCGGTCCTGCCAGTCGTCTTCGTGTGTTGGCCCCTGACTTTCAAGCCGAGCGAGTGCCTTATTCCCTTCCAAGAAGCTGTCCTTCTCATCCTCTCCAGATCCGATCTGAGCGCAATGTCAATTTCGGAACCCACGAGCTGGGTCGAGGTTCCGGTCGACGGATCGTTCCTCCTGTTGGTCATCCAAGCGGGGATGTTGAAGCTACCCGGGTCGTGCATGACCTTCTCTATCTTCTCAACATCCTCGTCCGTAAGTTCCCCTGTCTTCATGTCGGGCGAAAGACCGGTGGCCTTGGCCACTGCG
>CAZXBW010000030.1:0-7498 GCA_964639105.1 uncultured Nitrososphaerota archaeon | reverse complement strand
CAAAGGTATAGATCTATCGGTCGCGAAGGGGGAGTACCTCTCCATAATGGGGCCCAGTGGCTCCGGCAAGACAACTCTGTTCAACATGATAGGAGGCCTAGACAAGCCAACCAAGGGCTCCGTGAAGATCGACAACGTAGAACTGGCCCAGATGAGCATGGGAGAACTCGCTTGGGTTCGTAGCAGAAAGATCGGCTACATCTTTCAGACCTTCAACCTGATCCCCGTCCTCACTGCCTCGGGCAATGTCTCTCTTCCGATGATATTCACCGGAATGAGCAAGCTCGCGAGAGACAAGAAGGCAGCAGAACTCCTTACGATGGTAGGACTAGGTGACAGGATGGATCACAGGCCCACAGAGCTCAGCGGCGGTCAGCAACAGAGGGTGGCCATAGCGCGAGCTTTAGCGAACGACCCGTCGATCATACTAGCAGACGAGCCGACCGGCAACCTTGACCTTTCTACAGGGTTGGCAATAGTTCAGCTTCTGTATAGGTTGAAAATCGAGAAGAACACGACAGTGATCTGCGCCACACATGACCTGAAGATGGTGGACGTGAGCGACAGGCTCGCGTGGATACGAGACGGACAAATCGAACGCATTGAACGCAGATCCTCAATCAGCATAACGCCTGAGGATTTGGCGGTCTAGGCTCAGGTACGCCACACTTCTTCATTCGATGCAAAACGGGTGAGAGTTGATTTGGTCAGAGTCGCGGTAATCGACAAGTCGGCCTGCAGACCCAAGGACAGCGGTAGGGTATGCAGAAAGAGCTGTCCCGTTGTGAGGACGGGCAAGGAGGCCATATACTTCTTGGACGAAGCTCTGCCTCCGATCATCGACGAAGAAGTCTGCATAGGGTGCGGCATCTGCGTGAAGAGGTGCCCGTTTTTCGCGATAAGTGTAGTGAACCTGCCCGATGAGATCGAGAAGGAGGCGTTTCACCGCCACGGCGTGAACGGATTCAAGCTGTTCAGGTTCCCCGAGGTCAAGCTGGGAGAGGTGACGGCGATCGTGGGACAGAACGGCACCGGCAAATCCACGATCCTGAACATACTGGCTGGGGAGATCACCCCGAACTTGGGGGATCCCGACGCTCATCCAGACCCGGATCAGATAGCCGACCGCCTCAGAGGAACCACCACATCCTCTCTTCTGAAGAACATCATGAGCGGCAAGATCCGTGTGGTACATAAGCCGCAGTACGTGGACCTGATGCCAAAGACAGTGAGCGGATCAGTTCAGGATGTCCTATCAAGAGCTGCGGGCAATGCGGCGATCACTGACGTTTCGGAGGCTCTTCAACTGTCCAATCTGCTGGACCGAGACATAGGATTGCTCAGCGGTGGCGAGCTCCAGAGGCTCGCGATAGCAGAGGCCATCCTGAAAGATGGAGACTTGTATCTGATCGACGAGCCTTCGAGTTTCTTGGACGTATCGCAGAGGATCGCTGTCGCGAAGGTCTTGCGTGGCCTCAAAGAAAGAGGAAAGACCCTGTTGATCGTGGAGCATGATCTTGGGCTGCTGGACTACTTGGCGGACTATGTCTCCGTGATCTATGGAGAGCCCGCCGTCTATGGCATCGTCTCACACGTCATGGCATCCAGGGTGGGTGTCAACTCGTATCTTGAGGGATATCTGAGGTCCGAGAACATCAGGATCAGGAGGGAGGCTATCAGGTTCACAGCCAGACCCCCACCTGGTGAAATGGAAGCGGTTGAGTCACTGCAGTGGGAAGAGGCTTCAATGGACTTGGGCGGCTTTCGACTGAAAATAGACGGTGGTAAGGCGTATGTCGGACAGGTGATCGGGGTCGTGGGACCAAATGGCATCGGAAAGACCACCTTCATAAAGAAGGTGATCAAGGACTATTTCGGAGAGTCCAACCCTTCAATCAGCTACAAACCTCAGTACTTGAGCGATGTCTTCGCAGGAACCGTCTCAACAATCCTGCAGGGAAGCGCTGGAACGCAAGAGATACCGTCATGGGCCGAAACGGAAATCCTGAGACCGCTCAGAGTAGACAAGTTGGTCGACAGAGATGTGAGCACACTCAGTGGCGGGGAACTGCAATCCGTCGCAGTGGCAACTGCTCTGATTCACAAAGCTGACTACTACTTCTTTGATGAACCCTGCGCCTACTTGGACGTCGAACAGAGGATGGCCGTACAGAAGGCGATCCGACGTATCGTGGAAGCCAAGGCATCCGTCGCCTTCGTGGTGGAACACGACATCCTCTTCGTCGACTTCGTCTCTGACAGGCTTGTTGTACTTGATGGTGAACCGGGCATTTCTGGTCACGTCAACTCACCTACATCCATGAGAAACGGCATGAACAAATTGCTGTCGTCACTTTTAATCACGTTCAGGAGAGACGTGGACACTGGCCGACCCAGAATCAACAAGCCTGGGTCTAGAGCTGATCAAGAGCAGATGGCATCTGGGAATTATTACTATGCGAGCTGAGTTCAATAACCCTTTTCAACTGTCGGGTAGGACGTGAAAGCGATGAAGACTCCGGCAATCGTGATCAACTTCAAGGCGTACCAAGAGTCCTTGGGGAAGAAATCGCTCGACTTGGCGAAGATGGCCGAGAAGGTATGGAAGGAAAAGGGAGTGACCATCGCGGTCGCACCCCAACTCGTTGATTTGAGAGCGATAGTCTCAGAGGTTGAGGTACCGGTATTCGCCCAAGCTGTGGATCAGGCACAGACGGGTGCCTTCACCGGTTTCACCACACTACAAGCAATCAAAGACACTGGGGCAGACGGTTTCATATTGAACCACTCAGAGAGGAGGGTCAACCTCCCGCTCATCAGCGAGGCCGTGGATCATGCTCGTTCCTTGAAGCTGATCTCTCTGGTATGCGCGGACACTGCTGACACGACTGGCGCGGTTTCATCCTTGAACCCAGACTTCGTCGCAATAGAACCTCCAGAACTGATAGGGACCGGAATACCTGTGTCAAAGGCAAAACCAGAAGTCGTGACAGGTTCGATTGACAGAGTCAGGAGAGTAGGGTCCACCGCGAAGGTAATATGCGGAGCAGGCATAACGACGGCCGAGGACGTGCGTGCTGCCCTGAAGCTAGGAACGGTAGGAGTGCTTCTCGCAAGCGGCGTAGTCAAGGCCAAAGATCCTCTGAGAGTGATCTCAGAGATGGCGGATGCCTGTCTCTAGGAAAAGTCAGAATCCTTTCGAGATCCTGATGTATTCACGTGCGACTTTCAGATCCTCAAGGGCCTCCCGAGCCTCACAGGGAGGCTTTCCCTCTCCCCTGATGGCTCTCACGAAGTTAGCTGCCTGTTGCCGCATCGCGTGAACCCAGGGCAGTTGTGGGACAGTGGTGCGAGGAACGGTCTCCTTACCAAGGTCGCAGAACATCTCTACTCGCCCGGGCCTATTGAAGGTCAACGGGGCTGGAAGATCAAGTTTGATCCAACCCTTTCTGAAGCAAACTAGTGCGGACTCCTGCCAGTCGATGGTTGTGAAATATGGAGCCATCTCTATGACTCCCGGAAGGCCACTTTCGCTTTCTCCGACCAACAGTACTTTGGATGGATCAACGTGTTTGACCCTATATGATTCGCCTAACAGATGCCTGAGCAGATTCACTTGGTGAATGTAGTAGTTGACGAACTCAACGTATTCCTTGAACGTGCGTTCGTCCATATCAGCAGCCGGAGGATCCGACTCAAGCTTAGGCACAGGTTCGCCTGAGTCAATCCAACCTATGAACCCGTCTGCGATCCAATCCCCAGGCGGCATAGTGATTCGAACGTAACGCATCTCCCCAAATTCACCGGTTCGTTTGAGTCGGTCAATCTCTGCCTTAGCATACATCGTGGCAGGATCGCTTCTCTTATGATAGCCAACCATGAGCCACGTGCCACTTTCCTTGACGGCCTGAACGATTCTTTCGCCCACCTCGACAGAGCTTGCCAAGGGCTTCTCAATGAACACGGGGATTCCAGCCTTCATCAGCTCTGGAACGATGACCCCATGGCGTGTGAACGGTTGCGGGGCAACGATGCCATCGAGCTTCTCCTGCCTCAACATCTCTCTGTGATCTCCGTAGACTCGAGGAACTCCATACCTCTTGGCCACTTCCTGCGCCAACTTGGGCCTCAGCTCCGCGATTGCAACGACCTCACAATCTGGTAGGTTCACGTAATTCCTCAGGTGTGCACACTGCCCCATCTTGCCGGTCCCCACAAATCCGATTCTCACTCTGTCCATCCACTTTCACCTTCTCATGTCTTTCCCGTTTGAGGCTTTTTGTCGCCAACCGTCTCAGGCCCTAGATTTCGAAAGAGAAAGAGCCCTTGTTTTCCTGGGGCTACAATATCCAATCGCCCATCACCGTCAATATCTGCGATCGCCATGAAGATTCCGGTACCTGAGGCCTCACCCGCTTTGCCGTGATCAATGACTTGCTTTGTGAACGACTGACCATTCCACTTGAAGCAGTACAGTCCCACCTCTTCATTCTCGCCGGCTTCAGTTCCACAGTGGGCCCGGTAGCGATTCCCGGTGATGAGCTCACGTTCGCCGTCGCCGTCAATGTCCACACATTGCATTTCATGATACTGTGAGAAGTACGGGTCGATAGGGATCCGAGTCCACTTCCTTTGGCTACTCTGGTCAGATGACTGTTGGTAGTAATCGAGGCCGTAGCCGTGCGCTTGACCTACTATCAGTTCTGCCAAGCCATCGCCGTTGAGATCTTCAACTATAATTGGTACGCTCGCCCTTCCGAAGTCGAACTCCTCGTGAAGGGTCCACTGCTCTTCTAGAGGTCTGGTCGGGGGCTCAAGCCAGCCCTTCCTTAGGATCAATTCGCCCCTGCCATCGCCATTGACATCACCGAATCCCAATCCATGGCCGCTGACGCCGTCCCAGATCTTGTGCTTCCGGAACTGTCCCGTTCCTCTCCCAGACCCGTCTCTGATGAGCTTGTAGACTACCATCGGACCACCGGGGGTGTTCGGTACTATTTCCAGTTCGCCGTCTCCGTCCACGTCCCAAGCTCGTGTCGTTTCTATGTTGCCACATTCATCTATCACGTGGGTCTTCCATTCCACGGGTCGACCAAGTGGATTCTCCCTCCAGTAAAGAGTCTTGCCAAACCATCCGCCAGTGACAAAGTCCGTGTAACCGTCTCCGTTCACGTCCAGCGGGATTGTGGAGAAATCGTCGTAGTATTCCCCGAAGAGTGGCAAGTCACACACCTTATGCTTCTTCCAGTCAGGCCCTTCGTACCAATATCCTCCGCACACGATGTCCAGAACTCCGTCGTTGTTCACGTCGAAGACACCAGCTGACTCGAAGGCCCCGTTGTCCAACTTGATCTTGTTCCACTCGATTCGCCTGAATGTCAAGTCTCTCCATCGTGTCGAGCCCGCTTAATATGTGCTTGACAGACGATGTTTGTCCTCTGCCCTCTTGTAGAGACGATAAAGAACCAGGCTTATCTATTCTCTAAGGAACGGCCGAGTGGGTGATGAACATGAAGCTCGTAATCACGAACGACTACGACGGCATGAGCAAGAAGGCTGCCTCAGTAGTGGCTGCCGAACTGAGGAGAAACAAGAATCTCGTCTTAGGGCTAGCAACGGGCAGCACTCCTCTAGGTTTGTACAAAGAATTGATCAGGATGCACAAAGAAGAAGGGCTAGACTTCTCTGGCGTCACGACCTTCAACTTGGATGAATACTTAGGTCTTGATCCGAATCATGACCAAAGCTATCACTACTTCATGTTCCGTAACCTATTCGACAACATCAACGTGGACAAAAGCAGGATTCACATACCGGATGGAAAGGCGAAAGACACTGAAGCCTTCTGCCGTGACTACGAGAAGGCAATCAAAACAGTAGGAGGGATAGATATCCAGGTCCTTGGGATCGGAGGGAATGGTCACATAGCATTCAACGAGCCGGGTTCGGCTGCAGATTCCAGGACGAGGATAGTGAGTCTTACTCCTCAGACGACCAGGGACAATGCCCGATTCTTCAAGAACGAGAGCGAAGTTCCGCGCAAGGCCTTGTCGATGGGCATAGGCACCATACTAGAAGCCAAGAAGATCATTCTACTTGCTAGCGGTGGAACCAAGGCCGAAGCAATCGTCAAGGCCATAGAAGGACCTCAAACGGTACAAGTGCCTGCGTCATTGCTCAGGAACCATCCTGATGTGACACTGATAGTGGACAAAGAAGCAGCTTCCGAACTCACTCGGAAATAGTAAAAGAAAAGACACACGTCAGAGGAGATTCCAAAGTCGTTAGCCTATAGTCACAAGTCCGAATCCCTATATACACAGTGGTCAAATAGCGAATAGTTGGTTCATCAGGGAGTTCCGACAGTTCAGGAAGGTCAAGAACTGGGGATAGTGTACGACAGGATCTCAAAGAGCTTCGGAGATGTCGTAGCCGTGAATGCGATTGACCTCAGGATCCCCAACGGGTTGCTGTATGCACTCCTAGGCCCAAACGGCTCTGGGAAGAGCACCTTGATGAGATTGACAGTTGGTATGCTGAAACCAGATTCGGGAAGGGTCTTGGTCAACGGAGTCGATGCAACGCTGAACCCGATCGCGGTGAGGAAAAGCATCGGGTACATGCCGGAAGAGGTAGTGACGTACGATAGTCTCACGCCGGCGGAATACCTGAGTTTCATAGCCAGCCTGTACGAGATGCCAAGTGAACTCGTACGATCCAGATCGGAGGCTTTGGTTCACCTTCTAGCTCTGGACGAATACATGACGAAACCAATTGGAGAGCTAAGCCACGGGAATAGGCGGAAGATCGTTCTGGCAGCGAGCATCATTCACGATCCTTCAGTTCTGGTCTTGGACGAACCGTTTTCCGGTCTAGATCCTGAGTCCGCGAAGATTCTGAAGGAGACCCTCTTGGATTACGTCTCCAAAGGAAAGACCGTCATGATATCCACTCATGTAATGGAGATTGCGGAGGCTATCTCGAAACGAGTCGCCATCATGCAGGGAGGCAAGGTCGTCGCGGAGGGCGAGCTAGAAGATCTGCGATCAAGAACAGGTGCCAAAGACCTGGAGGAAGCTTTCCTGCAGGTCACTGGGGTCAGCGGCGAGATACAGGATCTTCTCACGGCCCTCAAGGCTCTGTGAGTGAAGATGAAGCATGGTCTCTTGGCTTGAGCTGGCAAGAACCCTGGCAAAGGAGTCTGCATATCGGTCCGCCAGACAAAGGCAGACAATAAGGACTTGGAGTTTCTGGAAAGGTAGTGGCTCGATAATTCAGGCAAACCTGATTCCGGCGGTCGTCTGCACCGCCGTCTCTCTTATTCTGGGCCTCAGCATAATGATCTACTCGTCCCCTCCACTGGGCTCTCCCAGTTCCTTCCCTCTGCTCTTCGGCATAATGGGGGCAGCGGAGTTGGTGGCTACGCTCATAGCTGTCGCCACCTCGACATCGATAATGACATCTCAGGGACTCCTTGAGCCACTGAGCTACCGCCCAG
>CAZXBW010000029.1:0-7887 GCA_964639105.1 uncultured Nitrososphaerota archaeon | reverse complement strand
GTCTTCATCCCAACCGTCCGTCACCATATACAACTGATATGTCCTTGAGTCAGTAGGGGTGCTATACTCGTACAGAGAGAAAGTGGCCGAGACTATCTTCGATCCCTGCGGGATACCACTCAAGTCAAACTCGAAGAACGATCTGGCGTTCTTGTAGCTGGGGTCATTCGAACTCCTTACCCACAGGTTATTAGAGGTTCCATAGTTCGTATCGGGTGTCAACTGTGAGACAGTTGCATCCGCTACAAGGGAAGGATGTACTGTGACTGTGATGGGTCCGATTATGCCTACGACTTGGTCGCGTGGAAACAGGACAGGAACAATGGTGAGCGAAAGAAGCATGATCAGAAAGGCGGCTCTGGTACCTAACCTATTTGATCCCATTGGACGAACTCGTTGTACAGAGCTGTTATAAGGTTTGAATGTTACTTTTCTGACTGACCAGCCCTCAGCAGTCATCTGCCTCTATCTCTCCCCTTTCGCGGGCTCCGGGGCTTCAGAGATGAGCGAGCAGTCTAGAGAGCGATTGAACTCTCAGGTCAGGCTCAGGCCCGACGTATTCCTCGCTTGTCCTCATGATCAGTATGGCCATAGCACCTGCCTCAAGTGAAGCTTCCACGTCATATCGCGTGTCGCCAACGTAGCCCAGGTCCGTTGTTAGCACGCCCAGTTCACGTGCAGTCTCCGCTATGAGATCCGGGGCGGGTTTGCTTCTCCGAACCTCGTCGCCACCTATGATGGCATCGAAGAACCCATCGATCCCATAGGCTGGTGCCATTGCTTTGATCCTCGCAGTGGGCGTGGAACTAGCCAAGGCCATTTTGTATCCTCGCTTCTTGAGTTCGCCTAGCACAGGAACTGTGTCGGGGAAGAGTTTGACGTTCTCAATGTAGATCTTGGTGTCGAACGCCTCTATCCTCCCCTCCATGATCCTCGCCAACAGCTGTTCGTCACCGCCAGCAAGTATCCGTGCTATCTCCTTTCCAGTCATGCCGACGAGCTCCTTCACGTCGACCTTGGGGTCGGCGCCCATTGAACGAGCAAGCTTCAGCCAAGTGTTAGACATGTAGTCTATGGAATCGGCCAGTGTGCCGTCGAAATCGAACCCGAGCGCCCTTGGTTTCCTGGGCAGTCTCGTGACTCTTCTGCCCGTTGTTAGGTCGCTCGTGCCAACTGGCATGACGCTCAACCAAGATCTGCGCCGCTTAAGTCTCTATATGCAGTGCGTGTCCGACTGCCGAAGTGAACAGATTAAAGCGACTCCTCCTCCGGAGGTGGCATGCGCAAGAAGAACGTGGACCCCTACGAACTCTTCAGTACTATCTCCCACGTGTTCGATGACCCGGGGCTGCTTCTGGTCTCAGTCGATTCGAAAGGTAGTCCTAACGCAATGGCAATCGGCTGGGGGGAGGTCGGACCAATATGGGGCATGCCGACCTTCACGGCAATAGTCAGGCATTCTAGATACACGCACGGTCTCATCGAGGAGACGATGGACTTCACGGTCAATATTCCTAGGAAGGGGCTAGAGAAGGCAGTCTCGCTGTGCGGCACGAGATCTGGAAGGGATGTTGACAAGTTCGCGAAGGCACACCTCACACCCGTAAAGGCGCGTTCCACGAAGTCACCAATAGTCAAGGAATGTGTGGCCCACTTCGAGTGCAGAGTCATGTGCCGACTCGAAATGACTGGCAAGTCCATAGAACCGAGGATAGCGCGGAACTACAAGTCCGGGAACTACCACACGTTCTTCATCGGTAGGATACTGCATGCGTACGCTGATGCGGACTACAAGCGCAAGCTACCGAGAATGTCCATCGGTCGCTGATCGCTGACTTTAATAGCAGGAGGTCAGGATCATTTCGGATTGGTCCTCCAGGTCCTGGTGTTGGGCACGGCTGGATCCGGAAAGACCCAGCTGTCGTACAACTACACATCTTGGCTCAGACAGGAAGGCACTGAGGCCAGGGTAGTGAACTTGGATCCCGGTGCAGAGGTCACGCCTTTCGCCCCGGATTGGGACATCAGAAAGATCATCTCAGTGGATCGACTCATGAGGAGCGAGAAACTGGGGCCGAACGGCGCCATGCTCCGAGCAGCTGAGCAGATGCTCAGTGAGTCACGGCGAATAGTTGAGGGGATGGAATCTCTTGGGGGAGAATACATCGTTCTAGACACGCCTGGCCAGATAGAGCTGTTCGTTTTTCACTCCTCGGGCCCGAAGCTTGTCAGCGAGTTCAGCAGCGTCGCGAGGACGGTCGGAGTATTCCTTCTAGACCCTGTCTTGACGGCCGATCCTGCAAATCTGGCCGCAGCTCTTGCGCAATCGATTGTGGTCAGGGTGAGATTGAACATCCCCCTAGTCATCGTCGCGAGCAAGTCAGATATCAGCCCAAGGAAGGACATCGCGAGATTGCTATCAGATACTGACTATCTCGCTTCAAGAGTGGAACGCGAGAGCACGGGATCGGCTTCAGAGGCCGCCTCAGTCCTAGTGGACGTAATACGGAAACTTCCTTGGTCCCAGAGAGTCGTAAGCGTGTCTTCGATCACCAGGGAAGGCTTCGAGGATCTGCACGGCTTGCTTCACGAAGCGTTTTGCGCCTGTGGCGACCTGACCTAGTGCGAGGCCACGGACGGAAGAGTCGGTTGTGAGGAGACGTAGACTTGCAGATGATCTCATGGTGTTGATCGAGAAGGAATCCGCAAGAAGGAACCCGTCCCCGGTCTCTAGCACAAGGGAATCAGGATTCTGATGGCGCGCTTGATGTCCTTGACCTGCTGGGGTCCCGCTATCTCGCGCTCGATCGTGAGCGCCCCATGGAAGCCGCACTTCTTCAGCTTTGGAATGAGCACAGGATAGTTGACCTTCCCCTTTCCGAGCGGCACTTCCTGACCGAGTTCCCTCCCGTTTGTGGGATACAGCCCATCCTTTGCATGAACCCCTCTGACGTACTTCCCGATGACATCCAAAGCATCGACCGGATTCGCCTTGCCATAGAGTACCAGGTTGGCAGGATCGAGGTTTACGCCA
The DNA here is from genome assembly GCA_964639105.1 of uncultured Nitrososphaerota archaeon. Classification (GTDB taxonomy): domain Archaea; phylum Thermoproteota; class EX4484-205; order EX4484-205; family JAAOZO01; genus JBGOYZ01. Next base: position 4,853 of record CAZXBW010000029.1, on the reverse strand, counting down.
AGGTTCTCCGCCCCCGAATCCTCGAACGTCCTCAACATCGTCACCGGTGTCTCTTGTCCAGTCTCGAACCAGAACTCTTGCCCGGCGTTGGCGCAGTGAGCTGCGACCTCCTTGACTGCTTCCACCAGTCCCGGGTAGAGTGGGTCGTTCGGATTCTCCGGTATGAAGCCGACATGTGTCGTTATGCTGCCCACCTCCAAGATTCTTGCGAAGTCTGATCCTTTCTTCAGGATCTGGATTCGCTCGTTCCTGGTCTCTAGCGGGACAAGTCCGATCGTCTTGGGCCCATCGATGAAGTTCCATACCGCTATCGGGAGTCCTGTCCACATAGTCGTGATCTCGACAGAGTTGTCCTGAGCCACCCTCTTCAACTGTTTCGCGCTCTCCTCAGTCAGCATCTCTGGACTCCAGCACGAAACTTGGCAGGTTGGAAGACCGAGCTGGCGGACCTTGACCATTGCCTCCTTGACGCCACGCTCCATCGAAACAATCGTTCCGAGCTTCAGCTTTGCCATGTCGGTGAAACAACGTCTCTTGGTATATAACACTGCCAAGGGAGAAAGGCAGTGAGTTCACAGACTGGGTGTGCTTTCAGACTCGGTCCTGAAGTTCAGCGGAATCGTGACCGTCACTTTTGTGCCCTCGCCCACCTTGCTCTCCACGACGATATTGCCCCCATGGGCATCCAAGAGTCTCTTGCAGACCGAAAGCCCGAGCCCTTGGCCCCTAGCTTTGGTGGTGAAGAAGGGTTTGAACACCTTGCTCATGTTCTCCTCGGGTATGCCGATGCCCGTGTCTTCAAAACTGACCAGCGCGTTATCGTCGATCCTAGTTGCTTTGATGGTCAGTTGACCTCCCTCAGGCATCGCTTCTGCGGCATTGCGAATTAGGTTTGAGAATGCTCTCCTGATGATGACGGGATCGACTTCCACTTTGAAAAGACCTTCGTCTATTTCACGGGAGACCTTGATGGAGCTTGGTACGTCTACGTTCGACATGGCTTCGTCGATGAGCAGTCGGAAATCGGTGCGCATGGGTCTTGCCTTGACCGGGTTCGCGTAGTCATGGATGTCCGAGATGATCTTATCCATGTACCTGGTCTGATCCTCCGCTGTCGAGATCAACTCGAGCCCTTCTTCCCTTGCTGACTCCAGAGCCATCGGAGAGACAGTTTCCACGAGTTGTCTGGCCCCATAGAGTGCGTTCACCAGAACTTGCAGAGGATTACGGAGGTCGTGGCCAACCCATAGTGTCGTCTGTCCGATCGCTGCCATGTGTTCTGCTTGACTCAGCTCCTTCGTCTTCTCTTCCACGATCTCCTCCAGATGCTCGGAGTATCGTCTGAGTTCTTCCTCCATCCGCCTGCGTTCAGTGATGTCCAATGCCATCGACAGAGCCCCGAACACGGTGCCGTCGTCTCTCCTGAGAGGAGTGTTGTTCCAATCACAGATGATCCTCCTGCCATCTTTTGTGATGTTCTCGTTGACGCCGTGAGCGTCCATGTCGCCCTTGAGCAGACGATCCCGGATCTCATCCAAATGGGGCTGGACGTCTCTGGGAACGATGAGATTGAAGAGGTGTTTCCCTATGACCTCGGAAGCTGTGAACCCGAAGAGTTTCTCCGCCGCCGGATTCCAGGCCATGACATGAAAGTCCGTGTCCCATGTGATGTAGGCTATCGGCATGCGATCGATCTGCATCTGAAGAAGATCATGGCTCTTGCGCAGCTCGGCTTCTGCCTGTCTGCGGGCCTCCTCCTGTTCGGCAAACTCCAGTGCATATGAGATGCCTGCGCCCACTTCCGTCAGCACCTTGACGCTCTCATCGTCAAAGAATCCCCGATCGCCTGCGTTGAAACTGATGCATCCTATGACATCAGCCTCTTTCCTAAGAGGCAGTGCGGCGATGGACCTGTAGCCCCGGACGGTCGCCTTCGCGCGCCAAGAACCCATCCGCCGATCATGCCCCACATCATCGATTACTATGGCTTTTCTCTCGAGAACTGCAATGACCTCAGCCGTATCGCGCGAGTTGGAGTCATTGGTCAAGAGTCGTCCACCTTCCAAGTAGTCGTCTTCGAAACCATAGTGTGCGACTGGCCTAAGCATCCGCTTCTCCGGGTCGATCATCCCCACCCAAACCATCCGCAATCCTCCTCTTTCCACACACACGCGGCAGATCTTGTCTATCAACGCCTCAGGATTCCTTTCCCGCATGATAGTTTGGTTCACGCTACTGAGCAGGGAGTAGAACCTGTTCAGACGAATGACTCGCTCCTCAGCCCGCTTCTGATCGGTTATGTCAAACGCCATGATGCCCAGGTGCCGCCTTCCAGAACTGTCCCAGAACAGGAACTCGAAGAGGAGCCAATAGATCAGGGATCCGTCCAGCTTGGTGGATGTCTCAATCAATTGCAGGGGTTTGTTGGGCGTTCAAGTCCCGGATCCACTCGCGTGGGCAGGTGAGTGGAGATTCGCTTTGGCAAGTCTCTTGATGTTGGGGTTCGCGGGGCTTGTCTGGATATACGTGGACAGAGTCGGCCGTTCTCCGCTTGGAAGAACGTTGAGGGCGATAAGGGACAACGAAACGACCGCTGAATCAGTGGGCAAGAACATATCCGACTATAGAATGAGGACGTTGGTCGTTTCGTCGGCCATCGCAGCTCTATGCGGGGGGCTCTATGCATTCTATACCTGTGGGGTAGTTGCGACTACATACAGCAGGATGTGGTGGACGTTCTGGCCATGGTTGATGGTGATGTTGGGGGGCGCCTCCAGCAGCATGGGAGTTCTCGTAGGCACCTTAATCTCGACTTCCGTCATCAAGTTGATCAACGTGTTCAAAGGCGTGCTTCAACCGTTCATTCCCTTTGATGTCGTGTGGGCCGAAAGCATGATGATCGGAGCTACCATGATTTCGGTACTAATCCTGAGACCGGAGGGGATATTCCCCGAAAAGCCCCAAGTCACCTCGGGTATGATCATCACGAAGCCAGCTCAAGCTCGGGAAAGCGAGTCTAGATCCTGATCACGCTCGATGAGAAGTGAGAATGCGTGTCCGGGCCGCAAAGTGGCATGGACTTGCCATCCGTGATAGGAGGGGGGCTGCTCCAACCAGTGGCGAGATCACTGCCCGATGAACCGGTTTCCGAACTTCTCTGTGCTTACGATTTCTTCAAGTTTCTTCTTTTTCGTGACGAGGTGAAGCGCTCTTGAGGACAAGTCCTCCTCCCCTGCGTATCCGACAGCGAGGAGAGATACTACCACATAGTCGTCTGGAATACCAAGAAGTTGCCTGACCTGCTGCTGATTGAAGCTGCCTATCCAGCATGTCCCTAGACCCTCGCCGGTAGCAGCTATCACCATGTTCTGCATTGCAATGGCCGTATCAACCACGCACCACTTCGACGAAGATCTCCTGTTGCCACAGCCAACTATGACGACAGGGGCCTCCGAGAGAAACCAGGCAAACCTACCACCCCTTGAGAGCTTTTCTCTTTTCTTCGGGTCAGTCACTACAATGAAGTGCCACGGTTGTCGGCCAGCGGCGGACGGGGCCAGTCGAGCTGCCTGCAGGACCTTTTCCAGCTTCTCCTTGGGAACCGGGTCGGGCCTGTAGGATCTGATTGAACGTCTCTTTTCGATGGCCTCGAATACTTCCATTGTCTGATGCACCTGATCGCCGAAGCTCACTTGGTTCGCATCTGTATAACCGTTTTGCTCCGTCAACCGGCGGAGCTATCCTGACTTGTCCAAGCGGAGTCGCTACGTGCGATTGTCCTGCAACTCTTATTACTCGAAGGGCCAGCCCAGCTGCATGAAATATGAGATCAAGTATAGCCCGTCGTACAGCCTCCTTGTAGTCAACATGGATCCGGGCGAGACTATCGTGGCTGAGGCCGGCGCCATGACCTACATGAGCCCGACGATCGAGATGAGGACAAGAGGAAGAGGACAGAACGTGTGGGACACGCTGAAGGTCGGACTCCTGGGAGGCCAGTCGTTCTTCGTCAACGACTACGTCGCCGCCTCCGGACCAGGCGAACTCGGGTTGGTTGCAGCACCAGTGGGAGACATACAGAGGTTGCCACTGGACGGAACGACAGGGTACATCATCCAGAAGTCATCGTACATCGCGTCGAGCCCGGGCATCAACTTGGACGTTCAGTGGCAAGGCTTTACGAAGGGGATATTCGGTCAAGGTCTGTTCATGATCAAGACATCAGGAACTGGAGACCTGTTCATCAACACGTTCGGTGCCATAGACAGACATAGTTTGTTGCCGGGCGAGAAGTTGATAGTGGACAACTTTCATCTGGTCGGATTTACAGACACATGCTCCTATGAGGTCAAGCAGATAGGCGGACTGAAGGAATTGGTGCTCAGCGGAGAGGGACTTGTAGTTAAGGTCACGGGTCCAGGGGAGGTGTACCTTCAGACCAAGAACTTGGCCGAGTTCGCAGAGTGGCTGTGGTACGTGATGGAGCCGAAAGTCAGGGCTGTCAGAGGCTCAAGATGAGAAGCTGATCGGCTAGCGCAAGTCGTGAGGATCCCTTTGTCATCCCCACGCGAGGGCTGTTGAGGCTCCAGCTTTCGCCGCACGTTTATATGTGAATTCCCGAAACGGCCCGTTGTGACCGATTGTTGAACAAACTTCTGGCTGTGCTTCTGCTGTTGGCGGTGTCTATCTCAACCGTGTGTGTGGTTCGTGCTCAGCAGAACGGATCTGTCTCGATTGACGTGCCCGTGGATCACGATCTCTTCTTGACCGGAGATACCATAGCGATCAACGCCAGGGTCGATGGCGACGTCCTTGCGGAAGGAGGCACAGTGACTATCAATGCTCCTGTGAAC
>CAZXBW010000028.1:0-7985 GCA_964639105.1 uncultured Nitrososphaerota archaeon | reverse complement strand
TCGAATCGTTCGGCCTGACCTCCTACATTGTGACCGCGACCGATGTTGATTCGCTGACTCAGTTCCTCAGAGGGGTCGGCATCGAGGTGTCGGACGAAGTCAGAGCAGTCCTCGAGGGCTACATTGGTGCCCAATCCGATCGTGCTTCGGGGGCACCGACTGTTCCGAGCTTCATCGTCTCGAAAGTCTCAGGATCGCCGATCGGCGGGAACGGATATCCATTGAACTCGAGCTCACCGATAGCTGATGCTAACATCTCCCGGATCATATACGTGCCTCCCCAAGGGCTGGGCATCGTCATCACGTTCCCTTCCGACGTGCCATTCTATCCCCTGATTCCAACAAGCATCTATGGAAGCGAGATCGTTCCGCTGAGGCTGTACGTGAATGGACTCTGGAGCGTGCAGGCTCTTCCAGAAACGCTCGCGGCATTCACGGACGTGGAGCACTTCGTTGATGGCCATATTACGATCTCCACATACCCGCAGGTGGAAACGGTTTCTGGGACGGAGCTTTCGGAGTACACACTTGTAACGGTGGACGCGCCCTCCAAGTATCTCACAACCGATCTCAGATTTCACCCCGCATATCTGGAGCAAGCAGCCCTGGCTTTGCCTTGGGCCATTGGGATCTCAGTCTTTCTGGTCTGCTCCGTTGTGGCCTCGGGATTGTCCTCATTGCTTCTGGGAAGCAGGGAGAAACGGGATGTGGTGAAATGGTCGATCTGGGGGCTCTCCAACTCCTTGACTCTCGCGGGGTACTATTGGGTCGCCTCAAAGTCCCTTGGCAAGGAGAGGCACGAAACTTCAAGCAAGAAGGTCTTTGTGGTGTCCGCTTCCGTGATCTTTCTTCTGCTGTTCGGCGGGGCGAGTGCATTGGAGTTGTGGCTCTTGCTGCCTCACTATCACTGGCTGTCCGTGGTGGGAACCCTGTTCATATCATTGCTGGCGTTTTCTCCGGCCTTGGCCGTAGCTTGGATCTACTCCAAACTCAACTCCTCATCGATCGCCGCTGGGGCGAACCGAGTCTCTATCCCCCTAAGTGGAAAAGCAGCAAGTCACACACTGGTGGTCAGTGTAGTCTTCATCACATTGTTAGCTGTATCAGCTAACCTTCTAGTGCTGTGACCCGCAAGATGACATAATCGAACTCTTCGTCATGCATCTGTGGCGGTCGCGACCGTCAGTCCTTTCTGCTGACGTAGAGGCCATATCCCATGTAGGAGTAGGTCTTGCGGATGGCTCCATATGAGCTTCGACTTAGGAGAGCACCTCTTACCGTCGGGTCAAACATGGCCTTCACGTTGGATGCAATGAACCTCAATCCGTTCACCCGGAGTGCGCTGACGAACTCCTCTTTCGAGTTGAGGGAATAGACAGCTGAGAGCGTGTCTTTGAACCCAGCCTCCTGGTACACTGCCCTCCATTCGTCCTCAAGCATGACTCCTCCCGAGGTTTGGGAGGCTTGAGCCATCAACTCAGCGAGTTCAGGAGGTGGAGGCCTCCTGTACGTTCCTTCATTGTCGCCGAATACTCCGCCGGTCTTCAGTGTCCGCCTGATCTCAGAGGCAGCCTTCACTTTGTCGCAGAACACGAGCACGGACTCGGCGATCACCGCGTCGAAGGTATCATCCGGGAACGGCAGCTCTTGTACGTCTGCTTCCTTGATCATGATTCCATCAGTTAGCCCCTCTCTGGAGATCCTCCTCTTGGCTTCCTCCAAGAGACCTAGATTGATGTCGGACGCCACCACTCTCGCATGATGCTTCTTGGTCAAGAGGCACGCGGTGTAGCCAGTTCCGCATCCAATGTCCAGAACGTATTGTCCCGGAGTGATGGCGCACATCTTGATGAGCCTGTCGGTCGCATAGACCCCTCCTAGGTGTTTCGTCACGCCGAAGTGTTTCCACGAGTAATCAACTGAGAATCCTTTCAAGTCGGGCTTCGTGGTTCCGGCACTGTTCTCACGCATGGGGTCTCTCGCTCAATGAGGTGCTTTCTTTTAGGTATTGTTTCGCAGCGGGATACATCTTGTTGGGAGGCGGCTCCTCAGTTGTTTCCATAAGAATAGATCCACCTGCCCAAGCCGCGACCGACAGTTCCTCTGGACTCGCTCTTGTGAATCACGGTCCATACTGTTCTATGAACTCGTCCCAGGTCTTGTTCAGCTTTGTCGTCTGTTCGGGGTCTTCACCGCCTTCCTAGCTTCCTTGAGTACCATGAGTTTCCTCTTTGGATCCTCGCGAGCCCTCTGATATTCGTCCATCAATTGATCGAAAGACTTCGCAGGCTGAGAGCCAGATGGCTCCATTTCCGTTGTCATGTTCTCTTATCGATTCTTAACGCTTCTTGAGACCGAGTCCTAGCAAGATATGCACCCAGCGGTATTGTCTGTAGCAGGCATGACAACGGTTCTTCTGACGCCAGTACGACATCCCACGACCAGGCAGGAGGACAGCGCCAAAGGGCTGACGAAAGAGAGCATTCATCAATGTCCTTTGCCCTATCTCTGAAGGCGGGAGGAGACAGAGATCCTCTACGATTCGAGACTGGTTCTTGTGATATGGACGAGGTGCTGACTCGCTTGACATCTAGGCTTGCGTCTTGAATCAAGGGAATTTCTGGACATATGAGATCCGTGCCTGATATGTGACCATCGTGGTCGTAGCTCTACGATCGCCATGGCTTCACGTTTATAACCCTGTTATGAAGTTCTAGGTCCGTGACTCATGCTATGAGCTGGCGCGACATTGTGAATCTCAAGGAGGGCGTCTTCGCAGTCGGAGTCAAGGATTGGAACCTCAGGCTGTTCGACGCGTTGATTCCAACGCCTCAGGGGACGTCCTACAACGCGTACTTGGTTATCGGGAAGAACAAGAAGGCCCTTGTTGACACGGTCTTCCGCAACTTCTCGGCCGAACTCGAGGGGAAGATCAGGCAGGTCATAGACCCCAGCGACTTGGACTATGTGATCATGAACCATGCCGAGCCGGACCATGCCTCTGCAATCCCTCACATGATGGAGATCAGCCCGAAGGCCCAGCTCGTCGCTACGAGCAAGGGTGCCAAGATGGCCCAAGTATTCTACAGTGTCCCCGAGGACAGGATCAGGGTTGTTGCCGATCAAGAGAAGGTAGACCTAGGTGGAAAGACGCTGCAGTTCATCGAGGCTCCGATGCTGCACTGGCCGGAGACGATGTTCACACACCTAATGGAAGACCGGATTCTCTTCTCGTGTGACTTCTTCGGCGCACATACTGCCAAGGGAACCTTCGACGATGAAGTTGACGATCTGATACCGCTCGCGAAGAAGTACTTCGGAGAGATAATGATGCCCTTCAGACCGATGGCCAAGAGAGGACTGGAGAAGACGGCCAGTCTTGGAATGAATATGATCGCACCGAGCCACGGACCCATCTACAGGAACCCTGAGAAGATCGTCTCTCAGTACAGGAAGTGGACAAGTGGGGAGACGGTTCGCAAGGCGACGATAGCATACGCTACGATGTGGGGGAGCACTGAACTGATCGTGAAACCGCTGGTCGAGACTTTGCGAAGCGAAGGCATCGAAGTCGCCGTGTACAACCTAGCCGTGACCGATCTAGGAGATCTGGCTGCAGACCTGGTCGACTCGAGGGCGATAGTGCTGGGTTCTCCCACTGTACTGACGGGTGCCCATCCCCTCGCGTTCTATGCGTCATATCTAGCCAAGGCGCTGAAGCCTCCTGCGAAGTTTGCAGCCGTGGTCAGTTCATACGGATGGGGAGGTGGTGCTGTGAAGCAGATCGCTGAAACGATCGCGCCATTGGGGATGGAAATGGTCGGAACGGTGGACATCAACGGGCCACCTTCGGCAGACGACATTGGACAGGTTGTCGAACTCGGCAAGAAACTGGCTCTCAGGATTGCGGAGGGCTAGTCAGGCATCGTCGTAGGAGCAATTCACACTCGTACGTTCAGCTTGCCCTCAGATGGTCTTGAGCCACTTGACTCGAATGCCAGCGAGTCTGCTGAAGTGCGCATCTCTTGAAATCACCACCCCGTTTGCCTGCAGCACGGAAGTGGCTGCGATCAGGCAGTCTGCCACCGGAATGTCTGGGTTTCTCATGGCGAAGCTTCCCGCTAAATCCGCCTCCCTTTCCTGAATGCTCAAAAACGGAATGCCCTCACTTTCGATGGCTGAGATTCTGTCGCAGGTCGCATCCTCCCCCACGGCGCGTCCCATCGTGGAAAGAAGCTCAGTACGGGTGATTGCAGATGAGGCCAACCTCAGACGACCTGATCGAACCCGGTTGATCAAGGATCTGGCCCAAGCCCCGACCTTCTCGTTATCAGGGCTGAAATACGAGAAAAAGAACTGCGTGTCGAGTATGGCGTCTAGCGCCATCTTTCCCTCAACTCGTCAAGTCTGGCTCTCATCTCTTTCGCGTCGTATTTGCCCTTATCCACTCCAGCTAGCGACAACAAGTCAGGGATGGGGACAAACAGCACTCCTCGCTCGGTTTCTTCCACGAGCATCCTGCTACCCTCCCTTATGCTGTGTTTCCGCCTGTAACCAACTGGAATAGTCACCTGCCCCTTCCTGGTTACCTTCGCTTCCTCCAACTTGTACTACCAAGCGCCACCGGTAGTACATAAGGCTTGTTGTACTACCCAGACCGCTATGCGAAGCTGGAATCCATTTTCGAGCGATAGATTAGACGTGCACAGCCCATTCTATCCCACGTGAAAGGTGCAGCCTGAACCAGTCTTCCTTCCACAGCTCCTTGAAGTGTCCGAAGCCGGTGTAGAACACCTTTCCCTTCCCGAATTCGTGGTGCCAGCACAGGGCGTAGTCATGGTCCTGCCTCGTGCCCTTACCCAGATCAACGGAGCTGTTGTCAAGACTGATCAGCACGTTCGTCTTTTTCCGGTCCCAGTCCTTGAACGTGTAGATCTCCTCCTTGACGCAGAACTTTCTAGGCAGGAAGCTCGTCGACGGATGATTGTGATCCTCCACTATCACCCTGACCTCCTGCGTCCAAGGGTGGGCTTTGAAATATCCACCTACCATCTGACCGTACTCCGGAAACTTGTAGAAGGTATCCGCCGCATTATGGACTCCGACGAATCCGCCGCCTGATCTGACGAATTGGATGAGTGCGCTCTTCTGTGCGTCGGACATAGGCAGTTCTCCAGTGGTCGCGAACAGAACGGCTGAGAAACCGCGTAGCTTGTCCTTGTCTATGGAGGAACAGTCGTCAGTCGGGACTACCTCGAATACATCCGTCTCATCTCCCAGTTCTTTCAGGGTCTCTGCCGCAACTGGCAGATAGTCGTGCTTGAAGCCCGCTGAATGGGTCAACATTAGCAGTCTAGCGCGTGCCATGTGATGTCGTCCGGTCGAGCGCTCTTAACGTTTCGCTGTGGTCGCAATCGGGAAAGAAACGAATATAAGAGATCATCGCCCTCCACCGAACGCTCCTCGAGGTAGTGACAGAAATGGCTTCCGACGAACGAGAAGGGACCGAACGCGACTCAGAGAAGCATGACGAAGGGAAGGAGCTTGAGCCCGTGAGACTTGAGATCGAGGACGAATTCGCTGAGCTCAGAGACGCGCTTGAGAAGGAGAAGACGAGGTCTGAGGATCTGCAGAGGAAGATGCTCTACTTGCAGGCCGACTTCGACAACTACAGGAAGAGAGTAGCTGCTGAGATAGATGACAGGTCAATGTCGGCGACTGTAGAGCTCATAGTGAACCTCTTGGGTTTGGCTGACGAGCTGGGCCTTGCCCTAAAGACAGCAAAGGAAACCGGAGCATCGAAAGAGCTGACAGAAGGACTCAGCATGACACTGGCCAAGCTCTACAAGACCTTGGGCAAGTACGGGGTCCACAAGATTGAGGCGGTAGGACGACCCTTCGATCCTAGGCTGCACGAGGCGGTCGAGAGCGTGTCAACAGACAAGTCGCCAGAAGGGACCGTAGTGGAGGAGGTCAGGGCTGGGTTCATGCTGGGCGAAAAGGTGATAAGACCGAGCGTTGTGAAGGTTTCATGCTCAGCTATCTCGAGCAAGGGGGAAAGGGGTGTTGAAATGAAGAAATGAGCGAGAGTAAAGGTGGAATGGAAGAAAAGATAGTAGGCATAGACTTGGGCACAACAAATTCAGCTGCTGCGGTGATGGAGGCAGGAAGGCCGGTGGTGGTTCCGAGTGCCGAGGGACCAACTTTCGCGGGGAAGATGTTCCCGTCGGTCGTGGCCTTCACGAAGGAGGGCGAACTTCTCGTCGGCGACCCAGCCAGAAGACAGGCGCTGACTAACCCGGATAGGACGATATTCGAAATAAAGAGGAAGATGGGCACCGACTACAAGGTCAAGATCGGCGACAAGGAGTACACTCCCCAGCAAATCTCCGCCTTCATACTGCAGAAGATCAAGAGGGACACGGAGACGTTCCTGGGCAGAACGGTCAGCAGGGCTGTGATAACGGTTCCCGCTCACTTCAACGACAACCAGCGGCAGGCCACGAAGGATGCCGGGGAAATAGCGGGCTTCAAAGTCGAGAGGATCATCAACGAACCGACAGCCGCCTGCCTGGCCTACGGACTGGACAAGGCCGGCCAAGAGATGAAGATACTCGTGTTCAGCTTCGGCGGGGGGACACACGATGTGACGATGATGGACTTCGGTCAAGGCGTCTTTCAGGTACTAGGCACGAGCGGTGACACTCAGACCGGTGGTGCCGACGTAGACAAGGCGATCACTGACTTGCTGGTTGACGAGTTCAAGAACCAGACCGGCGTAGATCTTCGCAATGACAAGGCAGCTATGCTCAGACTCAAGGATGCAGCTGAGAAGGCGAAGATAGAGCTCTCGACTTTGATGACTACTGACATCGATCTGCCCTTCATAGCGCAGGACGCCAGTGGGCCGAAGCACCTTCACTACACACTCACCAGGGCAAAGCTGGAACAGGTAGCAACTCCGATCGTGAAGAGGGTTCAGGACACGCTCATGAAAGTGATCACAGACACAAAGCTTGAGCCGAGAAACATCGACAAGATCATACTGATCGGAGGAATGACGAGAATGCCATTGGTCAGGAAGGTGATCGAAGACTTCATGGGCAAGCCAGCGGAGAGAGGGGTCGATCCGATGGAGTGTGTCGCTGTAGGCGCTGCTATTCAAGGAGCCGTGCTAGCCGGAGAGATCAAGGACATAGTTCTCTTGGATGTCACCCCGCTTTCCCTCGGCGTCGAGACGCTGGGAGGAATCGCGACGAGGATTCTGGAGAAGAACACGACAATACCGACCAAGAGAAGCCAAGTGTTCAGCACGGCTGCTGATTTCCAGACGACAGTGACAATTCACGTCATACAGGGAGAAAGACCCATGGCCGCCGACAACATCTCATTGGGTATGTTCAACCTCACGGGAATACCGCCAGCCCCAAGAGGGGTTCCACAGATCGAGGTGACCTTCGACATAGATGCAAATGGCATACTGAATGTCACAGCAAAGGATCTGGCCACTGGGAAAGAGAACAAGATCACGATCACAGCGTCGAACAAACTCTCCAAGGAGGAGAAGGACAGGCTCATGCGCGAGGCTGAGCAGTTCTCTGAGCAGGACAGGAAGAGAAAGGAAGAGGCCGAATTGCTGAACAACGCTGACACGGTGCTGTACACCGCCGAGAAGATGAAGAAGGACTTCGAGCAAAAGCTCACCGCGGATCAGAAGGACAGGATAGACAAGGTCACCAATCAGCTCAGGCAGTCGGTCGGGGCGAAGGACATGGACAAGATCAAGAAGGACATGGACGAAGTCACCAAGGTTCTTCAGGAGATCGGGGCTTCCATGTATCAGCAAGCGGGTCCTCAGGCAGGCCCTCAGCCTGGTCCCCAACCGCAGCAAGAAGGATCCGGCGAAAAGCCCGCAGGGGACAAGGTCGTGGACGCGGACTACAAGGTTGGAGAAGATAAGAAGTAGTGCCACGCCCTGTTGAGAC
>CAZXBW010000027.1:0-8421 GCA_964639105.1 uncultured Nitrososphaerota archaeon | reverse complement strand
GTGTTCGACGAGGTTAGGGTGTGGTCCTACTGTGACTCGGATCGTGAAAGGTTGATCCACCTTCACTTTGTCGGGGGCTTCGATCTTGGGAGTGTGACTCTCTATCTTGCTCACCGCTTCTCCGCTCGCTGACTCCGGCGTGTAGATCAGATCTCCCAACTTCCTTGTGGCCATGTGTTGAGTTCTCCGGGGAGGATGTTCTAATAAGACCTTCGGCGCAAGGCCCGGACTGTTGCAGATCCTTGGAGGACCGGCCTGGGGATTCACGCCAAATGATATATCGAACATCCTGACCAGTCGGTGCATGGGCTCGCAGGTCAAGCCTAAGTTTGGCGTGTACCTTCCACAAGGTCTGACCGAATTCGATGAGATCTCAAAGGTCGCACATAGGGCCGAGATGCTGGGATTTCATTCGGTCTGGTTATCAGACCACATGATGCCATTGATGGAGGAGCGACCCCTTCTAGAGGGATGGACGGCTCTTTCTGCAGTAGCGGCCCAGACGAGCCTCGCTAGGCTCGGAACGATTGTGATGTGCAACTCCTTTAGGAATCCTTCTCTTCTGGCCAAGATGTCCTCGACTCTCGACGTCATCAGCAAAGGGCGACTGATCATGGGGGTCGGAGCAGGCTACATCGAGAAAGAATACAGCGCCTATGGCTTTCCATTTCCACCCGCATCACAAAGGATAGAGCAGCTTTCGGAGAGCCTGAGGATACTGAAGCTGATGTGGACGCAGAAGAGCGCTTCTTTTGAAGGCAAGTACTACACGATCCGGAACGCCATCTGCGAACCCAAGCCAATTCAGAAGCCCCACCCTCCATTGCTCATAGGGGGGAGAGGGAAAAGGATCTCAAGAGTAATCGCTGAATTGGGGGATTACTGCAACTTGGATAGACTCACGGTCGATGAAGTTCGGGCTTTCCTCAATAGATTGAGAACTCAATGCGAGGAGATAGGCAGACCAGCTGGAGAAGTTGGAGCATCATTGTGCACTGACATTTACATGGGATCGACGAAGGATGACGTCAATCGCAAGATCGAGTCCGGGTACCAGAAGTTCCTGGTCATGACAGAGCACGCCAAGAACGACAACATCGGCCTTTACGAGGATAGGTTCCGTCCCTGCTCCAAGGATGAATACGTACGGAGGAGAATACACGGGACCTCATCTGAGTGCATAGACCAAATAGCCCAGTACATGAGTTCTGGCATCGGTCTGTTCATACTCGTGTTCCAAGATGTTACTGAGCCGGATGCCCTACGAGAATTCCACGAGCGAGTGGTCACCTACTTCAGGGAGAACGAGGCCTAGCGAGTGACCGCATGACTGCTGGTAGCAGCTCAGGAATCGAGACAACAGTGGGCTCTTCCGAGGAGGCACCACAACCCGGCAAGAAGGTCGACCAGTTCGCCAGTGAGGTCACCAGTACCGGTTTCCTGCTGCTGTTAGGGAACATAGTATCGACAATCGTGCTGGCCCTCGTCACTATCGTTGTGGCAAGGGCATTGGGACCTGACTCCTACGGCCTCTATTCCCTCATACTTCTGACCCCGACGTACTTGGCGTTTGCCATTGACCTGGGCCTGCCAACGTCTCTTGCGCACTTCAGCGCGAAAGTCTATGAGGATCCGGACAAGGACATGACCGGGCGCTTCGCCAGCACCGCCGTCACAGCCGGAATCGCCCTGGGTGTGTTTACCACGATCGGTGCCTTGCTTTTCTCTTCGTTCATCTCGAACGTAGTCATAAGCAGACCTGGGACCGAAGCGCTGGTCGCTTGGTCCTCTGTAATTCTTGCCCCGCAGGTGGTCTTCAATCTGCTGAGCCAGTTCTTCCCGTCAGTGAGAAGGCCCGGATATAGCGCAGCCATCAATGTCATTCAGGGTCTAGTCAAGGCTGTCGTGCAGCTTTCCCTTGTTCTGCTCAGCTACTCCGTCGCGGGTGCCATAATCGGGAATGTCGCTGGTTCTATAGTCGCTTCCTTGGTTGGAATAGTTCTGTTGGCGGTGAAGGTCAAGCCCAAGAGGCTGATCGACATAGATTTCGACCTTCTCAAGAAGATGCTCCTGTACGGTCTGCCTTTCTACATCTGCACCTTCATGTATCAAACGCAGATACAGTACGAGGGAGTCCTCATGGGCGAACTCTCCACCAACGCGCAGATCGGCAACTACAAGACTGCAAGCAACTACATGTTCATATTGTCGATGACAGTGGCCCCGCTGAACTCCACGTTCGTGCCAGCTTTCTCGAGATATGATCCCAAGAAGGACAGAGAGGTCTTGGAGTCGATATTCAGAGAAGGGGTAAGGTACGCCTCCTTCGTGACTCTCCCGCTGGCAGCCGCGGTGATTGCCCTTTCCGGTGACGGAGTGTATGCGTTGTTCGGAAACGAATACGCGCAGGCGCCATTGTACCTTGCGCTCCTCGCCATTCACTACATCTTCTCGCCCATAGGGGGAAACGTCCTCGCCAACTCGTTCAATGGCCTCGGGAAGAGCTACTACGTGCTGGCCATCAATGGAGTGTGGGCGGTCTTGTTCATGCTGTTCGCCAGACCTGTCATGTTGTGGGCCGGTCTGCCCGGCATGATAGTGCTCTTCACCGCATCGTGGGTGCCGGCTGTTTTCGTAGGTTTGGCCATAGCGAAGCTCAAGTTTGGGATGGGAATCGACCTGTCATGGTCGATCCGTATCTACATTGCCACGGCAATCGCAACGCTTTTCACCTGGGCACTCGTGAACTACTTCCCGCTGGGGAAAGGATGGCCCAACCTGGCGCTCGGTGGCACGGTCTTCGTTGTCCTGATCTTGACGCTCTTCCCGCTATTGAGGGTCTTGGACAGCAGGGATCTCGATCGGCTGGAAGGTTCTTTGAGCAGATCGGGTCCGTTCCAACCAGCACTAGCAGCATTGATTCGATATGAGAGAGCACTCATTTCCGCATCTTCTCCAAGGTGGCCGCAGAACAAGTCAGCGACGTGGTGAAACTGGGAGAGACTCGACCAACGCTTATTACTCAAACCGTTGTGAATGGACACGATGAGGACGATAAATCGAAGTGGTCTCTTGCTCGTTCTGCTCTTGGCCCCGATCTTGATCTCGACAAGCTCGTCTGTCTCAGGTCAACCTCAGGGCTATACGCTTGTCCTAAGCCCAGCTCAGTTTTACAGCGCAGCTCCTTGGATGAACATCAGAGCAATCTACATGAAGACGGACAGCGATAACCTATACTGGTACATAGAGTACGCAGGGGCTATTCCGAACTCAGCAAGAGCCTACAGACAGATCTATCTGTACGTGGACACGGACAATTCGACAATCACCGGTTATCAAGCGAACGGACGAGGAATGGATTACGAGATCTACTTCTACCTATACGGCGACAACCACTCCTCCTATGCAAGACTGTACAGCTGGAACGCAACTTCAGATTGGTGGCGGTCGACATCTGTGATTGTTGGCGTTACTCGCCAGCCGGGGCTCAACTATCTTGAGGTATGGGTTCCGCAACAAGCGGTGGGCTATTCGTCTTCCTATGGGCTTTACTTCTACATGAATACCTACGCGTACACAGGAGGAGTGCCCGAAACCGATACTAGCTACGTCATGGGATCCCATATGAGAACCATCGATGTTGACGGGAATGCTGGAGACTGGGGCGACACGCCTGCCACGGTGACCTTTCCTCCTGGTTCTACGGTGCCAGCCGAGTTGGAAGGCTCAGCGCTATACATAGCTAACGACGAAGACAACCTCTACTTCAGAATCGACTTGAGGGGAGCTCCCACGACCTACCTGGCAGCGGGTTCGTTGACCCGGTACGTCTATCTCTATGCAGATGTTGACAACAGCAATGCGACAGGCTACGTCTTGGACAACGGGAACGGGGCAGACTACGAGATTGAACTCTCATTCGGCACGTCCAGTACCAGAGAGGGATATGTTGACCTGTCGCAGTACACTGGGACTGGAGAGGATTGGAACTGGAACTGGATCAATGAGGGGGACGCAACCGTAGCCAATGGCAACATTCTGGAAGCCTCGATTCCCCTCACGAAGCTGGGACTAGGCACGTCGGGCGCGATTGGCCTTCGCATCGATGATGACTGGTGGTACTTGTATGACTCATTCCCGAGGCCCTCACAATTCATCAAATTCCCAGTTGCCGGCGCCGGAACCACGACCGGTGATCTCGGAATAGTAAAGCTCTTCGGATCTGAAACCGTGTTCCTAGCTGTTGTGGTCGGACTAATGCTAGTCGAAGGCATTGCCGTGTACTTCGTGGCAAGAAGGGGTGGGAAACAGCCCGCTCCGCCCCCACCTCCGTGAGCTGGTGCGCAACAACGGGGGGCTCAGACAGGCGCGACACTTGATCCGTGCCTCAAGTAGTCTGGCTTGTAGTTCCTGAGCGAGAGCGAGTTCAGGGTGACGGTTATCGAACTCGTGGCCATTGCGAAGGCTGACAGTATCGGGCTCATCAGCCATCCTGTGAACGGGTACAGCAGTCCGGCTGCCACCGGTATCAGGAGCACGTTGTAGAAGAAAGCCCAGAACAGGTTCTCTTTGATCTTTCTAGACATCAGTCTGCTGGCTTGAATCGCAGCACCTATCCCCCTCGGGTCATCGTTGATCAGGACTATTCCTCCTGTTTCCTTGGCGACGTCCGTTCCTCCGCCCATCGCTATTCCCACGTCGGCGGCTGCCAGCGCAGGTGCATCGTTTATCCCATCTCCTGCCATGGCGACGACTTCGCCTCTTCCCTTGAACTCCTCTACGACTCTGGACTTGTCAGCGGGTTGAACCTCGGCAACGTATTGATCTATCCCCAGTTTGCTTGAGACTGCCTTCGCAACTCGTGCGTTGTCGCCTGTGAGCATCACCGTCTTCACGTTCAGCGTGTTGAGGAAGTCGATCGCCTCCCGGGACCTATCCCTAATTTGGTCTGCAACGGCGAGTATTGCGGCGACACCACCCTCGATAGCCACAACCAAGACAGTCTTGCCCTCCTGCTCTATTGAGTCAACTGTCTCGACGGCATCTGTTCCGATCCGAAGTCCTCGCTGCTCCATCAGCTTCTGGTTTCCGATCAAGACGTGTTTCCCTTCGACGACGGAGCTGATCCCGAATCCCGGAAGGGCCTCAAACGATGAGGGCTGGGTTGGGACTATCCCCTCGTGCTCAGCCTCTGCTGCGATGGCCCTGGCCACCGGGTGTTCAGATCCATACTCTGCAGAGGCCGCGATCCTAAGCGTCTCGCTCCTTGAGATGCCCGAGAACGCTTTCACATCAGTCACAGCAGGGCGCCCGACCGTCAGGGTGCCAGTCTTGTCCATTAGGACAGTCCTCACTTGGCTTGCCCTCTCCAGCTCTTCGCCTCCTTTGATCAAGATGCCGTACTGGGCAGCTTTAGCAACGCCGACAGTCAGCGCCGCAGGTGTGGCAAGACCCAAGGCACACGGACATGCTATGATCAATACTGCGACAGAAGTCGTCAGCGCGAAGCTCAGCGGCATCCCCGCCATGAACCTCCAGAAAGTGAATGCCAGCAAGGCGATCACGATCACTGCCGGGACAAAACGAGCTGCAATCGAATCAGCGAGCCTCTGGATAGGAGCCTTGGAGAGGATGGCCTCCTCCACCATCGAAGTAATGTTGGACAGAGTTGACTCGCCGACTAGCTTCGATGTCTTCAGGTGGAGCAGCCCTGTGAGATTGACAGCACCGGCCACCGCACCGGACCCAACTCCGACGTCCACTGGCATAGATTCACCAGTGATCAACGAAAGGTCAAGTGATGATTGACCGCTGATCACCGTGCCGTCCACTGGGATCCTCTGACCTGGACGGACGACAACAACATCGCCGACGTTCAGAAGCTCTGTGGGAACAAGTTCCTCTTTGCCCTCTTTGTACACGCTCGCGGTCGGCGGCTGCAGTTCCAGGAGCCTGCTTACCGCTTCAGAAGCACCTTGTTTGACAGAGTGCTCCAGGTACCTGCCGAGGAGTATCAGCCCAATGATCAAGGGAGGATCCATGAAGTACACGGGAGGCATTTCACCGGGGACGCTGGCGACGACTTCGGGAAAGAAGGTAGCAACTACGCTGTAGACATACGCTGCTGATGTACCGACCGCAATCAGAGAATCCATGTTGGCCTGCTTTGACTTGATGGCGTCCAACAGTCCCTTGTAGAAGACTAGCCCTATGCCGAACTGGATGGGCGTTGCGATCAGGAACATAATCAAGCGCATCTGCATGTCGGGAAGCATGTGAAGCCACTCGATCGCAAGGAGAAGAGCGGCAGCACCGATTGCCACGATCGACTCATTCCTGATTCTGCGAAGCTCCACCTCCGGCTTCAGGAATTCGTTGTAACATTCTTGACTGCAGAAGTAGTACGTCTTTCCCCTCCTTTCTGCCTTGTATTCGGCGATCTTCTCATCGACGTACATGCCGCATATGACGTCGCGGGCCGTGTTCACCTCATCTCCTCATTCATGACCTGCATCCCAGCCTTGTTGATTATCGCTTCGATCTCTTTCATATCAGCTCCTTCGTGCTCTATGAGGAGCTGCTTCGTGAAGAAGTTGCCTGATACATCGGTGACCCCCTTGACTCTCCTAAGCCTGCTCATTAGGTCGAGTCCACAACTGTAGCACGTCCAGCTACCCAACCTCAGAATCTCCTTTTCCCGGAGGGGCTCCTTCCCGCTGCCCGCACCGGACATCGCCCTCACCTCTTGCCCTTCCTGATCTTCAGTTGTTCCACACAGCGCTGAGAGCAGAGGTAGTACGTCTCGTTATCTATCGTCAGCTTGATTGCTGTCTTCGGATCAACCATCATACCACAAACAGGATCCTTGACCTTTCCAGAACTCATGTAGAGGAAAGCGTATCAGGGTGTAATAAATCTTTTCAAGGCTCGCAACCGCATTCGAGCGAGGGCGGGACGGCCTCTGTCCAGACTCACAGCTGCCAAAGGACCGACGCTTTCGACCCATAGGGTCGAGCGCATCGTGAGTAGTTAGCATCCTGCGTCGAGATATCACAGAGACGTGACCACAACGCTTGAAGCTTTCCTCAGTCTGTTCATTATCGCAAGCCCTATGCCCTTCTCCTCGAACGACTCAGAGACAGCAACGGACACTCCCAGCTCGTCCAGTTCTCTGAGCACAGCGTATAGGTTCTTGGCGACAGTGAACAGGTTAGCTCTGGTTCCGAAGCTCAGCACCTCGTATCCCTCCCGAGCGTAGACCGACGCGGTTTCGTCAGTGGACAGAACTCCGACTTTTGCTGATGCCCCCCTGTATCGATCCGCGACGAACAGTGTGGAGTGCGTCAGCGCATCAAGATCTCCCTCAACGTCGACAAGTACGAGTTTCGTCTTCGGCGCGTAGTGTCTGTACTTCATTCCTGGTGCTATGGCGACCTCGGCTTCAGCCCAACCCCTTGCCGCGCGTGAGACATTGACCTTGCACCCTAGGACTGATTCCACTTCCTTCACCGTGAACGGCCCAGGCCTGAGGAGATTCGGCTGGTCCTTCGTGAGATCAACTATGGTCGATTCCACCCCAAAAAAGGTCTCGCCAGCGTCTAAGATCACATCTATGCTTCCGCTCAAGTCGTACACTACATGTTGAGCCATCGTAGGGCTCGGCCTTCCAGAGAGGTTCGCGCTCGGTGCAGCAATGGCAGTGCCAGATGCTTCGATCAGCTGCAAGGCGACCGGATGTGCTGGCATTCTGATCGCTACCGAGTCCAGACCTCCTGTCGGAGTGGATGGTAGTGAGCCCGCTTTCTTGACCACAATTGTTAACGGACCTGGCCATGCCCTCTCAGCAACTCTGCGCGCAGTTTCGGGGATCTCGCGCGCGACGCTGCCGAGCTGATCGAGGCTGGCGATGTGAACAATCGCCGGATTGTCCAAAGGCCTCTTCTTTGCCTCGTAGATTCTCCTGCAGGCCGGTTCGTTGAACGCATCGGCACCTAATCCGTAGACCGTCTCTGTCGGGAAAGCGACCAGTCCGCCTCTCTTGATCACCTCTGCGGCTTCTTCAATTCTTGCAGGGTCAGGGGCGATCGGTTCAACCTTGATCACTTCGGTCAAGAGCGGCCACTTTCAGCTGACCCTCTCCGATATTAAGGTGCCCGGCAGTGACAAATCACGCCAAGAACCCCGACATGATGCTTTCGTGTGCACCCGCTAATGTCCCCCGCTGAGGCTGATTCCATGAGGAGGTCGGGAACCTTTGAGCTTAGGCTCCACCCTGGACGAGCGCCCAGTTGGCTCGTATCAAGGATGAAGCCACTATCCCAGGCCATAATGACCGCGATCTGGATCGACAAGGGTCCAGACGAGATAATCAGAAGACTGTCCGACCCGGTCTGGTTTCAGGCCCTCTCAAACGTCCTGGGC
>CAZXBW010000026.1:0-8436 GCA_964639105.1 uncultured Nitrososphaerota archaeon | reverse complement strand
GTATCTGACCGTGGCCTTGTCGATCGGGTCGTTACACGTTGGTACCCGCCTATGGTAATTCGTCACGATCCAGGAGAGGTTCCACTTCGATCTCCAAGCCGAATCGCCTTCCGACCTTGAAGAGATTCTTCTGCGTCTTCTTCGTGAATCGTCTGATGTCGCCTGGAGGGACTGCTACTCTGATCCGGCCTTCTGCCACTTCGATGCTATACCCGGAAGTGTGGCCCCCGAGGGCTTCGTCTATAGCTACCCTGATCTGGTGTTCCTTGGGACTCCTGCGGCCGATCACCGGCACCACGAACGTTTTCTCCCCGAACACGTACAGCTCGTACTCGGGCCTCCCCGTCATGAGGTTCCTCATGATCACGGTCGGCCTGGCCAGGTCCGGCCTTGACAACCCGACTGGGATCTTGACCTCGGTCTCCAGAACATGAACTGACTTGACCTCTCCTCCGTCCATGAAGAGTATCGTATCGATGATCGAAGGAACCAGTCCTATGTCTACCCTGTGCAGAAACCTTTGGACGGCATCTATGGCGGAGGTAGCATGGACTACGCCAACCATGCCGATCCCTGCCATTCGCAGGTCTATGAAGAGCTCAAAATCTGAATCCGACCTCAGTTCGTCGAAGATCGTGTAATCAGGACGACTGAGCAGCAGGACGTCATGGATCTCACTCGGGGTGGCCATGGACTTGGAGTACTGGGTTATCTCCGGAGGAAGCTGGAGATCCCTGGGGCTCTCGACCGTCTTGACGACCCTGCGCTTGGATCTGTAGAATTCGGCCAAGGCTTGGGCGAAGGTCGACTTGCCCATGCCTGGGGATCCCGCTATGAGTATACCCTCGGCCCTTGTGCCTATTCTGGCCAAGATCTCTTGAGGCAGTCGATAGTCCGGGATCGCTTTTTTCAACACGGGCCTTGCGGCAGTTACCTCGAGGCCATCCGAGAATGGTGGCCTCGCTATCACTATCCTCCGATCTCCGAGCTGCACGATGGTAGAGCCGGGTTTGTCAATCTCAACGAAGGCCGAACCGTCAGTGGAAGACTGAACAGCTGCCATTATGTCTAGGATGAGAGACTCCAGCTCTTCACGACCTATTGGGTCAGCGCCGACCTCCTCGAAGGTCCATTTTCCCGGCACTCCCTTCTTTACCCTAGGGACCACTCCCTCCTTCAGATGGACCGACATAACGTCAGCGCCAAAGAAGTTGTCAAGGCTCAGCAGGCGAGCTGGCTTCCTGTATATCACGCTGAGCCCCATCGCCTCTCCCGATCTGGCAGCCAGAGGGTCACACGTCACGAGAGTCGCTCTAGTCAGATGAGCGAGCTCGCGGGCCGCCTCGCGTGCCTCTGTTATCGGTTCAGGTCCGTGTTCGAAACTGACCTCGATTCCCTTCTCCGAGGATTTGTCCGACACGAGTTTCAGTCCCTTGAGCCCGAGGTCGTCTCCGTGCTTCGCTCGGGTCTCGAATTCTTCCACGACCTGAAGTGGGACTATGATCCTCCTCACATTCCGACTCTCGGCCAACACCTCTAGGGCAACGCCGGTGTAGATGGACGACGGATCGAGCACGACGTCGATTCCCTTCAGAGGTGCCTTCTCTTCTTTCACCGACCTTTCGTCCTCAACATGAAGACTGAACCTAATATGCCTTGTCCGAAAAAAGCGGGACCGTACTAGGCCTAGAGTCGTTCTTCTCCGACTCGCGCATCGCCTACGTCATGTCGCTCTCAAAACAGAACCATCCTGTGCGGATCTACTGCGACCCCAACTTCCTTTCCTATCATCTTTGAGAGGTGATCGTATTGCGTGGATGAGTTACCCGCGCATTGGATCTCCCCAAGATCCGTGGATACCTTCGACAGAAGCCTGCTTCCGCCGTACGTTAGACTCACCAACCTACCCCGAACAACGCTCCCGGTTGAATCCGAGACTTGACTGTCATCAGGTCTGAACTGCAACTTGGCTGTGCCATGTCTAGCATTCCACCATCTTGGTCTCGTCACGTTGATGGTCGTTCCTCCAGCGGACACTACGACTTCGTGCTCGGTCACGCTCTGGATTTCACAGAGTATGGCGTTGGTCGCGCCCAAGAAGCGTGCTGATTCCTCGGTCGGCGGTGACTCGTAGAGTTCTCTTGTCTCTCCAACAGAGTCTAGCTTCCCCGCAAACATGACGCCCAAGAGATCACTGATCAAGACTGCTTCGGTTTGGTCGTGGGTGACGTAGAGGGTGGTCACGTTGAGTTCTCGCTGAACGTTTCTTATCACGGTGAAAACCTCACCCTTGAGTGCCGGGTCAAGCGATGCGAGCGGTTCGTCAAGCAACACTAGCTTGGCATCGGCAGATATCGCCCTGGCTATTGCCACCCTCTGCTGCTGCCCTCCGCTGAGTTGATGCGGGTATCTCTTTTCCAACCCCTGGAGTTCGACAAGCTGGACCACCTCCCCGACCTTCGAGCTGATGCTCGTTCGATCCCCTCCTCTGGCCTCAAGCGGAAAGGCGATGTTCTCCTCGACCGTGAGATTCGGGAACAATGCAAGGTTCTGGAAGACCATCCCGATGTTGCGAGAAGCTGCAGGAACCTGAGTGACATCTTGACCGTCGAAGATCACACTTCCAGAGTCAGGAGGAATCAGGCCCGCGATTACTCTTAGAGTAGTTGTCTTGCCACAACCGCTCGGGCCCAACAGAGCCATCACTTTGCCAGACGGAATCCTGAAGGAAATGTTCACTACTGCCGGCGTTCCATCGTACGTCTTGTTGATCCCACGCAGCTCAAGTTCCACTGTCATATCACCCTGAGAGCCTCATCAGACAAGAACGAACTCGCTACCTCCGCGCCTATCACGATGACTATGATAATTCCGTTCATGGCCGCGGCCAGATCCATCCTCCTCAAGTCGATGAGCGACGCTACTGACACAGGCAGTGTTACCAGACTGAACGTGCTGAAGAAGTTGGCCATGGTAAATTCGCTTATCGACGAGGAGAACGCCAACAAGAACGATGCAAGCACAGCCGGGGCTATGAGCGGTAGTTCCACTTTCAAAAACGCGAAGATCCTGCTTGCCCCGAACAACTCCGCTGCTTGTCTGACATCAGCGCCGATTCTCGTCCACGAGGCCTCAACCAGCCTTGCAGTCAACGGCACGATGATGGCGATCTGGCCGATGGCGATGATCGTCCAGCTGCCATAGAGCGTCAACAATCCGAACCCGTAGCAGAGCATGATGCCGAGAGCAAGGGAGGATCTGGAGATCGAGAGAGGCAAGGAGAGAACGGTTCCCGTAACCTTGCCGACACTTTCACTTCGAGAGCCTTGCCAGATCAGGAAGACCGATACGACGACCGATGAGAGAGCAACCACGACCCCGATTGCCAGACTTTGGAGGAGTATGTCGACGAACTTCAAACCAAACCCCAGATTTGCTGAGAAAAGGTTCGTGAAGTTGGCCAGTGAGAATGAACTGGGAAGCAGGAACACGCCAGAGGGTGAAACAGACTGCGCTAGCACAAGGTAGACAGGAAAGAGTTCTACTGCTGTGATCGCTAGGACATAGCCCAGCAGCACCTTGCCATGCCAGTCGGAGACAGAAAGGCTCGTCCTTCTTCTCTCGGCAGTTTTGCCACGAACATACAGTCTGTCCCTGAGCATCAGAATGGACACAGAGAGCAGCAGCGTCAACGCGAGCTGTATGAAAGCGAGGGACGAGGAGATAGACCTCGTTCTTGTCGAGTAGATTTCGACCTCAAGCGTGCTGAAGCGACCTCCAATCAAGATGGGTGTTGAGTAGCTTATGAACGAGAAGGCAAAGACCAAAAGTGAAGAGGCGGCCAAGAACGGAACGAGCGTGTTCAAGTACACGGCCTTGAAGGAATTGAACCAATCGGCCCCGGAGACTTGCGCGGCGTCGATCAGGTCTTGATCTACACTAGAGAATCCTTGCTCTAGTATCATCACTGCCAGCGGAAGGTAGTAGAACACGTGGGCAACAACTACTGCATCCATGGAGTACAAGATGTTGACGACTGGAGTTGCAGAGTGGAGAAGGGCTTCCAAGATCCGGTTCACTGTCCCGTTCTCGCCCAGCATCAATATCATGCCTTCAGTCACCGCAAGAGCCGGCACGAAGAAAGGTGTCAACAACAAGTTCCTCAACATCTTGGACCACTTGAAGGAATAGCGAGATAGGAAGTAGGCGATCGGCAACGCGAGAACGACCGATGGAATCGTGGACAAGAAAGCCTCCAAGATGGTTGCGCCAGTCAGCTTCAGAACATACGGGTCACCGAGCAGACTGATCAGTTCAGTCAGGTTGAGCGAGGCGAGGACGTACAGCATGGGAACTGCGTAGAAGAAGCCGAAAAAGAGAACAAGCGGCAGGTAGTCCAGCGCTAGGACTAACCAGCCTTGATCTCTCTGCTCCATCTATCCAACCACTCGACAACATCACCAGCTATGCTTGAGTTGAACGTGATCTCAACTTGAGGCCTCGGACAGGATGCCAGTGAGGGAAACGATGCGTATGGGTTCACAGGGTACATATATCCCGCAGGGGCAACGATGTTCTGACCGTCCACACCAAGCACGAAGTCGATGAACTTCTTGGCGAGCTCAGTGTTCTTCGCGCCTTTCACCAAGGCGATTCCCTCTCTGTACACAAAGCCCACAGCCGCAGCCGACTCCAGATGCGGAACCTCCTCGTACTCCACATCAGTATTGAACATCGAACCTACAGCCACCTCTCCTGTCTTGAGAGCTACTATTGATGTCGTCCAGCCCGAAGGATGCATCTTCACGCTGGGCTCAAGTTGCTCGAGGAACGCGAATCCAGGTTCCGTTCCCTTCTCGGACAACACCCACACCAAGAACGAGAGACCGGTTCCGCTCGAGGTCGGGTCCTGGTAGAAGACCAGTCCCTTGTACTGCGGATTAAGAAGATCATCTAACGTCTTCGGTATGGGGAGTCCCCTTTCTGATATGATGGTCTCATTGTAAGTGATGAGAATGTATCCCTTGTCAACGGGGAAGATGTGGCCCGTCTTGTCCCATATTTCGCTCTCTGGTATCATGCTCAGGTTCGTAGGAGTATAGGCTTCAAGAACGCCAGCATCCAACACCTGCTTGGCGTAGAACTCCGGGAGCCCGATTATCACATCCGCAACGGGGTTTCCCTTCTCGGATATCAACTTGTTGGCTATAGCGATGGATCCCATGTCATAGTGGGCGAATGCGACAATGACATTGTACCTTCTTTCGAACTCTGTTATGAGACCGCTTGCCATTCCTTCTATCCCCTCGGGTCCGTACACGATCAACCGAGCAGGTGGGGGCTGCTGTAACACAAGGTAGAGAACAGAGACTCCCAAGATCACCAAGATCCCACCTAGTGCAACCGCTGTCCGCGTACTCAATTCCATTCCAATCCACTCCTCTACATGTTCACAAGGGGATGGAGTTCCACAAAGAGAGGACTCGTCTGACACATCCCTACGCCGGTATTGCCCGGATCAGGTATTGAGGGTCGACGCCACTTCGCGTCCTCTCAGCTGGATGCCAGCACCCCTTGCTAGGTCGGGGGTTCGGATTCCCTGCTTAAAAACCTGTTCTGGACCCGAGGTGCTTCTCACGAACTAGGGAGGCGGAGGAAGCCCGGAAGATACTGGTTCCTTCCTTGACGCTGCTCTCCTGACTATGACGAACATAGTTCCCACGGCGACCAGCAAGACGAATGCGTATTCCATCGACGCCGTATAGTCGTATTCATACACGGCCACAACCGTGGTCGGTGAGTTGATCACCACGTTGTTTGGATCGATTGTGCCGCCGTAGTCGTTCCTCCACTGCAACAGTACTCGTCTGACTCCTATCAGGCCTAGCACTCCGTCAGCTGGAATGGATCCCGGTGCCACAACGCTAACCTTCGACCCACTGTCGTACCACGTTTCGCTAATGAGATATCCCTGATCGTCAACCACCCTGAGAAGAAACTGCCGAGACCACACGGCACCGATGACCAGAGGAGAGCTGACCGCTGATGGCACCGTGACGTTCCAGCCCTTGAACACAACTCTGCTGCCATTGCCAAGCTGGACGTCGGCCGAGCCAGTGCCTAAGTCGAGAGGAGTTCCTTTGGTGAACCATCCAGAGGAACTCAGGTTTCCGTACTCACTCTGCACGACGACTAGGTATTGCGTGTCGAACGAGAACATGATGCTCTCGCTAGAACTGACGGAAACCTCGGGAACCAACGTGACGAACCTAGTCCAGCCCTCATCGATGACCTCCGGTACCGAAATCACATGGCTTGTCTTGCCGCTGAGGTAGACATTCGCAGAACCCGATCCGCTGATCCTCGTTCTGTTCAGTCCATCAACTGCAACCTGAACGTCAACGTAGTATGGTGTGCCCTCTACCTTGACGGTCACACCTATCATGCCGGCTGCAAGTCTGGCGTCGAGCTTGCCCCAGCCCCAAGCAAAGTCTCCCACCGCCTTGTCAATCGAACCCGTGTCAGAGTCAAGGCGCGCCGATTCCCTCAGGATCTGTTCGACTGACTGTGGAGACAACGATGAGTTCTGTTGCAAAAGGAGCGCCGCCACCCCTACTACATGCGGCGAGGACATACTCGTCCCGGAGAGGGCCACGTGCGTACTGTCAACTGAATAGGGGTTGAGGCTAACGGCAGCCGAGGACTTCGCCGCCACAATGCTGTAGCCAGGGGCTACTAAGTCTGGTTTGACCCTGCCATCCCTAGTTGGTCCCCTGCTGCTGAAGTCGCATATCTCACCGAACGGAAACCCCGGGGAGTCCCGGGTTGAGTACGCTCCCACTGATATCACATACGCTGATGACGCAGGTATGCCTATGGTCTTCGCAGAGGTTATCGTGTAACCCAAATTGGGGAGGAACTCACTGGAGAGCGCCCCAGCCGGCAGGTCGTCAAGCCAGGAATCCCAAGCACCCGAGGAACCGATCGAGACGGGCTCTATCACGAGAGTGTACACTCCGATGGGAAGATACCCGTCATCCTTGATGACCTCGACCAAGTGACCACTGCCCTTTTCGGATTGTTCATCTGTAATCAAGACTGAGCCTTCCGATGTCATCTCTCCTTCGTCGACTGTGGGGCCGTTCACAGCAATTCCTCCCGGCAGCACAAGCGTCACTGACGTCACATCCTGCGTGCTGTGCCAGAGGTCGACATCAAATCCGACGACCTGTCCAGGGACATACCACTTCAGCGTGACTGAACTTCCTGAGGTCAGGCGTCCCTGAACGTGGATGTTGTCAGCGCCAGAGTTGCCAGCGGACACGACTATCGTCGCCCCCTCCTTGACTGCCCCTTCTAGCGCAAGCTCCAGTGGGCTTGTGCCGTCATGCCCGCCTATGTTTGAGCCCATGCTCAGATTGATCACCGCTCTCATGCCCAGCGAAGTGGCCTTCTGCATGATGTAGGCAATGCCTTCGATTATGTCGCTGTCGTTGAATGTCCACATCGATGGCAGGATTCTGGACTTCCCTCCCGCCTTCACGACTATCAGCCAAGCGCCGGGTGCAACCCCTTTGTACTTTCCGTTCTCATCGTTCCCTGTGCTCGCGGCAATAGCGCTCACATGGGTGCCGTGACCCTCGCTGTCGTCCACTACTGCTGTCTTCGCCTCTATCTGACTTCTGTTGTACTCGAGACCTATGCCCATCGGACCAGGCCCGGGACGACCGCCCATCTGATCCCAGATGAAAAGGATCTTGGAGGATCCGTTGTCGAGATAGAAGTCACGATGATACGGATCAATGCCCGTGTCGACGATCCCTATCACAACTCCTTGTCCCGTGAGAGGCCTTCCTTGCGAATCATTGAGACCTGACCAGACATCACTCGCTCCTATTTCGGGTACACTGACATCAAGGGACATCTTCAGAAGTTGGCTCGTAGTCGCTGTGGAAACGAACCCCAGATTCCTGATATCATCGAGTGAACCCACTGTGGTCGTCATCGTCAGCACACGACCGAGAACTGCCCGCACTGTGCCGTATGCGCTGAGCGCCTGAAGGCACGATTGATTTGCTTCTTCTTTCAACACGATCGAAACGTTGACTATCGTGTCTGGATTCAGCCACGGCTGTGATTCGCGGACGATCTGTGCCGAACCCCGGGGGAGGCAGCCCGCCAGTAGTGCGACTAACAGGGCCGTTGCCAGGATCGAATGATGCCTTGTGAATCCGTCAACCATTGACCAAGCGTGCGGCAAGCGACGACGTGACAACGGGCAAGCAACTGGACCTCCTCATATAACGATTCATTTTAGCGAATAGATGACGACGGAGCCAGCCCTACGCCGGGCGATTTCGGGCGAGAAGACGCGTGAGATGATCCTTGTCATTAACGCCCATCAAGCTCTGTGCCGCAGCGTCGAGGACTGTTTCG
>CAZXBW010000025.1:0-8940 GCA_964639105.1 uncultured Nitrososphaerota archaeon | reverse complement strand
AGGTGTTGAGTGGCTTTCCTGCTCATGGAGGGGGCGTTGAGTCAACCATGCTGGTTCGATTCTCGCGAGTCGCGAGATCGTTTCTTTTTGTCGAAGACATATATCCCACAAGTCGTGATAGCGGAACGTCCGGGGTGAGTTGGTGGGTGGATGTCGGGTTCGTTCGAGCCTGAGGAAACTTCCTTCTCCCAGCGGGTATCACGGCGCCGCAAGGCGCAGGGGGAGACCTCTAGCAACGGGACAGAAACACCCCCTCCCGTCAAGTGTGGGTGATGGGCGGTGGAAAGCCCTGACGATGACGGCAAAGGAGTTGAAAACCCCAGCCTCGTGAGGAGCAAGGCCGAGAAGGCCAGATGATCGACCCGCAGGATGGCCGGGTGGGCCGCATAGTCGAATTCCACCTAGAACAGAAAAGGAGTTACGGCCAACACACTCCGGATCTAGGAGCGTCCAAAGATGAAGCTGCTCGCGTTTAGGCTCGGACAAGACGATCCCAAGATGTGTACCAGCGTTAGACTTGCCAGAAGGGGCCATCTGAGGTTGATCTCCTCGTCTCGGTTCATACCTCGAAAGGCAATCGTGCTGAATCCGGAAGCAAGCGAAACGCTGTCGGCCTCCGACGCGGAGCTTGCCGAAAGATACGGGCTAGTTGTGATCGACGCTTCATGGAAGACCGGAAGGGATGTGTTCTCAAGGATGAGAAGAGGTCTCCAGAGGAAACTGCCGACGTACATCGCTGCGAATCCCACCAACTACGGCAAGCCCTATGAACTCTCGTCAGCGGAGGCGATCGCAGCGGCGCTGGCGATATTCGGGCGCTTCGAAGAGTCCGTGTCCGTGCTCTCAGAATTCAAGTGGGGGTTGGAGTTCCTCAAGCTGAATCCGGGCCTTTACCCTGATCGCTTGAGAGAAGATCGTCTATCCTGAATATCATCATCTCCGAGGGTTGCTTCTCGACCTTTCCGATCCTCTCACCGACCAGCATCTTCACTCCTATTGCCTCGGCCCTGTCAACAAGCCTCTGAGTGACCACACCGTCGAACACCAAAGCTCGCACATTCTTGTGCTTGTCTAGTGAATCGAACAGTTCTCCGACCGGTATCTCCGCAATGACGTCACCGCTCTCGTCGAGCATGACCGAGATCAGTTTCTCCTTCACCTGTGAGGCTTTCTCCCTAAGCATCTTTGCCTGCTCGGGTGAGATCTCAGACTTCTTCTGGTTGCTGAGCATCACCAAGTATTCCTGAAGCAGCGTCGGCTTCTTCAGAATGTCCAAGGCCTCGGCGGGCGTCAGCTCCTCGACTTCCTTGCCGGGTGGAGCCCTTGCTACCTCGTTGATCTTGACACCCATTCTCAGCAGTTCCCTTAGGATCATCTCGCCCACTCTGTCGCCATCCAAGAAGGCAGTGACCTTCTTCTTTCTCCTCGCAAGCTCTGCCACCGAGTTTGGGACATTCACTCCATTCGTCCCGACGGTGTTCTTCACTCCGACTGTCAGCAGGAGAGACACGTCAGCCCTACCTTCGACTATGACCAGATCGTCCGATGATTCGACCTCGGGTCCTGCGGGGAGATTGTCTGGCCCCCAGTTAATGGGTTTCGTCACCTCAACGCTCGCTATGACCCCGGTCAGGGCCTGTGCGTCTGCGGTCACCCGCTCGGCTTTCCATCTCTGCGCTATGCTCTGAGCTCTCTCCACTATCTCCTTGCGTTTCTTCTCCCTGAAATCATCAATGGACACTAGCGTGAACTTGGTGTTGTATGGGCCAACTTTCTCAATGCTCTCCAGTGCGGCCGCCAACAACGATGTGGTTGCCTGATCTAGCGATGAGGGGACTATGACGGCACCCGCCGTCTTTCCTCCCTCACTGTTCAATTCTACGTCTATTCTTCCGACCCTTCCAGCCTTCTGAAGTTTCTTGATGTCGAGGGTGTCTTCGAATAGGCCCTCCGTCTGACCAAAGACAGCGCCTATCACGTCATGTTTCTTTGGGGGCTATTCACCGGCCCTCTCCACAACCCCCTCGACCTCAAATCGAACCTTCACAAGGTACTTGAAATAAGGTCCAGAGTCATGTTCTGTCATATTGTTTCACCTTGCTTTTGATAAGCGATGTTATCCAGAAACGCCTTTTATATAAAGGTTGGTTTTATTGTGAAGATGCGGCCTGAACCCCACACGCGTTCGAGAAACAGGCCTCCTTGGGACGAGGAAAGAAAGGCCGCTCTCGAAAGAGCTCTCTCATCGCTAGTGAGCCTTTCACCGCGAGACCTCATCATAGTTGAGGGGTTGAAGGATTCGAACTCACTGAAGCAACTTGGCATCAGAGCCGAGATCATCACCGCAAGCTCAGCAAGAAAAGTGATGGGACTTAAGCGAGATGAGCATCTGCCCGCACGGGGTGTCAAGATCATACTCCTCCCAGACTTCGACAGGGAGGGCAGGGAAAACATCAGGAGGTGGAAGTCAGAGTTGTCAAGCGGTAGAGATGTAGACACCACAACTTGGAGAATCCTAAGGTCACTCGTCAAAAGCGAAGGCATAGGCATCGAAGGCTTGGCACGTCTCGCGGGGAAGCTTGGCCTCTCGAGGAAAGAGATGTGGCTCGGCCCTGACGAAAGGGTTTCACAGGGAGCCTAAGCTCAGCCTCGCCCCGCTCTTGTAGCCGAGCCGGCGACCGCTACTTTCCCCGCCCTGGGTACCTTTCCCTCATAGAAGGAGTGTAACTCCCAACTCGGTCAAGTCCGCTTTTACGACGGGATTCTCACGGCCGCCTTTTGAATCTGTCGCGAACGCATTAATAACATTTCGAAGTCAATGCGTTGCCTGCGGCAAGCCCTTGGAGAGGTTAGTCCATCAAACCTTTTAATTAGCGGCATCATGTCGGCCGGCGTTCGGTTCCTCATGGACTCAGAGGAGGTTCGCCTTGCCTAAGAGACTCAGGCTTACTGATGAGGGCAAGACCTACGCGGAACGAGGTTTGCCCGAACTCAATCTAGTGAAGGTGTTGAAGCAAGGTTCTATTCCTATGAGTCAGGCAAGGGAGTTGGTTGACAGCCTAGACATCGCATTGCAGTGGGGAAAGAAGAGGAACTGGATTCGAATCGACGGAGGTGTCATCCGTCTGATCTCATCTCCGGATGTGGTCCCAGAACAGGAGGCACTCATCAAAGTCTTGAAGGGCGAGACGATAGATGAAGAGGTAGCCAAGATCCTGATGCAGAGGAACCTCATCGAAGTGGAGAGTTCCTTTGTGGAGGAACTCAAACATCTTGAGGGACAGACCATCACCAAGCTGACCCCTGAGCTGATGAGCACTGGACTCTGGAGGGGCGTCAAGCTAAGACCCTATGATGTGAGGATACTGGGAAAGAAGGTTCACCCCAGCAAGCGGCAACCCTTTGACTATTTCCTCTCCGAACTCAGACAAAAGCTCGTCGAACTCGGGTTCGTAGAGATGAAGGGACCAACGATAGAGACGGAGTTCTGGAACTACGATGCACTATACCAGCCTCAAGGGCATCCGGCCAGAGATTGGCTCAGTACTTTTTACCTGAAGGGGACTGGCCTGGGAGATCTCCCGTCAATCTCCAAGAACGTCAAGAGGGCACACGAGCACGGAGTGTCCGGAAGCACGGGGTGGAACTACAGATGGGATCCGATGAGAGCTCGACGCTTGATGCCGAGGGCACAAGGGACCGCACTTTCAGCTAGGACCTTGGCCAAAGGTCCACTCATCCCGGGGAAGTACTTTGCAATCGCAAGGTGCTACAGGCCCGATGTCATTGACGCCTTTCATGGAATCGAGTTCGTTCAGGTCGAGGGAATAGTAGTGGACTCCAGCCTGACGTTTAGAAACTTGCTGGGGATTCTCGAGATGTTCGCGAGGGAGATCGCAAAGGCCAAAGAGATCAAGTTCATACCAGATTACTATCCGTTTACGGAACCGTCCGTCCAGATGTCGGCCAAGCATCCGGCGATGGGTTGGATCGAGTTCGGGGGGGCCGGGATATTCAGAGAGGAGCTGACCAAGCCCCTGAACGTCGACGTGCCTGTCATAGCTTGGGGGCTAGGGGTAGACAGGCTGGCCATGTTCAAGCTAGGCATAGAGGACATACGGGACCTCTTCTCAAGGGATCTGGATTGGATGAGGACAAAGACGGTGGTGTGAGATGCCCTCGCTTGAGGTTTCGATTCGCGACATGGAGAGGCTTATCGGCAGGACCCTAACCCCAGATGACCTCAGGCGTCTCGTGGCCGTTGCCAAGTGCGATGTCGACAGTGTGATGGGCGATTCTGTCAAGCTGGAGGCCAAGGACACCAACAGGCCTGACCTGTGGTCGTCCGAGGGTATTGCCAGAGAGATTAGGTTCAGACTGAAGAAGTCTGGGTTCTTGAGTTACAGGGCCTCTAAGACCAAGGTTGAGGTCATCGTCGACAAGAGTGTCAAGAATGTCAGGCCTTTCACCGCATGTGCAGTGGTCACGAATCTGCATCTCGACGAGGCAGCCCTTTCACAGATGATACAACTGCAAGAGAAGGTTGCGTCCAACTACGGAGGTGGAAGAAGGGACATTGCCATTGGCGTTTACGATCTGGACAAGATGAGGCCACCCATAAACTACACCACGGTGGATCCAGACGGAATAAGATTCGTTCCGCTCGACTTCGAGGAGGAGCTGACCCCGAGGGAAATACTTGAGAAGCACCCTAAGGGGAAGGAGTTCGGACATCTCCTCGCCGGAGCCACGAGGTATCCGATCTTCATTGACTCAGCAGGCGAAGTGATGTCAATACCGCCGATAATCAACTCCAACTTCAGTGGCAAAGTAACAGGGAACACGCAGAACGCTTTCATCGAGTGCAGTGGCTTTCACTTCGACCGCCTGTCCGTCGCCTTGAACGTGATCTCCACGGCTCTGACGGAGAGAGGGGCTAAGATAGGCGCGGTAAGGGTCCGGTATCCGGATAGGGTGATAGTCACGCCAGATTTCAGGCCGGGGAGAGCGAACGTCGATCTCGCGCACTTCCGCAGGATCTCTGACCTAGCGCTGAGTTCGAGCAAGGCCTGCGCGCTGCTGCGCATGTCGGGCTACAAGGTGGCCCACAGGAAGAAGGACAGAGTGGAGGTACTCTATCCGGCCTACAGGCACGACATAATGCACGAAAGGGATCTGATGGAGGACATGCTGATCTCGTATGGCTATGACAAGATCAGACCTCAGCCTCTGAAACTGCCCACAGTTGGCATATCGAGCAGGATCGAGAAGTTCTCGAGCCTTCTGTGCGAATTGATGATCGGATTGGGTTTTCAGCAAGTGATGTCATACACGCTCACGAACAGGGCGAATCTATTCGATAAGATGAAGTTGAAGGATGAACCGGTGATAGAGCTTGAGAATCCCGTCTCTTCGAGCTGGAGCGTGTTCAGGAACTGGATGTTGCCCTGTATCATAGATTTCCTGTCCAGCAATGCTCACGTCGACTATCCTCAGAACGTCTTTGAGATAGGTGATGTCATTGTGCCGGACAAGACGAAGGAGACGAGGACGATAGACAGAAGGAAGCTAGCTTGTGCTAAGGCGAGCGCCGAGGTGGGTTATCAGGACATGGCCTCTGTGTTGGACGCATTTCTAGGTTCACTCGGTTGCCAGTACGAATTGAAAGCCGGTTCGCATCCAAGCTTCATAGAAGGTAGGGTCGCGGACATCGTCTTGGATGGTGCCAAACTAGGAGTCCTGGGAGAGATATCCCCCGAGATCCTTGAGGCTTGGAGTATCGAGATCCCAGTCTCGGCCTTCGAGATAGATGTGACCTCATTGTGTGATGTTCTGCCACTGGAGAATCTGGATTGAGGAGCCAAGAGAGCCGCGCTATCTCTGACCAACATTCGGCCTTCCGTCCGCATCGATTTCTCCAGCTCTGATGCGAGTTGATGATATGAATCCACCTGCCTGTGCGAGGACTTTGGGGACAATGACTACCTCAAGCGGGCTCAGACCAGCCTGTCTTCTTTCTTGGTTCAGTTTGAGTGCGTTCTCAACTGAGTCGATCGTGACGAATATCGCCTCGAGGACCTTGTCTCTCGGCGTTGGGCCGAAGGCATCCTCGAGCGCAATTATCTGGACCTTGTCATGCGCCCCGATCTGCGAAAGGTAGTCATCAACAGCCTTCCTCCTTTCGTTGAAACTCAGGACATCTGCCCTCTTCATACCCTTGACGAATTCGTCACTAGTTATGCCAAGTATGACCTCGTCGCTCAGGGCGGCTGCGACAGCTATCAGTCTCTTGTGACCGGCGTGCAACCGGTCGAACGTTCCACCGAGAGCTGATCTGGTATACCTGACTCTCGGAAGCACCTTCAGGCTTAAATTGATCAGTCTCCTGACCCGGCTGTTAGCGCATGGCCTCGGCTAAAAAAGCTGAAGATCAAGGGGTGGGCCTTTACATCGAGGCCGGAAAGATCGCCAAGAAGGTGAGGTCTCAGTTCATGCCTGAGGTCAAAGAAGGCAAAAGGCTGCTTGATTTCGCCGAGGAGCTTGAGCAAGAGATCCTGTCACAAGGGGCGGAACTTGCTTTCCCGTGCAATATCGGGAGGAACGAGGTGGGGGCACACTACACCCCGATCCCTTCTGACTCGTCCGAGTTCGCTGGCGGCGATTTGGTGAAGGTGGACTTTGGTCTTCACTTGGACGGTTTCATAGTGGACACCGCCTTTTCCGTCGCACTTTCTTCAGTGGATCAGAAGCTTGTGGATGCGGTCGACGAATCCCTGAGGGCAGTGTCGGGGAATCTCAAGGCGGGAGACAGGATACTGAAGGTCGGTGAGTTGGTCGAAGGAGTCTCGGACAAACATGGATTCAAGGTCATAGACAACCTACAGGGCCATGAGGTCAGGCGGTACCAACTTCACGCAGGTCTGTCCGTTCCGAATGTTTCCAACAATGACAACAGGATGTTTCATGAGGGAATGACGGTAGCGATAGAGCCTTTCTTCACCTACGGGTTCGGCGCCGGCCATGTGAATGAGATCAGCCTCACGACGATCTTCAAGTCTCCGGACCCTGAAAAAGGAGGCAAGAACTCCCCCTTGTCTCGCTTCAACGGCCTCCCCATTTGTGAGCGTTGGTTGACAAAGCTCCCATCAAACACGTCAAGACGAGATCTTGAGCGACTGAGAAGATATCCAGTTCTCGTCGAGGCAAAGGGGGCTC
Organism: uncultured Nitrososphaerota archaeon; assembly: GCA_964639105.1. GTDB lineage: Archaea > Thermoproteota > EX4484-205 > EX4484-205 > JAAOZO01 > JBGOYZ01. The sequence continues at coordinate 1,725 of CAZXBW010000025.1, read as the reverse complement.
CTATCGCTCAGGCCGAGACTACCTTTCTGTTCACGTCGGAGGGAATCAGGAACCTTGTTTCTTAGGTGGTTTCTTCAGAAAGATGGCGCTGATTAGCATCGGTTCATTCTTGCCGCATTTCGTGCAAGGGTCGCCGTTTCCGTACACGTAATCACCCTCTTTGAAGGGCCTAGTTATCTCGAAGTCACAGCTCTTGCATTTCTCTTTTGTCAGAACTTGTGGCCCAACAGGCGGATGCCCGATAGCCGATAGTCTGCCCTGTAGCCTGAACAGGTTGTACCCGGCCAGAGCAAGGCCCAATATGCCTAGGCCTATGGAGATCATGCCGGTCGTAGTGGAACTCGCGTCCTGCAGGTATGTAACGCCACTGTAGATCAGTGATGCTGAGATTATGACGAGGAAGGCAAGAAGGAAGAGGAAGAACGATATGTTCAGATCGTACTTCTCTCCAGAATTGCTGTTGCTATTGCTTTTGCTCATGTCACTCACTTCACCCCTATAGTGTTCCCTACGCCAACCACTAGTACCCTGCCCCCCTTAGGCACCTTTTCTCGGACCACATCCTTGACCCGGGCGGCTGTGGTCTCGACGCCTTTCAGGATATCCTCGGTGATCGGAGTTATGACCTCCTTGTATGACATTCGGATCAGCATTGCATACACTGGAATCTTCTTCTTGGCTACGACTTCCTCTATCTTGTACCTCTCGGTTCCGGGACCGCCGATAGCAGCGCCGATGCCCTCTAGTACGGTTCCGCTCTTCTCTCCTTCTAGCTTCATCATAGCATCTATCATCACCACCAAGTCATACTTCTTCTTCCTGATCAACTCCTCGACAGAATCACCCGGATACCCGACGGTAGCCCCTGGTCCTTTGGACTTCAGAAGGGTCATCTTCCTGCCCTCAAATTCCGTTTCGCAGACCTCCATTTCCCTTCCTGTCCCCTTGAATTCGTTGGGATAGGCCAAGCTTGCCGCAACTTGTGCTCCCCCTCCATCTCCTATCGGATGCCCGTAGTCGTAGGCATACAGCCCACCCATCAGAGCTTCTGCTTCTATCATCCATTCCGGCAGGACCATCTGCAGCTGCATGATGATGAGCTGACTCCCCGTCTTCTTGCCCATTATGTAGTAGTGCCTTACGGTCTTGTAAAGCAGACTGAGCGTGGCGGCGATCTCCACCACATTCGCGATGCCATCTCTCTCGACTTCGCTAGCCTTTGTTGCGACCTGCTTTATTTCCTCCTTCAACCTGTCATCTCCGGTTTTCAGTATGTAGTCAAGCTTCGGGATGATCCCTGCTGGGTCGAGCGACACTGGCTCCAACAGGACATAATCCATCACTCTATCAAGGAATGCGCTCGGATCGGGTGTGGCCGAGCTTTTCTTGAGCTTCTCGAGCGAGACCCTCCTTCCTTCGTCTTTCATCAGGTCAATCCTTCGAAGCGCGAGTTCTATCTCCCGCAGCATGAGGTATATCTGGATCCTCTGCTGGAACACTATGACGAGCAGGAACACCATCATGAACAGTATGTTTAGCAGAGTGGGGATGTCCACCTGAAGACTAATCTGATCCAGTATCGCCAACAACATTGATGGAAGCATACAGCGACTTACGAGCGCAATCCACGTTGGATTTAAGCATTCGTTTCTCAAGTGGGCGCCGACATCCTGGGTCTTGCGTGTCCTTGCGGACCACACTACGTCCCAGAACGTTGCCGCGTTT
>CAZXBW010000024.1:0-9201 GCA_964639105.1 uncultured Nitrososphaerota archaeon | reverse complement strand
AGGATGGCGTGATCAAGCGATTCACAATAGTTCCTGACTTCGCGAAGCTAGGGAGACAGATCACTGCTTTCGTCATGGTATCTTTCACTCCGATTCCAGGACTGTCTCAAAGGGAACTTGCAAAACTCATAGCTGGCATAGAGAACGTCCAGGAGGTCTATCTGATCTCGGGTCAGTGGGACATATTGGTCAAGGTCAGGGCTGGCAAGGTGGAGGATATAGGAGGACTAGTAATTGACAAGATCAGGGCGATCAGAGGAGTCGCGGGGACCGAGACCTGTGTCAGCTTCGAATGCGTCAGAGAAGAGTTCTGACGAGGATCGTGACTATGGTGGGGGCGCCCAGACTTTCGCGACAAGATTCGAACTGGAGTCTCATGGGCTCTCGGCCATCGTGGCTCCCAAGCCATGAAGCCTAGGCCAGGCTAGCCGACGCCCCCTGCCAAGCGTGCCCTTCCAACTGGTAAAAAGCTTGACGCCCTTCTACCAGATGTTCTGCGACCTCTCGGTCTCTCTGGATGTGTTCGGAAGTTCTGGGAAGGAGGTCTTCATCCTCTGCACCGCTACCTCCGAGGCCTCCTTCAGTATTGACTGTACGTCTTGATCTCTGACTTCCGGCACGTAGTTGTACGAGTCGATTGTTCCGAACGACATCATGGCCTCTTCCAAGTTCTCGTTTATCTTGCCTAGCTCCAGTGAAACCTCGGGCATGACTCCCCTCAGTTGCTCCGTGAGTGGCCTGAGCACACCTAGCTCAGGAGAGGACAGAATCTCCTTGGCCTCTATGGCCTCCTTGACAGTATCGAGTCGAAGCACCACCTTTTCCAGAGTAGTTATTGCGATCAGGATGGTCTTCGCAATCTTCTTGACTTGTACAATCTCGCCCGCGTAAACGGCCGCCCTTTCTCTATCCTTCTCCGCCTCAGCGCGAACGACCCTTTCGAAGAGTTGATCCTTCTTGGTCACCAGCGCGTCGTAGCTTCTCTGCAACTTGTCCACGAGGATCCTCAGTTTGATGGACACCTCGCCCATCTTGACCCGAGGGTCAACGTGTTCCACTATGGGTTGGACAGGCTTCTGCTCCTTCTTGCCAAACAGAAAGTTCAGCACCATTCTTGCTCCACTTACAGGGGCACACGTTCTTACTGCAAAAATTAGTCTATCAGTCTAAACCAAAAAACCAAATATACGAAATTAATGCAGGGCGGGCGATGGGCGCCAACGAACTCGAGGCTATTGCCGTGCAGAAGGCGCAACTCGCGGTCCGTCTGGATCAAGAAGGAAAGCGGGAGGAGGCGCTGAAACAGTACGAGGAGGTAATAGTCCTCTTCACAAAGATCTACGAGATGGTCGGAAACGACTCGATAAAGAAGGCCTACTTGGAACTGATAGCACGATACAAGAGCAGAGTCGAAGAACTCAAGTCTGAGTCACCCATCAGGGTCTCGATTCACAGAGAGGAAGTTCCCATTTCCAGTCTCATGATGAAGCGTACTGGCGCGGTCAGATGGGATGAGGTGATCGGCCTCGATGATGCCAAGAGGGCAGTGAAGAACGCCATAGTGTGGCCATTCAGAAGACCCGACCTCTATAAGACCAGATGGAACAAGAACATTCTGCTCTTCGGTCCGCCGGGGTGCGGCAAGACGCACTTGGCTGCCGCTGTCGCTTACGAGATTGACGCTGACTTCTATGAGATCTCGCCATCGACTCTGATGTCACATCTGCTGGGAGAGTCCGAGAAGAACCTTGCGAGAGTGTTCAGGGCTTCGAGAGAGATCGCCCGAAAAGGCAGGTCAGTCGTGCTCTTCCTGGACGAGATCGAATCCATCATAGGATCAAGGGAGCTGGAGATCGGAGGAGAGGTCAGAGTGAAGAACCAGCTGCTGACAGAGATGGGTGGACTGACTGAGAAGGAGAATCAGAGCCTGTTCCTGTACGTTGTTGGCGCGACGAACAAGCCATGGACGCTCGATGCACCCTTTATCAGGAGGTTTGACAAGAGGATATTCATTGGTCCACCAGATCCAGAGTCCAGGCTACTCATCCTGAAGTTGTACTCTAGGGAGCTGCCAGTTTCGGCTGACGTGGACTTTCAGGAGATCGCAAGCCTCGCCGAAGGATACTCGGGAGACGACATAGCAAAGATGGTGATGGATGTACACGATAGACTCCGCGATGAGCTGTTCGAACAAAGAGGAGGAACAGGCGAGATCAGAGAGGCGACTATGGATGACTTTCGCTGGGCGATGTCCAGAAGGAGACCCTCTGTCGATCAGGATCTGGTGCAAAGATACCAGCGCTGGTTTGAGGAGCACGGGAGCATCTAGGTTGAGCCGTCTTCCTGCTCGAAGTCTTCCAGCACGATCTTACCTTTGTCGCTCAGCCCTTTGAGGGCTCTTGAGATCTCTTCCTTGCTCACTCCCAAGTCTCGAACTGCTGCTTCCGGGGAATATTCCCCTCCCCTTTCATTCAAGTACTTGAAGACACGCTCCTCTAGTTGCGCAGTGCCCTGAGGTGCTTCCTTTTCCACCTCTACCTGAGGAGCCTTCACCTCTTCCTTCAATGGAATCTGGGGGAACTCCTTCGCTATGCGCTCAGCCGCTAGGGTCGAAGCCTCCGTCAATATCTGGCTGACCTCTTGACTTCTCGCCTCGGACAGTTGCTGGACCTGCTCGGCCTGCTGCAGCTGGGTTGTCTCTATTATTTCGGAGACCTGATCCCTTATCTTATCCATCTCAGAGAGGTTAACATCACCTACCCCCGCGAAAACGGTCTTCACTTCCGACATCAGTTCACCCGCTATTCTCAGATCTTCAGAGACGGGTCCCAAGAGGGTGATCGTCTCGAGCCTCAGCTTTGCCTTCTCTAGTAGTATCTCCCCATAGTAGAGCTTCTGCGCGAGAGCCCTGTACTGTGCTACAGCGTCGGCATAGTTGGAGGCTTTCCTCGTGTTTCCCTTCGCCTGAAACTCCACGAGATCTTTGAACAGTGACTCCGCCCTGGCAGTGACCCTGTATCGCTGGTTCTGAAGACGCCGAAGTATGATGTCAAGACTCACCGAGGCTTCCTTGAGCGCCATCTCCTTTCTGTGTTGCTCATCAGTTGCCAATCCTTCCACCTCTCTTCCTATCTGGGATGGCTTTTGTCTCCATCACAGCCGCTCCTTGGTCTGTTCCGACTACCAAGAACCCACCCTTCGCAAAGAAGATCCCGGTCTCCATCACGCCAGGAATCGTTTTCAACTTGGCCTCGATGACAGATGGTTCACCCGTCCCGTGGAGAGGAACATCGAGAATATAGTTGCCATTGTCGGTGACGAGAGGCCCTGCCTTTCCGGCGAGCACTCTGACCCTCGGTTCCACTGACAGACTTCTCCTGATCTCCGCTGCAACATATGGCATGGAGAAGGGAAGAACCTCCACTGGTATGGCATGTTTCTCTCCCAACTTCTTCACCTTCTTCTCCTCCTCTATGACTATCACGACTTGGTCAGCGGCAGAGTAGAGAACTTTTTCTCTGGTCAACGCAGCGCCCCCCCCCTTCAGGAGATTACCTTCCGCATCGGCCTCATCCGCGCTGTCGACCACAACCTCAAGTTTCGGGTTCTCATATAGAGAAGACATCTTCAGCCCGAGTCTTGAACACTCCAGCTCCACTTGGGACGAAGAGGGGACTACCTTGACTTGGCGCCCCTTAGCGCGAATTGTCTCTGAAAGCTCCTGCAAGAACATTCCCATCGTGGAACCCGAGCCCACACCCAAGCGATCCTTTCCTTCTATCAAGGAGAGTGCCCCTAGAACCGCAGCCTTTCTCTTCACAAGAACTCTGTCTGAGATCACTTGGTCTCACCGGATTCGTTCAGTTCACCCAAAGCGTGGAAGATCTGTTCCCTGACGCGCCTGAGTTCCGCCAGGAATTCCTCGCTGGACATGTTCGGAGCTGGTTGCGTTACGCCTGCAATCATCTGTGGAACTGTGCTCGTCGTCACACTTGACGTCCGAGGTGTCCTGAACGCAGCCACCGTCTCATACTCTTGGCTGAAAGACCGCAACACGGGTCTCCTCTTTTCCAGATCTTCCAACAGCAGGGCTATTTGCCTCTTCAACAGCGCCTTCTCGACCGCGCTGAGGAGCTTTGCGCCTTGACTCTTGAGTCGTATCTGATCCTCTGGAGAAATCTTGCCAGCCTTGGAGAGATCCGATAAAGTCGAGTCGACATGGCTGCGCATTTCTTCGAGTAGCTCTATTTCATGCATCAACCCGGTTTTGTGCACTCCCCTCGCTCCTTGGGGCAAAGATCTCGTCTGTCTCGCCAGTGGAGAATGTGGGCTATTAATGGTTTAGGTCTGTTTTGTTGATGATACGTTCATCCACATCCCAAGATCGCCGTGTAGGACCGCTCGGCGGGCAGTGATTCGAAGTATTTCTCTAATGAATCTCGACTATGTCTCCATCTCGCAGCTTGAATCCGCTTCCCACCCTGACAGATGTTGTGTGCTCAGAAGGCCTGTACACCACTGCATACTTCAGCTCCGATGCTAGCTCGCCGTGAATGGACTTCGCAAGGTCTAGCACTGTACCTCCTTCCTGCAACAGAACCGGATCCCCGGGCACTTCTTTCTCCCTCGGTTCCTTCGTCCAGACCCTCATCTTTCCGGTCACCGTCAGAATGTCGTGCAGCAGAGCCTGAGGGTCGCGTCCGATCTCAGATACTGTCTTCACCAAGACAGGGATGGAACTGTCCAAGAGAAACGTCTCCCCGAGTCTGGCGCGAAGCTCGTCCGGCACCAACACCCAGAACTTGATGATGAGTGAGTTCTGGTTCAATGAGGCGTCCAAGGAGTACTCGGTGGAAAACCTGGAGATCTCCACGGCCACTCCTCCCAGTTCGGCGTGTTTCACGTGATCCAATGCACTCTTGTGGTCCAAGAAATCGGATTGTCCTCTCACTTCCACGTTTTTCGTCGGAGACAGTGCTACCTTTGTCTCCGAACCTGGAGACACGAAATAGACATCGAAACGTCTCAGCGCATTCACTACGGCGCCACACTCGTGCAGTTCTTCTTCGGAAGAGACGGCGAATAGTGCAATGTCTGCCTGCTTTACCAGGTCCAAGTAATCCGAGCTTGAGACGAGTGAAAGGCTCATAGGTAAGAGTATCGTGTTCACGCCGCCCAGCTTGACCGAATGCGGCTTGACAGCATCAGAATAGAAGCCGACTGAACTTGATCCCGTGATCCTTGAAAGGACTGTATGCCTGAGTTCAATGTTGCCGTAGGGCAGTAACAGGAGCAGCTCGTCCTTTCCCTTGGATATGGATAGGGCCCTCTGGCGTCTGGCTTGTCTTCTCCTCACCCGATCTCTTTCCATGCCTTCCTCCAGTCTGGTGATCTGTCGCTTCACGTTGACCCTGAGCTTCTCCGTTCCCTTATGGCTCGGGATCATCGAGAGAAACAGCCTGAGATTCTTCAGTTTCTCTGGCTTCGTCTTCGATGCAACTACTCTCTTGTACTGAGCCACCGCATCCGGAGGAAGGTTAGTTACCACTTCGAGTAGACTATCCGCCCTTTCACCTTATTTTCCTTTGCTCTGGTCGCCGCTCCTTCTCGAAGCTATCAGTGCAATTGTACGAGAGCCCCGGACGGGCTTCGATCCCGTGACCTCTGCCTCTTCGTCTCGGATACCAAGGCATTGCTCTACCAGGTTGCTCGCGGATTCTCGCTCTGAGCTACCGGAGCTCGGAGGTTCTCGTTTCGGCAGAAATAAAAACGTTCAGTTCGTCGGTTGAGAGACGCGAACATCGAGCTAGAATCTTGAACCGAGCATTTCCTTGAGTGCGTTAATCCTGGGCGTCGAGGTTGGATCAACACCGTTCAGCAGTGCCAGATAGAGGCTTGCCATGTCTAACTTAGCCATGAGGCAGAGGGCCTCCGCAATTGCCGTTTCGGCGGCAACTCGTAGTTCCAAGATGATCTGTCCGTTCGATTCCAGTATCTGTCTTGAGGCGTCCATCTTTGACCTCAGCACATCCGATTCAAAGCGGGACCGGAGGAGAACGGCCACTGATTCCCCCTCCGCTATGAATCGTTTGGCCTCGAGTTCGTTATGATCAAATTCCGGAAACGTACTGGTCGATGCCATCATCTTCGCGTTCTCGTTGAGCTGTTGTCTGAACCGGAGAGCAACCCCGCTCAGAATTCCATGCCCATAGATCAGCGGGAATTTCCCGAAAAGCTTGGCAGCCAACGATTTTGACTCGTTCTTGTCAGCGGGGACTTCGACCTTCACGCTGTCGATGACCGCCTGCACGGATGCGACGCTCTTCTGTAGCTCAACTATTCTCTCGGAGGATATGATCCCGTTCGCTTCTAGGAGTTTGACAAGTGGCACGAAAAGATAGGGGAGGGCAGATCTCGGTGCCAAGCCTGCGGGAACCCTCAAGTGTGGCACCCCGGATTCAGAAGACAGATGCTCCATTTCACCGTCAGAGCTTATTGAGACTAACTTGACTCTCCGGCTGATGGCTTCCTTCAGGCAACTGACTGACTCCTCGGTGTCGCCGGAATATGATACCACACAGACCAATGTTTTGGGCGACGCGTATCCGGGTAGTCGGTAGTCTCTGATAACGTCGACCGGGACTGTCGCCTCGTCCATGAGCCAAGATCTAACCAGCTCAGGCCCCATGCCGGAACCACCCATTCCACAGAAGATCACGTTTTCCACCCCCTTCGCGCTGGGCACCCTCATTCCTGTCGAAAGCTCAATCGCGCGCTTGATCATTGAGGGAAACTCAAGGATCGCCCTATACATGTCGCTACGATCAAGTTTCGACAGGTCAACGAGCCAGTTCTCCGCGCTCATCTACCAGTGTCGGAGGCGAGATCACCGGTAATATTCTTTCATCGGTGTGCCCTCCGAGAAACTCACGGCTTGGGCCATAGTAGGGCAGATAGGCTGGGGGTTCGAGATGTATGATCCGGCAACGGCGTTGGCAAGTAGAAGCCTGTCGGTCGGGGGCAGATGGGCGAGATAGCCAGCTATGTCACCAGCATTCCAAGTATCACCGGCGCCTGTCATCCTTGCAGGTGAGATCTGGAATGAGGGGACTGTGATGACATCACCGCGCATGGCCGACATGGAGAAATCAGACGTGTGATAGTCAACGATACAACCAAGCATGTCAGAGAACTCCCTCAGAAAGCTAGACGACGGGGCTCCGGATTTTGGGGGTGTGGTCATGCCGAGAGACTTGGACAACCTGCCAAGCTCATTCTCATTCAGGCTCAAGATATCCACGAGACCCGGCTTGAACACTTTCTCGACCAGCGATGGTACCTCCTTCATTCGATAAGAGGGGTCACTGATGTCGATGAACGTCAGCGCGTCGCTTTTCTCCTTGGCTATCGTGAAAACCTTCTTCGTGATTTCCGTTCCCTCCGTCGTCTGAGCCCAGTTGAAAGCACACACCACATCAGAGCTTCGGATGGAAGACGCCACACCTTCAGTGATGTCCTGCTGTCCGAGTGCCAGAAGGCTGCCCGAGTCATTCATCATAATGTTGGACAGCTTCCCCTTTTGGTCAGGGACCTCCAAGGCGACCGTCATAGGGGCCGAACTGCTGGAATCAACCATGGACAAGTCTATCGGAAGCCCATCGGTGAAGAGCCTCAACAGATGAAGCCCGATGATGTCGGTCTTGGTGAACAGAGCCACCCTAACACCGAGACGACCAAGAGCCACCGCTGTATTCGCCGCGTTTCCGCCCTTCGTTATGTACTGTTTCGTACCTAGCACGTTGCCACCTCCCTGATTCATTATCCTGTTGAGGTCATTCAGCAAGTCAGGATATGGCCTCGGATATCTGATGAAATGGTCGACGAAGTAGTCTGGGGAGACGAACACCTTTCGGGATGATAGGCTCGATAGGACTTGACCCACGGAGATTTTCCTACGCATCAGTAGCTTCGGATGTTAGAGTCACGTCCAGTGTTTTATTATCTTTCCACCGGCCTGACTGAGACCTCTTTTCTGGTCTCTATTCTCTCCAGCTTTCCATCCCTGATCCAGAATATCCTGTCACTGACATCGATCATTTTCAGATCGTGAGTCGCCGTGATTATGGTTACGCCCTTCTCTGAGTTGAGGTTCTTCAGAAGTGTTATGATATCAAGTCCGGTGTGGAGATCCAGGTTGCCCGTGGGCTCGTCAGCCAACACTATCACCGGGTTGTTCGCCAGAGCCCTAGCTATTGCAACTCTCTGTTGCTGACCTCCACTGAGTTCAGCGGGTTTGTGGTCTAGCCGCTCACCCAGCCCTACCCTTTCTAGCAAATCCTTCGCGCGCTGCAGCCTTTCGTCTCTCCCGACACCAGCAAATATCATGGGAAGGGAGACGTTCTCAAGAGCGGTAAGGACAGGTATCAAGTTGAACGTTTGGAATATGTAACCGATCTTCCTGGCCCTCAACCAAGCGAGCTCGTAGGCGTCCAACTTGGCTATGTCCACCTCGTCTATGTACACCTTGCCTCTGGTGGGACGATCCAGACCACCGATCATGTTGAAGAAGGTCGTCTTTCCGGAGCCACTGGGGCCCATTATCGAGAGGTACTCGCCCCTTCGAATCTTGACGGATACGCCGTCAAGGGCTTTCACGGTTATTGGCCCCATCACGTAGTTCTTGGCTAGATCCTCTGTCTCCACAGTGTATTCGTATCTGAGGACTGATGACATCTCCCTACACCTCGTACCGCAGTGCCTCCACTGGGTTCAGCTTCGAAGCCATGTAAGCTGGTACCATGGAAGACAACAATGACAAGATGACGCTCAGCAGAATTGAATACCCAATCAGGTCAACGGAACCAAGAGCTGCTTGAGTCACGATGCTGGAAACCAAGGGCGATTGCGCTTGGAATGCGTATATCGCGAAGGCAACACCCCAACCTATGATACCTCCGATGACGCCACCGATAACTCCCATTATACCTCCCTCAATCAGGAAGAGTTCAAGGATGTGAAAATCCTCCGCTCCTAGGGTCTTTATCGTCCCTATCTCCTTGTATCTCTCCGTGACGCTCATCAACATGCTATTCACGATTCCCACGGCACAGACGAGCAATGCGATTACCGCCATCCACAGCTGGTATGAAGGCAAAGCCTGTGCTCCCGCAGCTGGTCCGCTCAGTGCTATCACTATCCTAG
>CAZXBW010000023.1:0-9627 GCA_964639105.1 uncultured Nitrososphaerota archaeon | reverse complement strand
CGAATGGGCTCAGCGATAGTGCGCACGACTCTCCGTGAAATCAGACGAGTTGTCGACGAGGACCAGAAACTCCCGTTCCCGGTTGGGCTCCTCCTTGACGACGGCTCGGACCTGCTCATCGACCTCACGGATCTGGACGGAGCCCTCACTTTGATCCTGGGCAGAAAGGGCGCTGGGAAGTCCACGCTTGCCAAGTCTATGATAAGGGGTCTAGTGGATAACGGTGCGAGGTGCGTCGTCTTGGACATCAATAACGAATACATGCCGCTCTCTCATGACAGGAGGTTCGTCCAACTGGATCCAGGAAGGAACCTGACCTTCGAACTCCGCGCGATACCGAAGTCGGTCTTCATCTCCCTACTTGAGGACCTGATGGAACTGCCGCAGACCTCCATACTTGAGATATCCAGAGTGTGGGATAGACTCGAGGCCTCGGGCAGGCTCTCGTTCGAAGGGCTGAGAAAGGAGATACTGTTCTCGAGGATGAACGACTACGTGAAGGACGCCCTGACGCGCCGCCTTGAGGTGATAGCAGCGTCACACATTATCAACGATGAGCCTGCAGATATGGAGGTGGTCTCCGAACTTCAGAAGTCTGGCGGTCGCTGCCTCTCGATCTTCTTGAGGGGCCTACCCACCATCTTCAAGAAGCTGGTGATAGAACTTGTCATGAAGAACATAGTCCAAGCGATGGAGAGGGGGAGGTTAGATCCGATCTTCCTCTTCGCCGAAGAAGCCCACATCTACCAGGGCATGTCATTCTGGGAGGATCTCGTCACCAGAATGCGGCATCTGGGTCTATCTCTGCTGTTCATCACCAACGAGCCCAGCAGCCTCTCAAACTTCGTATACAGGCAGGCGGACTCGGTTTTCCTATTCAACTACTCGAACGACAGCGACCTCGGATTCCTAGCTCGGGTGACTCAGGTCGACAGCGAGTCACTCACATCCTTCGTGAGGGGGCTCCCTGAATTGTGTTGTCTGGCGGTAGGGAAGGTCTGTTCCGGTCTCCCCATACTCTTCAGAGTGCGTCACGATGATCAATTCTCTGGCGGAGGGACAAAGCTGTTCTTCAAAAGGGAGTTGGCTCAGACTTTGAAGAGTCCGGTCCCAGGATAGGTCGCGCTGTCCTCACACTCATAGAATATCCTGAGGAGCCGGTTGTACTTGGCCGTTCTTTCTCCCCTGGCTGGGGCTCCTGTCTTGATCTGGCCAGCTGACTTGCCTACAGCGATGTCCGCTATGTAGCTGTCTTCAGTTTCTCCTGACCTGTGACTTACCACAACTCTGTACTTATTGCGGATCGCCAAATCCATTGTTTCGAAGGCCTCAGTCAGCGTACCTATCTGGTTGACCTTGAACAGCAGGGCGTTGGCTATGCCTTTCCTGATTCCTGTTTCCAGCCTGTCCCTGTTAGTCACGAAGACATCGTCGCCTACGACTTGTATGTTCGAACACTTGCGGGTGAAGTCGGCGAAGTTATTCAGGTCATCCTCAGCGACAGGGTCTTCAACGGAGGCCAGCCTGTACTTCTCCACCAGCTGGGATAGATAGTCGACCAATTGTCCTCCCGACAGTTCCTTACCGTCTATGCTGTACTTCCCTGTTTTCTCGTCGAAGAATGACGAGGCAGCACAATCAAGTCCCAGAAGGATCTGGTTCGTGCTGGAATAACCCGCTTCCTCAATAGCGCGCACAAGGATGTCCAGGGCCTCGCTGGTCTGCGTGAGCGGCGGTGCGAACCCTCCCTCATCTCCAACGTTGATCGCGGTGCGCCCGTATTTGTCCGACAACATTTTCTTGAGTGTGTGGTATGTTTCCACGCCTGCCCTGAGCGCATCTGGATACGATCCGAACCCTGCGGGTATTATCATGAACTCCTGTATCTGCAGCGCACTGCCTGCGTGTTTTCCCCCGTTTATGACATTCATCATCGGAACGGGGAGAACGCAACGTCCTTCACCCTTGCCCAAGTAACGGAACAGCGGCAGGTCCTTGTGTTCGGCAGCTGCCTTGCAGGTCGCAATCGAAACGGAGAGTATAGCGTTCCCACCGAGTTTACTCTTCTGCGAAGTTCCGTCCAACTCCAGCATTCGTCGGTCGATTCTCTCTTGGGCTAGCGCATCCCAACCTAGGAGGGCAGGGGCTATGACATCGTTCACCGACGAGACTGCTTTCTTGACTCCCATGCCCGAGTAGGCTTTGGGGTCTCTGTCCCTGAGCTCGATAGCCTCGAATTTTCCGGTTGAGGCTCCTGACGGAACGGAGGCCCTCCCTGAACTCCCGTCTTCGAGTTCAACCTCAGCTTCAACTGTAGGGTTGCCCCTTGAGTCGAGAATCTGAAAGGCCCTTACCTTCTTTATGTTGCTGCTCTTGCTCATCGACGAGTGGCCGTCGGCGCCGGATAAATCCCTTTCAAGCCAAAAGCGACGGCAATACGAATTCGCTGAAGAAAGCCAAGAGGAGGGCGCCGAATATCAGATCCCTTCCTCTGTACTTGTTGAACCTGGTGGCATACAAGAGAACGCCGAGCACAACCATCGGAGCATAGACTGCCGCCATGATCACCATGGTGGCTGACAACACGGACCTAGCCATTCTGACGATCATGTTCTGTGCGCTGTCCAGTACGCCCTGTATGATGTCACTGAAACTGTTCATCTTCTGAGAGAAATTGTATTCATCTGGCACTGCAGCTGTCATCGCGAGTCCGAATGAGAGCACAAGTGAAAGACAGAGTCCGCATATGGCGATGGCGTATGGTCGTGTCTTCATCACAACCTGAGAATCGACTTGTCTTTTAAGGGCCACCCGATCCACACCTGAATTCGTGGTCCTCTCTTCATGTAATCGCGCTGTATGCAGCTCATGCTTAAGAACGCGCGAGCGTTCGTTACGAGCGGTGGTGGTGGGGGGCTGGGCGCTCGCCGTGCCCTATCCCGAAACCGGCGGTATGCGGGGCTCGTAACCTGAGGACAGCGAAGCGGGATCGTTGCCTTGCTCCTCCTGTCCGTTGAAAGGATCCGAATCGCTGGGCGGTGGTAGAGTACGATAGGAGTCCGTAGGAGCTCCGAAATGCTCGAATCGCCGAACTCGCTAGGCTCGGGAGAGAGCAGCGCTAAGGCGAACCTTCCGCGTTGGCGAATAGGGTTCTGGATGGCGTGTGGAGTGTCGGTGCGGTTTCAAATCGTGAACCTTGGGGTCCACCATCACCAAAGGAATAAATCTGATATAGAGTGCCCGCTCGTGAGGGCCGGTCGTCTAGTCTGGTTAGGATACCACCCTTACAGGACATCTGAGACAGGTGGGGGTCGTGAGTTCAAGTCTCACCCGGCCCACCATTCCAGCCGAGCTCAAGGCAGATTAATAATAGACACGACGAATCATATTCGTCTTGAGAATCCTCAAGTCTGACAGGCAGGACGGCATACTATCCGCCGTCCCAACAAGCCCCGAGGACCTCTGGTTGCTGTACAACTTCATTCAGCCCGGAGACAGAGTGATAACGAGGACCTTCCGGGTCCTCAGGGTCGGTTCAGAGGACAAAACGGAGAAAGTCAGGAAGCCGATCACTGTCAGAATTGTGGTGTCGAGGAAGACCATGGACCTGCCTTCGGCGAAGCTTAACCTCACCGGCACTATTGAGCTCGCCCCTGAAGACATAGAAGGTGTCAAGGGCCGCTCGCACACGGTCTCTCTGGAGCCAGGCAAGCATGTCACTATACTCAAGAGTTCTACGGATTTCATGGCTTGGGAACTTCTCAAACGGAGCCGCAGTTCCACTAACAGAGCGGTGATAGTCGCGATAGAGTACGGCAATGCAGCAATTGCGATCTTTTCAGATGCTGGCCTGGTTGAAGCACAAGAGATTCGCGACAACATATCGGGGAAGGAGAACCCAGATGAAAGACGGAAGGACACAATCGAATTCTACAAGCATGTCGCGTCAGTGCTCGAGGAACTCTCAAATAGGGTTGGCGGGCCGATTGCCCTCGTAGGTCCAGGATTCGCAAAAGAGGAATTCGTATCCTATCTTGAGGACAAACACAGAGAGTTCAGGCTAAGAGTCGTAGAGGTCGGGACATCAACGAGTGGCACCATGTCAGGCGTGTTGGAGTCGATAAAGAGCGGTGTCTTGGCCAAGTTCCTGAAAGACCTCCGGTTCTCGCAGGAGTCCGTCTTGGTCGAGGAGGTCATGAAGCGCTTGGCTCAGGAGCCAAGGGCCGTTGCTCTCGGTCTCAATGAGGTGTCGCAAGCTTCTAGCTCCGGAGCGATATCGCACCTGCTGGTACTGGAATCGATCCTTCAAGAAGGAAACGTCGAACCTGACAGTCTTGAGTCAGTGCTGAAAGCTGTACAGAAGACATCCGGTGACATCACTTTCATAAGCCCAAGACATGAGGGCGGTGAGAAGCTAAAATCGCTTGGTTGCATCGCAGCCTTGTTGAGGTATCCTTTCTTCCAAAGGGATTCATGATGGTCGAACAGGCTAAGGAGAATGGCTTCGATATCTACGACTTGGCAGTGTTCTCGTTCCTGTTCGGGTCGCTCTCAATCTGCTGGTGCTTCGGAGCATTGAGGACGACGACTCTCATATTGTCCGCAGTGACTATCATTCCGGCTTTGATTGCCTATTTGATCCTGCGGGGAAGCCTGGAGTCACTGGCACATGCGTTCGGAGCGGGCAGAAAGTTCCTGCACTTAGCAGGAGGGTCGGCTCTGACCCTAGGTGTGTTGCTTCTCCCCTCGGAGTTACTTTACCTCTTGCTGTCATTGTTGGGCGCCTATCTTGTCTACGAGTGGTTCAGGTGGAGGATCGTGAAGAGACAGCTAGGGCTGTCGACAGCCCTGACTTTTTTTGGCAGCCCAGAGGAGACATCTGGGAAGCCTTTCTGGGAAGCAATACTGGGAATGACGGCAATATCTCTGGTTCTCGGTTTGTTCAAAACTGAGGTCGCCCTCACCGCGATCGTGAACTTGACATTCGGTGACGGCGTCGCCGGCCTAGCGAGGGAAAGACTGAGAGAAAAAGCCAGGAGTTTCGGTTCAAGTAAGGGTTGGATTGGATCCGTGATCGGGACACTTTCGGCCGCTCTGGTCATCCTAGTGCTGACCGCCAACGTGTCGCTGCTGATACCGATAGTTGTTGGGATGATCGTGGAACGACTACCCGTCCCGGTCGACGACAACTTCACCGTGCCGATGTCCACTGCCCTCTCGGCTTGGCTTCTCTCGGCCTGAGATTCAGAAGAGGAATAGGTGGTTCAGACTAGATCTTTGAGAAACATGAGTCTAGAGATACCATCTTTCATGAAGTGCACGCCGAGTGATGCAGTGGTGGGCTCGATTCCCAAGTTCTGCTGATAGGATGTCTTTCCCTGCCATGTCCCGCTGTTTACTATCTGAGTGCCTCTGTAGCTAGTGATCCCTGCGACGTGAACATGCCCGGCGTGAAACACCTCTGGCTTGAATGGAATAGTCAAGTCATCCTCGCCTTCTGTGCAGATCTGCGTGTTACCGCCGTAGATAGGAGCCAGATGCCTAGCCCTCAGGAGGAATTTCATTCCATCGTGAGGTCGAGAATACTCTATCCCTGGAACAGAAGCCACAATGTCCTCCAGACTCTGCCCGTGATAAATCAGGAATCTGACCTGATGCAACGAAACTTGAGCCGGATTGCCTACGATGGTTGCGTTGCCTCTTTCCGTGACAAAATCCCCCAGAAACTCCTTCGGAATGGGTGGCTGAGGGATTGCGTCCCGAACTACGTCGTGGTTTCCAGGCCCTATAATGAGGTGGATGTACTCTGGCAACCTGTAGAGCGCCTTGAGAGCTTCCTCGTACTGCTTCTCCAAGCTCACTATCTTCAGTTCGCGTTCTTGCTTGGGATAGACGAAAACGCCGTCGACTATGTCCCCGGCGATGATGACATACTTCACCGCGTTGGCGATCGACTGAGAAGAGGCAGTACCAATCCTGCCCGAGAGCCACTCCGCAAGCTTGGCGAATTCCTTTTCTAGATAGTACTGGCTGCCAACGTGCAAATCCGACAGCAGGAGAGTCACGATCGCGTCCCTGGTCTTCTTTGGCGGGGTGTCTGGCACATCGGGCAATACCACGTCATTGATGAAAACTACCCCCTGGAATTTCCTCAGCTCTAGACCTACCACCATGTCAACAACCAGATAGGAAAGCTTCTCCTCAAGCTCAGGACTCGGGTTCTTCGGCATGTACAAGGTGGCGGAGTCCTTGAGATCCTCGACCTCCAGTCTCCTGTTGTCCTTCCTGAGAATCATCGCGATGGTCTTGAACGATGCCTGAGAGTTCATCTTTGATATCTCACCCACAGGCACAGGGCTGTTGAAGTCAGGTCTGCTCATCAGGATTCTCTGAAGTTGTCTGAAGCGACTCTGGAAATAGTCGACCCTTGAACTCACTGAGTCAGACATGGGCATCGTGTCCCTAGGACTGTACATCACCTCCACCTCGGGTTCGATCTCCTTTCCCAACGCCTCCCTAGCCTTGACTCCGACTTCCACGACCTCTCCCTTTGACACTGACATTGCTGCCATCACGTGTCTCAATTCGACAGTGTTCGCCCTCTCTTGTCTGGCCATTTGGATCGCGCTGATGACAGCCCTCTCATAGACGTCCTTGGATGCAGATTTCCTCAGGAGGTCAAGTGCGTCCTTGCTGATGAACAGCCCCTCTGAGAGAATTCTGTTGACGACATCGGATGCCGGTATCTCAGAGTTGCTGGGCAAGTGCTAACTTCTGGCTGTCGTAACCTTGATTAAGTTTCTCCCCCTTCACGCTTAAATAATCGAACATCCGCTCGAGCTAGAGATGCCAGAAAAGAAGAAGAAAAGCTCCAAGCGCAAGTCCAGATTGCCACCGACTGGGCTGGGCTTGATGATGAACCTTGACGAGGAGACGGGAGGACTTAGGTTGAAGCCCGAGGTCATAATCGTTGGAGCTGTTCTCTTCATGGTCCTGAGCGTGTTAGCTCTGTATCTGTTTCCCGCGGCTTAGACGGGGTTTACGTCTCTTCTTTCGTGGCAGGCTCAAGCGACAGTGATATCTCTATTGCGCTGACTGTTCGCACCCCCTTTTCATCTCCAACTTGATCTTCCACCAACGAGATCTTCTCTATAGTCAGGTCCTTGTAGAATGACCTCTTAAGGGCGTTCGCGGTGTCAACAGCCGTGGGGATGCTTTCTCCCCGCGCTCTGATCATAAGCCTCTTTCCTCCCTTGTTGAAGTGTGTCACACAGGCGGTGACATATGCCCAGACCTTCTTCTGCCCGACCTTGACCGTGAAGACACTCTCGTTATCCGCCCGATTCTCTAGCACCTCAATGTCACCTTTGTTCGACCTCAGTCTTCTTAGATATCAGCAGTAGCAGATCTCCTGACAAGTTGTCCCTCTTGACGTCGACCCACCTCAGCAGTACAGGCTTGTTTCGATCCAGATCCTTCACCTTCTCAACATCGCCTCTCCAGGCTACGGCTCTGACGAGGCCGGTGTCGTCAGCCAAGTTGAATTCGGCCCTTGGCAATATCGTCCCGTCCCTAGTGGTGATCTCCTGAACGTGAACATTCGAGAATACCATGCCCCCGACCCATATGTTCCTCGTACCGTCTTGGATGTCCTTCACTTGCGTTGGTCCTACCGACGGTTCGCTCAGTTTCTCAAGGCTCTCTCTCGCAGAGTCCCTCTTCCTAACCCTGCCGTAGGTTCCTAGGCTCAGTTGCGCCGATTTGCCCGATCCTTTGACACGGACTCCGGATATCTCTACAACATCTCCCGGCGCCAGTTCTGGCAGGGAGTCAATAGCTTCACCCCAAACGGTGAGGCTAGTCATGCCAGTTTCATCATAGATTGCTATTTCCTTGAATCTCCTTCCCGCAAGATCCGCTGAGGAGAAGCTTCCCTCGTCGAACGACCTCGCGACCCTGCAAACCAGCTTGGGCACGATGCCCTCCCGGAGGTCAGATATCCTCACCTCGACCTCTGGCTCACTAACTGCCTCTCCGAGCTCAAGTGAAGTGCCCTCATCTACGGATAGCTCGACACCACCTGCTGGACCTAGGCGTACTCTGGCGCCAACTATGTTGATTTGTCTCCCAACATCTTCTTCGTCGACCGCCATAGAGGATTTTCCCCAGAGTGCTGCTTGGATCTCCCCATCTTGGTCCCCTATGGTTATCCTCCTCATCTCGTTAGGTCCTCTGAAACCCGAGAACTGCTTGGAGGGCGAGATCCACTTTATCGTCCCTGTCACATTGACCAGCGATGGTTTCTGCGGAACCTTTGATGGTCCGACAAAGAAGCTTTGTCTGCTCGGCAACTGTCCGAAGTTCTGCACCTTTGTGACTGAGCCGAAGTTCCCGACGTGAACCTCGGTAACACCAAGCCTTCCTTCCTTCGAATATCCCCCTTGAACTTGGATGACATCACCTTCCTTTAGCGAGAGGAGCTTTGGTAACTCCGATTTCTCCCTCCACAGGATCACCATGCCCCATCCTGTCTCATCGCCAACGAACAATCTCGAGAGGTTGATCTCTTCACCCGTCTGGGTGGATACGGCCCTCTCGGATATCCCGATCAGCCTCCCTGCCAGAGTGATGTTCCGCATTCCTGCTATCAGCTTCCCTATTTTCAGCGGTTGGTCCAACGAGGTCTGTTCCAGCTTCACTCCAAGCTCTTGAGCCACCATGAAAATGGAATACAGCATCCTGTAGCTCTCGCTGGCCTTGACTGACTTCATTTTTTCTTGGAGCATTTCCATCAGTTTCTCGCGGGTCAGGTCGGGTTTGCTGCTCAATATGAGGGCAATGTACTTGTCAGCTAAGCTCTGCTCCATTAAGAACGCTAGGCGAACTCCCGCCAGACTTAAAACCTTTGACTCGTAGCGCAATGAGAAAAAGACAAATATGGACTAGTTGCACGGTGGGCGCGCACAAAAGTTGAAGCCGAAAATTGACAGGGATCTCTGCATTGGCTGCGGAGTTTGCGTTAGCTTATGCCCTACGATGTTTGCACTCGACGAGGAAAACAAGTCCAAGGTAATCAGCGAATCCGGCTGTGGTACGGACTGTGACTGTGAAGCAGCGGTGGCCAGCTGCCCCACTGGATCAATCTCACTGGTCGACTAGCACAATCTTGCTGATGGGGCACCTACTTGGCTCGTCTCTTGTTCCACATCAGAAGCAAAGCAACACCCAGCGACACAAGCCCCAGTATCAGAATGATCGGATCGATGAGCTGAAAGAACACATCTATTGACATGGACGGGTCATATCGGGTTAGAGGCTATTTTAACCTAACCTGAGTCCAACAATGCCTGGCGATTCGAGACCCGTCTGGGCGGTTCTATCGTTCTGCGCTGTTTGGGAGGCTAGCTTTCTCCTCCACGATGAAACGTGTGCAGGGGGACAAAGCTTTAATGTGTCTAGACGATCCTTCGCTGTCCGCATACAATGAAAAAGGAGGAGCGGTCGATAATCTTCCCAATCGGAGAAGCGATGGCGTTCAGCATCGAGAGCATAAGGAGAAGGTTCACCCGCGCCGTGATAACAATAGTTTCGATCGTGCTAGGCATAGCATTCCTCTCAGCTCTTCTG
>CAZXBW010000022.1:0-10085 GCA_964639105.1 uncultured Nitrososphaerota archaeon | reverse complement strand
AGCGTTAGGTTGGAAGAGCCAGACCGGCGATGTAGGCCCAAGCTACTATGATCCAAGAGGGGCTGAATGGTTGAGAGGGTTCTTCGGTGGTCTGTTGACAACTTGTGGCCTCACTTGGGCAGGTGCTGCCTGCACGGACGAGGGCACAGACCTAGGACTCCACGGAAGAGGCGCCTTCCTGCCCGCCGAAACGATCAACGCCACTGGAGAGTGGATTGGCGATAGGTACGCCATACGAGTTGAGGGCAGAGTCAGGGAAGCAAGGGTGTTCGGACCAAACATGGTCCTCACTCGCAAGATCGAGACTGAGCTGGGCAGCAATAAGATGATGGTTGAGGACACGATCACAAACGAGGGGTGGAGCGATACGCCTCTCATGATACTCTATCACTTCAATGTCGGATTTCCAGTGTTGGACGACGGGGCTAGGTTGATTACATCCTCCACCCGCTACGTCCCTCGAGACAAAGATGCCTGGGACAGGCACGAGGAGTTCTCCAGGTTCGGGCCCCCCGAGCCCTCCTTCCGGGAGAAGGTGTACTTCCACGATGTCGCCGTTGATAGAGAAGGCTATGCCTACGCTGGCATCGTCAACGAAAAGTTCGACGGGGGAAAGGGGATCGGAGTCTCCCTCAAGTTCAGGAAGGACCAACTGAACCGGCTAATCGAATGGAAGATGATAGGCGAGGGGGAGTACGTGGTCGGAATGGAACCGTCAAACTGTCTCGTCATGGGCAGGGCCAAGGAGAGAGAGTGGAACACACTTCAGGTTCTGAGGCCTGGGGAGATCAAAAAGGTTCAGATAGAGTTGGCTGTGCTTACGAATCACGAGGGGATACGTGCTTTCAGGGATACAGTGGAGAAATTGACTCGCGGCAAGGAACCATCTCTCGTCAAGGACGTGGACGAATTCGTGCGCACTTCATCACGACACTAGGGCGATCAGTTTCTCGTAAACCTCAAGTGCCCTGTCCTCGCTCTTGACGTTCTTCATGAGCATCCTGCCCTGCCCGAAGATGCTGACCTCGACGCCATCGCTGAGTTGGAGGACCACAACCATGGGCGATTTCACGAGCACCTTGAGTTCTCTGGAGAGGACGTCAGCCGCCCTCGTCAGGTCAATGCTCATTGGCTTCGACGGATTGACGTTCACAGTGTCCGTCCCACAGAGCCAAGTAAGCCTCTCAGTTTCAGTGTTTTTCTTCCTGCCTGACCCGCAGACCTCACAGTCCTGCCTTCTGGCGACCTGAATCGTATAGAAGTCCATGTTCCTGAAATCGCAGGTCAGGAGCTTGCCCTTGAGGATCCCGTCCATCCCGACAAGTAGTTTGATCGTTTCAACTGCTTGAATGGCACCCACCGCGCCTGGAACTGGACCCAACACGCCTCTCGTCTCACATGTCGGCAGAGTGGCGTCTTCCACTCCAGGCGTTATGCACCTGAGGCAAGGTGTCTCAGGCGGCTTAAACACAGAGACGTTTCCTTCCATTGCTATTGCTGCACCATAGACGTAGGGCTTTCTCAGGCTGACGCATGCCGAGTTCACAACGTATCTGGTCATCATGTTGTCAAGGCCGTCCACTATCACATCGACATCTCTGAGCAACTCGGTCACGTTTGAGTTTCTCAGGTTCTCAGCCACCGGCTCCACCTTGACTCGCGGAGCAATCCTCTGAATGCGATCCGCTGCTGCCTCCACCTTGGGCCTTCTTAGGTCATTGACTGAGAACAAGCTCTGCCTGTGCAAGTTGTGCGCCTCAACTGTGTCCTGGTCTATGAGGCGCAGGAATCCGACGCCAGCGAGTGCCAGGTACATCGATGAAGCGCTTCCAAGGCCCCCGATCCCGACGACGGCAACCCGCGAAGACATCAGGCGATCCTGACCACGCTCTCCTATCTCTTTCATGACGATCTGCCTGGAGTAGAGCTCAGAGGGGTCGAGGCTCGTCTTCATGCTCATGATAGGACGCACTTGTCTTGACCGAGCTTATAGACTATTGTCGGAGAGGCGAAGGGAAATCGCTAGCGTGTTCTGTGTGCGGCTTTGAGCACGCGTAGCGCGTTCAGGGTTATCATCTCGTTCGGACCGCTACGCCCCCAGTCCACTACCTCAGCGTTGGAGGTCCTTCTTCCAGGCGGGAGCCAGTACTGTTCCTCCGCGTGCCACGTTCCGTCGGATCGCCGCTTTGATGCCACGATGTCCAGTGCTTCTTGCGCTCGCGGGTCATTGAATTCATCCAAGGGCATCATGATCCTGAGTGCCTGAAGCACGTCGTAGTGCCAATACAGAGGGTAGTGAAGCTTCAGCCACTTGCTGTTGATGACCTCGCCAGTCCTCTCCGATCTGAACAATCGATGCCTGAGGAAGAACTCCGCTGTCTTTCGCGCTGCTTCTAGGCTTTTTTGATCTCCGCTGGCAAGATGATACTGGATCGGTCCCCACATCGGAGCCAGACCCTCATAGAATGACGAGTGATGTGCCTCTTCCCGGATGTCGCAGTTCCATCCTCCGTCAGGCCACTGCCAGGCGACGAGAGAGTCCGCCAGTCGCTTCACTCTGGGGTCGCCATCCAGACCGAGCCTGCTACAGACTGCCAAGGCGTTCCCTTCCTGTGAAGCACACCTACGCACCAAACCGTTGACGGTCCTGATTTTCTCCTGATGCTTTTCACTCGCGAGCCATCCGAGGACTTGCTCGACAGCGGCCTTTGCGCGCTCGTGACCTTCAGGGATCCCGAGCTCCACGAGTGAGACTAACCTCCAGTGGGCACCTGTCCACTTCTTGTAGGGATGGACACCAAATCCTCCATCTCGTTGTTGCCCTTTGAGCAAGGCCCTGACTCTGTTTCCTGACGGAATGGCATCCCTGGTCCTCATTGCTTCGCATGAATCACCTGGTTCTCCCAACAAATCAACAAGTGTGAAATACCGGATGGATGGATCCTTGGATTGCATGAGCCAACGGGCAGTTGGGTCGGTCCTATCCAAGCGTTTCACCCTAGGTCATCGTCAGGATCTCCGCCTGATCCTCCATTCTTTGATGACGACACACACAGGCGGGTAACCCTCGACATCAATCGACATGGCCCTGTGGCGGTGTGTGTAGTGGATCAGCCGGGGTTTCGAAACGTACCTTCCCACGCACCTTAGTCTCTCGCCTTCCAGGCTGCTAGGAGATTGGCTCAATCCTCTTTTCCTCCCAAAGCTCCTCAAGAACTTCTGATGCGAGGCTGATGTCTATCCTGAGTGCATCAGCAATTTCATCCGTCCAGGCGTGGTTGTGGTTCTCTAGGTATCTGACAATCTCTTCTTTTGCTTTTCCCTTCGATATCCGCCTGAGCCTGACCACTTCTAGCCCTCTCACGTCCCCGACGTAGCCCTGAATTGCCTTCCTGATTGCCTGTGCCCTAGAACACCCAAGTTTCGCTTCTATTGTGGCTAGCGCCCTCAGCTCTTCAGGACCAAGTGTGACGGGGTAGACGTACTTCTGCTTCTGCACGGTATAATGTGGCATAAACTGGTATAAATAGGTTGCAGTTCAAGGAGCATGTGCGACTCTTCTGGAGACTACTGCGCCTTGAACAGAAGCCAGTCCTTCTCTCCGGCTTTCTTGAATCTGACGAGCAGGTATCGTCCTTTCAGCTTCGCGCCTACAAATTTCACTTCGATTCTGTCCTTCCCGCGATCTACGAGATCATAGCTGCCCTTGTCCCAGATCTCGACCGTTCCCGCCCCGTATCCCTTCTCAATTACGCCCTCGAAACTGGCGTAGTCCAGTGGATGATCTTCGACCATTATGGCCAACCTCTTCTCGCCTGGCTTGAGCGGGGGCTCCTTTGGCACGGCCCAACTCTTCAAAACCCCGTCCATCTCGAGACGGAGGTCATAGTGAAGATGCGTGGCTGCATGCTTGTGAACGACGAAGATCGGCAGCTTGCCTCCGCGGCCACTTCTCGCGGGCAACTCTACCCGAATGGGTCCACGTCTGGGTTCAATATGCCTTTGGGGTCGAAGACCTTCCTTATGTCGGCCATCAGCTGAAGATGCTTGTCCGTCAGATAGTAGTGAAGGAATTTG
This sequence comes from uncultured Nitrososphaerota archaeon, assembly GCA_964639105.1. GTDB lineage: Archaea > Thermoproteota > EX4484-205 > EX4484-205 > JAAOZO01 > JBGOYZ01. Next base: position 6,008 of record CAZXBW010000022.1, on the reverse strand, counting down.
CCTCGGATCCTCCCGACCCCGTGCTCAGCCGTGATGGTCCCTCCCATTTCAGTGGTCCTCGCATATATCTCGTCCTTTGCCTTCTCGTATGTTGCCGGCTCGAGTCCCTGCTTCAGCATGAGCTGCGGGTGGAGGTTGCCGTCCCCAGCATGGCCGTAGATCGCGATGTAGATGCCGTACTTCTCAGATATCTTGTCAATAAGATCCATGAGGTCTGCCATCTTTGGCGGGGGGAGCGACACGTCGAGGATGTCGTAGGACTCGCCTTTGAGCGCGGTGTAGATGTTGCTCCTAATTGTCAGGATCCTCTCCTGTTCACCCGCTGACTCGGCGACTATCGGCTCCAGCCCATTGTGCTTCTGGGATATCTCCGAGATTCTCTCGGCCGAGCTGAGAACCTCCTCATCGCTGTCTCCATCCAGGATTATCATTAGGAAGACAGAACCTTCCTTTGCTGGCCACTCCAAGTTCATGTGTTTCTCCACGATGCTGATCTCCTTCCTCTGAACGTACTCGATGGCCATTGGCAGTATGCCCGCCGTGAGTATCTCAGGGACTGTCTTGATCGCATCGAATCTGTCGTTGTAGGGGATGAGTATCGTGATCAAGGCCTTGGCCTGAGGCGAGAGTTTGATTGCGGCCTTCGTGATGATTCCCAAGGTGCCTTCGCTGCCTATGAAGAGGTTCATCAGGTTGTACCCAGCGTTGTCCTTCTGCAGCTTCCAGCCAAGCTTCAGGACAGTCCCATCAGCTAGGACAACCTCGAGTCCCTTGGTTGCACCTCTCATTATCCCATGCTTGATGGCCCTGGATCCTCCTGCGTTGGTGGCAATCATGGCACCGACTTGGGCGCTTTCGTCACCTGGATGAGGTGGAAAGGCCAAACCAACTTCAGCGACGGCCTTTGCCAGATCCTTGAGCGTAACTCCCGCCTCACATATCGCGAGGAGGTTATCACGGTCGATCTCTAGTCCCGTCATCCTCTCAGTGGATATCACAATCCCAGGTCTGCTTGGCACTGCTCCCCCGCAGAGTCCCGTCCCGCCTCCCCTCGGAAAGATAGCTATCCCTTTTTCATTGGCCAGCTTCATTATCTTGGATACTTCCTCGGTGGTTCTTGGCTTCACGACAACTACCTGATCAGTCGGTTTGGGCCTGACAGGCGGAGCTGTCTCATCCAGCAGGTAGGGCCTCACTGTCTCTGGGTCCGAAAGCACGTACTGCCTTCCGACAATAGATGAAAGACTATCCAATGCGATTGAGGGAGAAGTGGTTCCCATGATCGGGCCCCTGACAGAACTGACTTAAATCCCTAATGCCCTCGGCGATGTCGACCCGTCCTTACGCACAAGAGGACGCAACATCTCTCCACGTTGATGCAATCTCGTGCTCAGATCTTCTTCCGCTTGCGGAGTTCTTCTGTGAGCAGGGGGACTACTTGATAGATATCCATCTGCACTCCCACGTCGGAGACGTTGAAGATCGGAGCGCTCGGATCCTTGTTTATCGCCACTATGTGCTCAGAGTCCCTCATCCCAGCGAGGTGCTGGGGCGAGCCTGAGATGCCGCACGCGACGTATAGCTTTGGCTTCACGGTATTGCCGCTGAACCCGACCTGCTGCTCTTTCTTGGTCCATCCCTCATCCACGAGAGGTCTGCTGGACCCTACTACTGCCCCCAACGCTTCAGCGAGTTCTCTTATCATGCCGATGTCCTCCGGCTTAAGCAGTCCCCTTCCCACTGAGACAATGATCTCAGCGTTTGAGATGTCCATTCTCTTTGACTTGGCTCTAGACAGTACCTTGCTGCTCGGCTCGGTTGCTACGGCTGGTTTCGAAATGACCTCACCTTCCCTAGTTGTGTCTCGGGAGGCAGGTTTCATGACTCTGTATCTCACTGTTGCAGTCTGTGGCCTGGTCGACGTCTGGATCGAAGCCAATATGTTACCGGCGAACGCTGGCCTCACCTGCACCAGCTTGCCATCTGATGTGATGTCCAGCTCCGTACAGTCCGCTGTGATGCCCGTTCCCAGCGCAGCTGCGACCCTCGGTCCAAGAGATCTGCCGATGGGAGTGGCGCCCAGCAACAGCACTCCGGGTTTCACCTCTTCCACGACGGATACAATGTTCTGCTGGAACAGCCTTGAGTCGAAGCCATCCATGGAGGGATGATCAACTGCATATGCGATGTCGGCTCCATGAAAGACAAGTTCCCTTGTGGCTTCTGAAAGCCCGCTGCCAACGATGACGGCGAGTACCTTGCAGGAAGCCTTCGCAGCCAGCTCTCTGGCCTTGCCCAGTAGCTCAAACGACACCGGATGAAGCGAACCTGCGGAGAACTCTGCGTAGACCATTATGTCCTTCGAAGCCGCACTCATCATCACGCACCTCCAACTAGCCAGCCCTCGATCGTGTCGGCCAGTTCCTTGGCTACTTTGCTCGGTTCGCCGGTGAGCATCCTACAATTCCTCTTGGACTCGGATGTGGTCCTGATCTTGATGACGTGTGTCGGAGACCCGACCGTTCCTAGTCGGGCCTTGTCCACAAACTGACCGATGTCGTCAGCCTTCCAGATCTCTACGACTGCTTTTTTTGACCTGATCTTGTCAGAGAGCTTGGGCAGCCTAGGATTGGCTACGTTCTTTGTCACGGAGATCACGCACGGAAAGGGCACCTCCTTGACGTACTGATGTGTTCCGTAATCACAAGTGACCTCGATGTTCCCATCGCTTACCCGATCCACTGAGTCCACATAGCACTCGGAGGGGAGATCCAAGAGAGCAGCGAGCTCCGGTCCGACCTGTCCCGTGTCGCCGTCGACCGTTTTCTCCCCAGCCAGTATCAGGTCGAACTGGCCCAGCCTCCTCACTCCGCCCATGATTGAGTTCGATGTGGCCCAAGTATCCGCCCCTGCGAAGGCTCCATCCGTCATCAGTATGGCCCTGTCGGCCCCCCTGGAGATGGTATCTCTCAGGACCTCCTCAGCTTGGGGAGGGCCCATGCTCAGGACTGAGACCGTTCCGCCTTGCTGTTCCTTGATGCGAACCGCGATCTCTAGGGCGTTCAGGTCGAACGGATTAGCCTCCAGCTTGGCGTTTCGTCTGTCTATTCTGCCAGTGGCTTCATCGAATTTGACCTGCTCTATGTCTGGGACCGCCTTGACCAACACGATGATATGCAACGGCTTTGACAAACTTCGAACTAGCCCAGCGGGCGTCGTGATGTGCCCAATAAAAAACATTGTCCATCCCATCCCCCGGCTAGGTCTGATGCGAGCAACGCTTAATTGCGCAAGCAACCTCTACAAGGCGATAGCGACATCATGAGTGTAAGATCATTCGAGGGAAAGGACTTCGTAGATGTTGTGAAGCTATGGAACGACTCGATGTACGTGGACAAAGTATCACCCGAGCAGTTTCGTTTCCGAGTCGAACTCCAACACAACTACGACCAAGAACTGTGTCTCGTTGCTGAAGATAAGGGGAGGCTGGTGGGTTTCGTGTTCGGCGTTCCCGTCGAGGAGACATGTTGCATCAATGTCATATTCGTGGAAGGGAATCACCGCAGGATAGGCGTTGGGACCAAGCTCCTTCAGGCCCTTGAGAACGCCGCCAAGAAGAAAGGCATGAAGAAGGTCATGTTCTCCGGTGGGCCGAGATATCAGTTCCCTGGAGTGGATTGGGTTGCCTATCCCGGTGCGCTTGAGTTTTTCACGAAGAACGGGTACAAAGAAGTACATAGGGAGTCGGTCGCAATGTCCAGATCGCTAATGGACTACAAGACTCCCGCGAGCGTCCTCGAACTTGAGAAGCAGTTACTCGATCAGGGATACTCGTTCCAGCAGCTCGACGAGGAGCACGTCTTGCCTCTATTGCAGTTCCTCAAGGAGGAATTCCATCCGTGGGACAACGACGCGCGATTGACCTTGGAGGCCAACCTGATGGACCTAGACTACTTCATCATCGCGATGAAGGACGGTAGGATCGTGGGATACTGTCAGATAGCCTCGGACGGTCTCATCGAACATTTCGGCCCGTTCGGAGTATCGGAGAACCTGAGGAGCAGGGGGATCGGTGCCGTGATCTTCCACAAGTGCATGAGGCTCATGCAATCAAAGGGAGCAAGGCACGCTTGGTTCCTATGGGGTGGAGGCAGGAACTACACGTTCTACACCAGACACGGAATGAAGGAGACGCGCAGGTTCGCCATCATGCTAAAGGAACTGAAGTGACAGGAAAGAGCAACCAAGGCCAGTTGCGGTTTGCACTGTAAGGGCAAGCGGTCGATTCACAACGCTTAACTGAAAGCGAGTCCGACGCAAAACGGGTGGCTGTCTTGGGAATCAGAAGCTTCAATGGCAAGGACGTGTTCAAGGTCATCGCCCTCTGGAACGATTGCCTATGCTTGGACAGAGTCTCGCGTGAGAGCTTCAGGTCGAAGGTTGTGCTTAATCAGCAATATGATCCTGATCTCTGTCTGGTGGCCGAGGAGGGTAAGGATATCGTCGGTTTCGTCTTCGGAGTTCTACACGAGAAGACGGGATACCTGAACGTGATATTCGTGGAAAAGGGACACCGTAGGAGAGGAATTGGGACTGCACTGTTCGATGCATTCTCAGCTGCTGTCAGGGACAAGGGAGGAGCGATTCTGTCCGTCTCCTGGGGTCCGGGGGCGGTCATACCCGGAGTTGACCAGGTCGGATATCCCGAGGCCCTCAAGTTCTTCGCGGAGAAGGGGTTCAAGGAGTTCGAAACTTCGATGGCCATGTCAAGATCCCTGATGAACTACAAGATCCCTGATGAGATCAGGGCTCTGGAATCTAGGCTGTGCGAGGAAGGCTTTGTCTTTCAGCAACTCGACGAGGAACACGTTCTGGATCTGATCGAGTTCTTGAAAAGGGAATTGCCTGGATGGGAGAACGACGCCCGCGGGACGATGCTCAGACATCCAGAGAACCTAGACTACCTTCTCGTGGTCCTCAAGGACGGCGGGGTCGTGGGGTACTGCCAGATGGGGATAGACGGCCTGATCGAGCACTTCGGTCCTTTCGCTGTCGCCAGAGAGTTGCGGAGCAAGGGGATAGGGCCTGTTCTCTTTCACAGGTGTCTTGAGGCGATGCAGGCCAAGGGGGCGAGGAACATGTGGTTCATGAGGTCAGCAGGTCGAAGCCAATCGTTCTACTTCAGGCACGGGTTGAAAGACACGCGCAGGTTCTCGGCTCTTTCCAAGAATCTATGACACAGCTAGGTCAAGGAGAACTTTCATAAGTGTAGGATGATCCCTCAGCTCAATGAACAAGAGTACATCTGGAAGGTTGTGCGTTCTCGCATTGGGAGCCCACGCTGGTGACATGGAGATCACTGCTGGGGGGTTGATCGCCAAGTATGCAGAGAGAGGAGACAGGGTGATCTTGGTTCACGCCCTGAAGCCGTCTGGTGCATGGGCAACACCTCCGAACCTAACCATCGAGGAGTACTCCGCGCAGAGGACGAATCAGGCCTTCGAAGTCGGGAAGGCGCTTGGGGCCGAGAAGGTCGTCTTTCTAGGTTACAAGGAAGGTGTGCCTGTCGACCACGAAGAAATGCGCCTCAAGATATGCGATCTGGTCAGGGAACTGAGGCCTGACCTTGTGCTCACGCACTGGAAGGGTAGCTATCATTCAGATCACATGATGACCCACCTCAACGTGACGGAAGGACTGACATACGCGCAGTCGGACTCGGTCAAGAGAAAAGAGAGCCCTCACAAAGTGAGAGCAGTGTTCCATCCTGAGAACTGGGAAGACCCCCAAGGGTTCATACCGGAGGCCTATGTCGACGTGAGTGGAACCTTCAAGCGCTACATCGAGGCTATATCCGCATATGACTTCACCAGCGGAAAGTACTCCGGCTTCAACTACATCGACTATTACAGTTCACTCAGCAGGATCAGGGGGATGGAGGCGAAGTTCGACAGGGCGGAGGTCTTCATGGCACCCGATGACTGGGCTGTGAAGAGAAGGAGCTTTGA
>CAZXBW010000021.1:7027-10348 GCA_964639105.1 uncultured Nitrososphaerota archaeon | reverse complement strand
GCGTGGAACTCGCGACCGTCTTCTGTCTGTTAGGCTCAAGAGTCACGCTGGTTGAGATGATGCCAACACTTCTTCCCGGTGAAGAGCGCGAGGCGGGTGACTTTGTCTCCAAGAGTTTGCAGAAGGAAGGAGTTCAGGTGCTGGTCGGAAGCAAAGTCATCGGGACCGACATGACTGGAGATGGCGTGAGAGCCGAATTGGAAACACCTCAAGGGCGGAACACCATCATTACCGAGAAGATCCTCATGGCGGTTGGTAGAAGGCCGAATGTTGACTCCGAGGGTCTCTCGGCCGTAGGAGTGGAGACCACAAAGAAGGGGATAGCGGTGAACAGCAGAATGCAGACAACAGTGCCAAACATCTATGCAGCCGGCGATGTCGTCGACGCTCCTGAAAGACAGCTTCTGGTCAATGTGGCGATCAGAGAGGGGAAGGTGGCTGCTGAGAACGCGGCGGGCGGCAACGAGACCGCTAACTATGATGCGATTCCCAGATGCGTGTTCACCATCCCAGAGGTAGCGTCCATAGGACTGACTGAGCAACAGGCCAAAGAGAAGGGATTGAGACCGACGGTGACGAAAGCGTCGTACTACTGCCCGAGAGGTGGAGCATCTGGAGAAACGGAAGGGACCATCAAGATCGTCACCGACAGCGATGAGAGGATCGTCGGCGGCATGATCGTGGGTGCAAACGCCAGTGAGCTGATATCCCAACTCGTGATGGCGATGGCCAAAGGGACAAAGCCTCGCGAGATCGCAGAAATGATGTATCCATCTCCGTCGTTCTCTGAAGTCGTCTGGAACACTATGGGCATGGTCGGAAAGGAACAGACCTTCGGGCTGGCGAAGCCAGGCGGCAATTGACAGCTGAGAGTCGTCACCTCATCGGAGGTCTCTTCTGTCGTTCGTGCGTTAGTTAACCGTATATCGAGCTTTGCGCTTTTCGCTCAGCATGGAACCAGCAGTTGATGTCAGGCAACTCACCAAGGTCTACGAAGGCACCGTCAGAGCTCTGGATGGTATCGATCTGAAGGTCGAGACAGGCAAGGTCTTCGCCTTGCTGGGTCCTAATGGATCCGGCAAGACCACTCTCATGAGGATCTTGACCACACAGATTGACCCGACTTCCGGTGAGGCCTATGTCCTCGGAGTGAATGTTGTCAGCCAAGGCGCGGAAGCTAGGAAGCTTTTGGGCTATGTTCCTCAGGAGATGAGTGTCTGGACTGACATAAGCGGATATGAGAACCTTCTCATCTACGCCAAGATCTACGGCATCCCTCCCCAAGAGAGGGAGAAGACCATCTGGGACGCTTTGGAGAAGATGGGTTTGAAGGAAGTCGCAAACAATCTCGTCAGAACCTACTCTGGCGGCATGATGAGAAGACTTGAGGCCGCATGTGCGATGCTGATCAGGCCCAAGATCCTTTTCCTAGATGAGCCATCTATTGGATTGGATCCATCCGCAAGAAGAGTCGTCTGGGAAGAGCTAACGACGTTTAAGAGAGAGCACGGAGTCACGATATTCTTCAACACACATTACATGGACGAGGCTGACTTCTATGCAGATGAGATAGCCATCATTGACAGAGGAAAGATCGTGAAATCGGGCACACCCGAAGAGCTCAAGCGTTCCGTCGGAGGAGAGGTCGTTCAGTTCAGCGTGAAAGGCAAGAGTATCGGCGAGGAATTGATCGACAAGATCAGGAGGCTGAGCCAAGTCAAAGATGTGATTGCGCGCGATTCGGAGCTGACCGTTGTCGTCCAAGACTCTGAAACGACGAGCCCCAATGTCATCAGGGCTCTGGAAGCAGAAGGTGTTTCCATACAGAAGATCTCGATAACTAAGCCCACTTTAGACGATGTGTTCCTGAAATACGCTGGAACTAGGCTCGAGACTGGCGGCGGGGTTAGCGAGATCAGGCAGGTCAGGAGAATGATCAGGAGGGGATGATCATGTCCGACTCGTTGAGAAGTGTGTTCGCCATGATTGAGCTTGAGCTGAGGAGGCTTAGGCACGACAGGACTGAGTTCTACACGAGGGCTATTCAGCCAATTCTGTGGCTCGTCATATACGGCCCCGTCATGAGCGCCGTCAAGGCCATACCGACTGGGGGAGTGCCGTACACTGACTACATCACTCCTGGTCTTCTAATACAGTCCACAACCTTCGTTGCCATCTTCTACGGTCTGACTCTGGTTTTCGAACGAGAATCTGGTATCCTGAAGAAACTTCTCGTCTCGCCGCCCCCTCGATACGCCATCGTTGTAGGCAAGTCTATGTCCGCTGGTGTTAGGGCGATATTCCAAGCTCTGATCCTTGTTCCAGTCGCGTTGCTGATCGGAGTCACCTTCGTGCCCAACGTGGGATACTTCGTCTTGGCTCTCGTGCTGATATCGCTCTCTGCTGCTGGCTTTGCCGCGTTCTCCATCATCGTAGCATCTCTCATGAAGACCCGAGAGAGAATGATGGGCATAGGTCAAGCCATAACTATGCCGCTATTCTTCGCCAGCAACGCTCTCTATCCCGTCACTATGATGCCCACAGTCCTGCAGTGGTTGTCAATCGTCAATCCTCTGAGTCACGTGGTCGGTGCGGTGAGAGCCCTGATGATCACCGGCGACCTCACCGGTCTTCCACTCGATTTGGCAGCAATCCTACTGTTCGACGTGATAATGTTCGCCGCGGCATCGGTAAGCTTCAGGAGAATCATAGAGTAAATCGAGCTAGCAGTAGCGAACGCCATACGCTTGCCCCGACTGCTCACTTGGTTTCCGAAGCTTGGAAACCTTAACTAGATATTGCAGCTCAATGTCAAAAGAACAATGCTCCCCTCTGAGAGATTGCTTGCTGCATTTGAGGGGAAGAGAACAGATGCCATGCCTTGGTTTGCAGATTTGACCTACTGGTACTCAGCTCACAGGACGATGAGAACGCTACCCTCCAAGTACGAGGACGAAGGGAGGATAGATCTCTACAAAGATCTGGGATGCGGCGCACACGAAGAACTCTACGGACCCGTCACCTCCTTTGAATCCACCAAGGTCAAGACCAACGTCCATGAGGTCACAGAAGCAGACGGTGGATCCACGGTGTACACGGTGTATGACACCCCGATCGGTCAACTGAGGAAAGTTGACAGATCATCGAAGGTCTCCTACAGCAGTGCAACGATACAGCACCCGGTGAAGACCGAGAAGGATCTGAAGATCTTAAGGTTCATCATCAAGGACCAGAAGATCACTCCGAACAAGGAGGCATACGAACATCAGAGCAAGTTGATCGGGTCTTGGGATGGGTGGGGAATCGTCAGTTCGTTGCCTC
>CAZXBW010000021.1:0-7017 GCA_964639105.1 uncultured Nitrososphaerota archaeon | reverse complement strand
CGAGTGGGCCGGTCTGACGAATGTGGCAAAGCTGCAGTGGAGAGCGAGGGAGGAGTTCGACGAGACCATTCAGGTTATGTGTGAGGCGGATGATCCGATATATGATGCCATCGAGCGATCCCCGGCGAGGTTCGTGTACTTCGGAGAGAACCTCTCGAGCGACATAATAAGCCCAACAATGTTCAAGACATACGTTGGTCCCTACTACCACAAGAGGGCATCTCAGCTACACTCCGCAGGCAAACTGATCTACGTGCACATCGATGGTACGTTGAGGGGGCTGCTTCCACTTCTTCGAGAGACCGGTGTCGATTGCGCGCAGTCCCTCACCCCCGCGCCGATGGGCGATCTTGCCGTATCTGATCTGAGGAAGAAGGCAGGCGAGGACATCGTGCTCTGGGGCGGACTGCCAGGAGCTCTCTTCAGCAGAACCTACCCAGTTGACACGCTGATGGGAATACTACATGAGATCCTGAACAACTATTCCCAAGATCGGCGTTTCATCATCGGGGTCGCGGATCAAGTTCCACCAGACGGCGATATCCAGAGGGCCAGGATGATCACTGACGTCGTTGAATCTAGGCAAGACGCCTTATCTTGAGCGTCCTAGCCCCAACAGTTGCGTCTGTCGCGGGTCCGTGTCCTAGGACAGAGTGTGGTTCCAAGATCACTCGGTCTTCAGTGCCTGGGCCGGCTCAAGCTGCGACGCTCTGTATGCTGGGTACAGTCCAGCCACAATGCTGACCAGAAGTGCGATCGCCATGGCCGTCGTGAGAAGTCCCACTGAGAAGGTCGGCGCGAAAGAGAATGATGACAGGTTGGCAGCTCGAGCTTGCGCAGCCGCGCCAAAACCGGTCGTGGTCCCTGTCGTGGCTCCAGACGTAGCCAGTGACAGAAGGTTGAGCCCATACGCGGAGATAAGAAATCCCATCGTGATGCCAAGCAGACCTCCCAAAATACCGATGAGGCCTGACTCCACGATGTACAGCGCGGCTACATCCCACTTCTTCATTCCTAGCGCCTTGTACAAGCCGATTATCTTCACTCGTTCCATCACTGAGATATACATGATGTTCACAATCCCCACGCCCGAGACTATGAGGGAGACCGCTGCCATGGCACCCAGAAAGACTTGCACCAGCCCCAGAATGCTCTGCGCACTCTGGACTATCTGTCCCGGGGAGATCGTCGTGAACCTGTTCCCAAGAACGCTCTGGACTGAAGTCGAAACATCAGACACCATGGACACATCTTGCGCTATGACGATAGCTGCATCGTAGGTTCCCCTCTTGTCGAAGAGATAGTTCGCCACATCCAGAGGCATGACCACGCTCGAATCCACCCCCGACGCACCGAGGCTGATGCCGTACTCAGACAGGACGGCGGATACGGAAACATATCGGTAGGAAGTCGTGGTCTGCGTTCCGGATCTGACGGCGACTCTCAGCATGATGTTATCGCCCGACCTGACCAGCGGGTCAGTCGTGTTGCTGTTCGGAGGATAGGCAATCCTGTATCCCACAAGAGCAGCGAAGAACCCCGGCGTAGTGGGGATCTCCCCGTCAATTGCAGTCACACCCGGGTACACTACGTTAAGGTCCGCAAAATCCATTCCGAGGACTGTAACAGCCGTCGTGTAGCTTCCGTCCGTCACGGCAGCTTGCCCTTGAATTATCGGTATGACCTCTGACACGCCTGACACCCGGTAAATGTTGCTGATGTCGGCTACAGAAAGCGAAGATCCACTTCTGGACGACAGGACATAGATGGTGTTCGCTCCCATCTGACTGATCTGTCCGACGACAGCGTCGTACAGGCCCTGGGTCTGAGAGAGCAACACGATGTACAGCGCTATCCCTATCGATATTCCGACGATGGTCAGGGAGCTTCTGAGCTTCCTTGACCAGAGGGACTTGGCTGCGAACCGAACGTATTCTGCGGGCTTCATTCCGCGACTTCCCGTTTCTTCCTACCGAATACTACGTAGCCCAGTCCGAAGCCGATGGCGAGCACAACGACCGCTCCTGCGATTGCGATAAGGCCGAGCCCCTCACCAAAAGGCCGGGTCCCCCCGGTTTGACCGTTGCTGGCCGCCTTCACGACAAAGTCAACCTGCACAGTCTGCATCACCGAACTGACAATCCCGAAGTCGTCCTTGTAGCTAATGATGAAAGTGAGCGGATAGGTTCCGTTCGTGACATCAGTACCTGTCACCTGCAGAGTGTAGGGTGCCTGAGCTCCGACAGACACATCACCGACGAACGAAGGTGAAGCTCCTGAGAAGCGCGTAGATGTTTCCAACGAGATCACCACGGTTCTCAACGCCACAAGTCCTGTGTTGGCGATCGTGCCCGTTACCGTGAACTTGGATGTCGAAGACGCCGGTGCAACTGCGTTCACTACCTGAGCTTCGGTGAAGCCTCTGACGGGCATTGTGATCATCCTAGTGTCCGTCTTCGCGAAACCGTAGGCTGTCTTGTATGAGATGGTTATCGTCATCTGAGCCATGGTACCGGCCAGGGTGGAGGCGCTGAAAACCCTCAGGTTGAGTTGAGCTGACTCACCACTATCGACCTGCGCTATGTAGAACCTGTTGTCGGTCCCGACTATTGCGAGTCCTGTGCCTAGCGACACCGTCACATCTATGGCTCTCACGTCTACTTCGCCATTGTTCACCAGACTCAGTGAGACGTTGGCAGTCCTCCCAGCGATGATATACTCTGGTGAGACCGTCATGTCTAGGATGGCCCTCTCATAGAGGAATATGGGAACAGTCACGGTGTCCCTCCAGACTCCTCTGTAGACATTCACATACTGTTTTGACGTTGAGTTCCAAGTCTGCCCATACTCCGCGTATTCTATCGTGGCCTGAGTTAGATGTGATCCCGCGCTTGCTGCAGCGTCCACCGAAATCCTGAACTGAAAGTCCATCTTCCCGCCATACGACACTGTCCCCTGATACGAGGATACTGCTGTGATTCCCCCGGTCGAGTTCTTGAAGCCGACTGGCAACGTCATGGTTATGCTGGGATTCGTTATCGGATCTTCACCCAGATACCTGACACTGACCACGAGGGGGGCTGCGACGTCCCCGGCAAGCACCTCAGTTGGGCTTCCTACCGCGCCCCAGTATGAATCCAGTATCACGAAATTCGAGCTTTGTCCGTAGAGCGGCGCTACGAGCACCGCTGCGAGGATCAGGACCGCCATCGTTCCACTCAGGAGAAGTTTCATGGTTACACTCTCACCTCCTTTGCGATTATGCCGTCTCTTAACAGTATTTCCCTCTGTGCCAAGACATTCACCAAGTCGAAGTTGTGAGTCACGAAGATCAGCGTCACACTGTCCGCCTCGCAGACACTCTTCAGCAGCTCCGCTATCTCTATCCCGGTTCTTGAGTCGACGTTGCCCGTGGGCTCATCTGCCATTATCACTGAGGGCTTGTTGGCCAATGCCCTGGCTATTGCGACTCGCTGTTGTTCGCCTCCGCTCATCTCGCTGGGCTTATGTCTCAACCTTTGACCCAGACCCACGGATTCCAGAAGCTGCTTTGCCCTAGCCCTGCGAGCGGCGCCGGGCACCTCAGCGATCGCCATAGGCACTTCGACGTTCTCCAGCGCGTTCAACCATGGTATCAGATGAAACTGTTGGAATACAAATCCAATGTGATCTTGACGGATAGCAGATGCTTCATCCACACTCATGTGCTCGACGCTCTTGCCATCGAATAGCACTCTGCCACGAGTTGGCTTGTCGAGCAGGCCCATTATGTTCAGCAATGTGGATTTGCCGCTGCCAGATGGCCCTATCATGGCCACCCTCTCTCCCGGTTCGACTGTCAGGTTGATGTTGGAGAGTGCCTTCACCTTGGTCTCGCCCATGCTGTAGTCCTTGCTCACGGATTCCAAGACTATGATTCCCTTCTTCTCATTCAAGTGCAACACCTTCGGGTAACTCTATATCGGAAACGATATCGGAACCGTTATATAAGGGTTGTGTATAATCCGTTGTCGCGGTCACGCTCATAATCACAGCATACACAGTTTATTAGGGTCATCTTAGGGGCCAGAATCAGAGGGAAAGAACATGGTGCCCAAGAAGAAATTCACCACCCAGGAAGCGAAGAAGGTTGGCGAAGCGCTGGGGATTGACTGGAGCAAGTTTGACGTGGAGCAATTCAGAATTGGGATGGACGTGGAGTTGGAGCACGGCACAATAGATCCTCACACAGACGTCACGCATGATGATCCGGTCATGACCGGCAAGATCGCGCTGGCTCATTTGAACGAGTTTCCTGACTATTATACGAGACTGACAGAGATGGAAGAGGAAGCCGAGGGTTCCTCGGAAGAAGACAGTGAGATGCTGGTCTGACTCTCGTGGGTCACAAGAAGAAGCGGACAAGACGGCAGGGCGTAGGCGAGTCCCCAATCGGAATGCCATGAACATGGAGGCGAACGATCCTTGCAGCAGCTTCCGGCACAGCGAAATCTCATAGAGCGAATCCTCGGAAAGGAGAGAGTAGATTCAATCGTGACATATGTAACCACCAGAAGGAATGCAGACGGTGGCTACACGTCCACGCGAGAGACCGACTCCAACTCGCTGGACACGTATTTCGGATTGGCTGTCTTTCACATGTTGGAGCATCCTGTGGAAGACCCTGACAAGACTCTAGAATGGCTGGACGGATTCCCCGTTAGAGATCTGAGATCAGCTTACTATGTCACGAACGCCTATGCAGTTCTGCAGGACGAGAATGCCTACCTACGCAGCGATAGGTTCCACCAAGTGACCTCCATTCTTCGTGACATCTATAGATCAGACGGCTATTTCGGAAGCGAACGGGTGCATCGAGAGGCCGCCTCAGAGTTTGAGACCAACTACATGGCCGTAGAGCTTGCTAGTGACTTGGGCCTTCCGTTTGATAGAGATGGATTGGTCAAGAATCTGATGTCGACTATGAACCCCGACGGTGGCTTTGGCCTCAGCAAGGGATCAGACATCATCTCGACATATCATGTGGTATTGACTGTAGCCAAGGCCTTGGGGCGGACACCCGAGTCATCAAGAGTCAAGGACTGGGTCGTGTCATGCGAGAGCCCGACTGGCGGATTTCCCGTGAGGCCGAGAACCCTTCCATCTTGCATGGAGTACACATACTCGGGGATCATGACCCTCTCGTCCTTCGGCCTCAGTCCGAAGTTCCCAAACAGAATAGAGGAGTTCGTCGAGAGCTGTCAAAGGAATACCGGAGGCTTCAGCCGATCGGAGACTATGGGAATCCCGATCTTTGAACACACGTTCCAAGCCGTCAGGACCATAGCTGAACTGGGACGATATCTGTAGATCCACCGGGCCGGAATTGGACTCGGATGATGGAAACATATAAGCTGACCTTGGCCTTGCTCATCGAAACCAAATGAAAGCATGCGTTCTTATCAAGGTGACACCCGGAAAGCACAACGAAGTGGTATCCTCGATGAGAAGGCTTGGCGGAGTCAAGATGGCCTTCTCTACTCTTGGCAGACAGGATGTCGTCGCCCACATTGAAGCCGCCGACGCCAGACAACTAGCGGTACTGGCGTCACAGATCCAAGCCTTGCCTCAGGTCAGGGGAACCGAGACGCTCATAGGTGTGGAGGTGTGAAGAAATGACGAAAGCTCTGATGCTGATCAAGAGCTCATACGGCGGAGCGCTCGTCATAGCACAAGAAGCCAAGAAGATCGCAGGGGTCAAGGAAGCCTACCCAGTGTTCGGAAGGTACGACGTCGCCGTGTTCATGGACGTAGCTGACTTTCCGAAGGTCAAGGAGACCGCAGTCAAGGTCGGACAGCTGGAAGGAGTGAGAAGCACGGAGACGCTTCCAGAGGCCGACTAGTTCGGCCCCAAGCGTTCCTCAGTGGAACCGAGGTAGCTTCCCCCTTCTCTCTCGTTGACGAGTGTCTAGAACCAGTCTGCCATCCACAGGTATGGATAGCCGGATGGGAACAGCGCTTCCAGAACCTCTCGAACGTTGCCCCCCGTTCTGACTGTGGGATCGACCATTGCGTCCGAGACCGGCCTGTATCCCAGTATCAACTGCATCAATGCCCACTGCGGCAACTCCACCCAGTCAGCAGAGGTCTTCTTCGAAACGGACACCTCGGAGTCTGAAAGATCCAGTGTGACACTTCCTATGTCCGTTCTGATAGAAAGACTAGAAGGATGGCCCTTCAGTTCAGCTGAGCGCAGCCTCTTGGACAGCTCTGGACGTAGCTTCTCGAATGTGGAGACGACATCCATGATCCTCCCCATTCCCATCTGATCATGGTAATAGTTGGACGTGATTGTACAACCCATTCTCTTGCATAGACTGACGAAGGGGTGGTCAAGCGGAGCGAAGACCTCCATCTCTGGCGCCTGCTTTTCCTCTGCGACGTCACTCGCATGCTTGAGCATGCTCTCGTAGAAGAGGGGTTCTCGCGCTCCGACTTCAGTGATCCTCATCACCCTGCGCCACCGATCAGCTGCATAGTACGCGACGATCCTGCCCGATCCATCCTCGAACACAGTTCCATCAGCAAGTATCCTCCAGTCAGAACCCTTTCTGAACTTGAACCATGTCTTCCGATCTCTCTTGACAGGCCCGGTTCTTCCCTCGTTCGTCAGTTCGTACACATCCAACACCTGACCAGCGTCCTCTTTCATCATTGGCCTAGCATGTAGCCCCCCATGCGCTCTCCTCGCGTTCCTGAGCGGCACGATGATCTTGTAGTCCGGAAGAGTCGAAGCATATCCCCACCTGCCATAGAAATCAGGTATGCCGTAGAGCATCGATACATCGTAGTGATTTTCCTTCATGAAGTCAATTGAACGTTCGAAAACTCTTCTTGAGTAGCCTTTCATCCTCTGTTCTTCAAGGGTGTTGACACCGCCGACTCCACCCATCCTCAGGTAGGAAATTCCGACTCTTATCTCGATGTCATTGATCCAAAGCCAGCTGGTTGACACGCCATCCGACAGGAGTTCCACCT
>CAZXBW010000020.1:6419-11289 GCA_964639105.1 uncultured Nitrososphaerota archaeon | reverse complement strand
CCTGCCCCCGCAGCTCCAAATGGCCGAGCTCATCAACCAGAATGATATCTGAGGACTCCTCTATAAGCGACCTGTAGAATCTCTCCTTCGCTGCCACAGCGTCTTCCGCCCGCTTCCTCCTCAGTGACTCTATGATCGCACCCGCAAGATCCTCGATGGTTTGCTGGTCGGAGGGAGTGTAACCGCCGTCTTTGTTTGCCAAGCCGATCATGCCGATGGTCTTGCCCGATTCCTTCAGGGGCACGCCTAGGAAGGATTTGATGACGGGGTGACCTTTAGGAGTGCCAACGCTATCAGGTTCGGAGGAAGGGTCGTTGACGATACGAGAGAGACCGGTCTTGATCATTTTTCCCCAAAGCCCTCGTATCTTCATGTTCTTGAGTAGCTTCGGACTCTCTGAAGTTGGCATCTTGCACGCTTCCCAGCCTGGGTCACTAAGAGCAATAGTATCGAACGAACCCTCAGAGTTCACTTCTCCAAGAAAGCCAAAGCTGCTCCCTGTCAGTCTTTCCGCGATGTGAAGACAGTTCTTGCCCAGTTCGTCCTCGTTGTCCGCAGCGAACGAATGGCGCAACACCTCATTTACGGCCGCAACGGTGTTGGCCTCTCTCCTCAGCTCATTCTCAATCTTGGTTCGACTGGTAGTCCCCGCGGCCATGCCCCTAGCTGTTGCCCCCGTGATTGCACATTTCCGTCCGTTTTGCACTCAAGCCAGTCGACCGCTTATAAAGCGGGTGATTCATGGAATTCTACTTCCGAGTAGAGTGTGCTAGCCCAAGGGCCTCGACCACGCCGTGTACTGTATCGGCTTTCTTATCCCCACTTTCTGCACGCCATCTTCAACAGACGAAAGCTTATGTTGGTCGAAGCCATGAAAGCCTCGCTTAGCCAAGGGAAGGAGACCAGATGTCCGTGCAAATCGTTCATTGCAGCGATCTTCACCTGGACAAGAACTTCAACGTTGGTAGCATCGCCCGCAACTATGTCAGAAAGAAGGACCTCGATGACAACTTCTCCGAGATTGTCAACTACGCCATTGCCAATCGATCGGACCTGTTCCTGATTTCTGGAGACGTTTTTGATAGAGTCATGCCCGGCAACTTCTCCAGAGACTTCCTGGCCAAGCAACTAAAGGATCTGAACGCGCACGGCATCTCCGTTTTCATCATCGGAGGAAACCACGATGTGCCAAAGGTTCCGGAAATCCCCACTCTTGCCCTTGATGTGTTGGACACAGTCGGCCTGGCAACAGTGTTCTCACGCTCAGACATCATAGGTCACAGGATTCTGAACGTGGATGGTCTCAAGGTGTGCGTCTCGGGCAAGTCATACTTCTCACAAAGGGAGAACGAGAATCCGCTGGCTGGGCAGAAGGTCCCCGTTGATGGAGACGTGAACGTTCTCTTGCTGCATGCATCACTGATGGGGCTCGATGTCGTCTCCTCAGTGCCGCAGTTGGCCTCTCAGAACCCATTCGCGCCCGGGGACATCCCGAAGGGGATAGATCTCCTAGCACTCGGGCACTATCACAACGCGTTCGACAGAAAAGTGGGACGGTCCCTCGTGTGCAACGCAGGCTCGGTCGAGAAGCTCACATGGGCCGAGATCAACGACGACAAGGGATTCTACTGGGTGGAACTGGGGAAGGACAACTCAAACTGTGAGTTCGTGAAGCTCGATACTCGACCGATGCGAGACGAACAGTTCACGTTCAAGAGAGAGGAGATGGATGACCCCACTTCAGCCGTCCTTGAGTTCCTTGCCAGCAGAAAGGACAGAGAGGCGATGCTGCGATTGAGGCTGAATGGCTCAGTGTCCCAAGATACTTACTCGAAGCTGAGGCTCAGCGACATCTACCGAGCTGGTCCTGAAGGGTTCTTCTTCCTAGCCGTCGACAGGAGCGAACTGGAGATCAGCAGAATAGGAAGAGTGTTTGCGGGAAGGACCGAAACGCCTCTGGAGGCTTTCACCACAAGAATGGACGCTCTCATCAAGGACTCTGGGGCAGATACGAGAAAGGCCGAGTTGCTGCGCGAGGCGAAGGAGACCGGCCTGAACTACCTCGGTGGGCAGCCATGATTGTGGACAGGCTGATCGTCGAGGGCTTCAAGATGATCGGCGAACGCATCGACCTTACTTTCCCGTTGCAGGGCAGGATAGGTATATTCGGAGGAAATGAGACCGGAAAGACGACGCTGCTTCAGAGCGTCGAGTACTCACTGTACGGTTTGAAGAGGGGGGCCATCGCGGAGGAGTCCAGGGAGAACATAGTCTCGTGGGGAAAGCCGCATGCAGATCTCCTGATAGAGTTCACGTGCGGTGACAGTAAGTACAGGCTCACTAGGAAGATATCCGTGGACGGCCGACATACGGCCAAGCTCGTTCAGTTGACAGACGGAGACGAGAACCGCCAGACTGAGGTTTCAAGCATCACCGAGATTGACAGGCTGGTGGAACAGGTCACGGGCATGGACAGAGACTCCTTCACAAAGCTTGTGTTCATCAGGCAAAAGGATCTTGACGCGTTGAGGGATCTCGCTAAGGCCAAACGTGAGGAACTGTTGAATAAGGTCATGGGCATCGACGTCTTTGACACGGCTTCTGAGAGGATCCGCCGAGACATGTCGCCACTGCAGAACCAGCTCGGCGAGAAGCGTGTCGAGCTCGAAGTTGCAGCCAGGAACAGAGAGGCATACAAGGAAAAGGCAGTCCAGAGAAAGAAGCTCAAAGACAGGGACCGACAGCTCCGCGATGAGATAGGATTGATGACTCCTCGCCTCGCCGAGGCCAAGGAGACGCTGGACGCATACGAATGGCTGGCTTCATACGATGCGACGAGCAAATTGTCGAAGGCGAAGGCTGGTGAACTCACGAGGATAGAGACAGGACTTGAGTCCAGGCAGGGCCAGGAAGTGCAACTGAGGAAATTCGAAGACTTCATGGCAAGGCATGCGAAAAGGATCGAGGAACTGTCTGCCATCGGCGACGAATACTCCGGACTAGAACATGAAGCAAAGAAGACGCATGACATCCTTGACGATGCCTCGCGAAGGCGCGACGCAGTTCTTGCTGAGCTGGGACTGTCACCCAAGGATCGGGCGATGACCGAGAGAGAACTGGACTCGAAGAAGAGGCGATCACTTCAGATATCCCTCCTCTCTGTGCTCGCATTTGCAGCTTTGTTCGTGGCGGCGATTGTCTGGAACCCTTTTCTGTTCTTCCTGGTGGCCTTGACGGCCCTGTCAGCGGTTCTGTTCTTCCGAAGCTACAGTGAAGCCGACCGTGTCTTGGCACGCATGGCAAGCGCGTCCTCTCTGGATGGAGAGGTGGACGCTGCAAGGAGGAACGATGATGAGGTGAGAGCCAAGTTGCACGAACTCGTTGAACGATCTGGGATGAAAGACAGCGCCGAGGTCAAAGCTACCTTGAATGAGATCAACCAGCTCCTCGTCCATGAAACTGGTCACAAGACGCTCCAAGAACTCAAAGGAGCGCATACCGGCTTGAAGATCCAGCTCGAGAAGACCACCAAAGAAGACCTCGAACGCTCGGAACGATTGCTGAAAGGGGAAATAGCGGAGCTTGAAGAGAAGCGCCGATCGCTGTTGACAGCCAAACCACCAGCGGCCGAGGTGTTAGGGTTCTCCGATGCTGCTTACACAGATGCAAAGAGAAGCTATGAGAATCTGAGGGGGAGAGTGGACTCAGCACAGAGCGAATTCAAGGGGAATGAGAGACTCATTGAGCAGATTGACATAGATCTGTCGGTGTTGAAGACTGACTTCGATAGGTCACCGGCTCTTGAGGCAGAGGTCAACGTGTTGGAGAATAGGGTGAATGTTCTATCGACAGCGAGACAGGAGATATGGGAAACGGGCAAAGAGCTGAGGGAGAAAGTGATACCACAGGCCAAGCTGGCAATCAATCAAATCTTGCCTACACTGACAGATGGCAGGTACTCAGACTTCGACGTGACAGAGGACTTGAGGTTCAGGGTCTTCTCGGCCGAAGCAGGTGACTACAAGGAACGTGAGATCTTCAGCGGAGGCACGCAGGATCAGTTCCTCATAGCCCTCAGACTGGCGTTCACTCAGACTATTCTTGATTCAAGGGTGGGGTCTGACAGGTATTCGCTCTTCATGGACGAGTGCATCTCAAGCAGCGATTATGGCAGGAGACAGGGGATCTTCGAGGTTCTGGATTCGGTGCGAGGCACCTTCAGCCAGATTTTCGTCGTTGCTCACGAAGACATATCGGACTTGGTCGACCATCATCTTGTGCTGGGACGGGACGACAATGGCTATACTGAGATCAGATCGAAGAGCTGGTGATGTGTGTTTGTTTGCTTCTCTTCTCTGGAGCCACCGTAAGCCAATATTGGCCTGCTCGATTCCAGACCTAGTCGAAGCTACTGCGTGGACTCCAGATCGTCACTAGTTGGTTTGGATAGCTAGAGTCCGAGCTTGTCTTTCAGGTACACTCTGCTAGCTCGCATGCTTTCCTTCGGAGTCTTCTTCGTCCTATCCTGCTCGACCACGGCCCATTCCATCTTCCTGCCCTCGATCGTCCTGAAGACGCCTGGGAAGTCCACGACCCCTTCACCGAGCTCTACGAATTCCTTCTCCTTCATATCCTTCAAGTGAAGGTAGGAGACCCTGTCTAGGTTATCCTTCAGGAACTGAACGGGCGAGGCCCCAGCATACTGAACCCAGAAGGTATCGACACATAGCGACAAGAGCTCGGGCTCGACCTCGCTGCACACTATCTTGGTCCCCTTGGCGCCGTCTATGATCTCTTGGTAATGGTTGTGGTAGCACACTCTGATGCCCAGATTTTTGCTCTTCTCTGCAACGGTTTTGATGAACTTCGA
>CAZXBW010000020.1:0-6409 GCA_964639105.1 uncultured Nitrososphaerota archaeon | reverse complement strand
AGTTCTGTCTGTATTCCTCTTCGCTGTTGTTGCGCCCCCCCGCGCCACTGAAGAGCAGGTAGTGCGAATCACACTTCTGCAGCAATTCAAGGCAGGTATCCACTACCTTCATGTCGCCTACGCCGACGTGGAGTCCGGCCAGAACTAGCCCTTTCGAGGTGAAAATCTTCTTCGGATCCCCAAGCCCCGTGAGTGGCCCGGGCCCCATTTCAACGCCCGCATATCCGAGGGAGGCAACTTCCTTGAGGACATTGTCCAGATCCTTCGCTTGTCTCTCTCCCCAGATGATGAGCTGTGCGCCTATCTTCGGTTTCATTCATCTCTCACGCGAAGTCATGCAGGAGGCTCCGAAGTATTTCTGGTTTTTCATCGTGTCAGCGTTGTCCCGAGCACGTCTCGTGAACGCGCCTCTTTGACAAATCCTGATCATGCTCCGCCAGAGGAGGACAGTCTCAAGGTCTATGCCAAGATGACTGAGAATGTTGCAAGCCTTATATGGAATAGCAGTTCACCGTGAATTGCGACGGGCAAGGGATAGACTATGATCAAGCTCTCTCCGTGCATAGAGATCATCTTCACCGAAGTTCCATTTCTGGAAAGAATAGACAAAGTGTCGGAGATCGGGTTGCCGGCCTTCGAGTTCTGGAAATGGGGACAGAAGGACATCGCCGAGATTCGCCGTAGGAAGCAGAAGTACAGTCTGGAGATAGGAGCCTTTGGCGTTGACCCGATGCCCAGCATGGTGGATAAAGGAACAGTGGGTTCTTTCGTCCAAGCAGTCAGCAGTTCCGCAAAGGTCGCTCATGAGTTGGAGTGCAGGACAATGATAGTGACAACAGGAAACGAGCTGAAGGGTGTTCCTCGTAAGCAGCAACACGAAAACATAGTGGCGTGTCTTAGGGAGGCGGCCGCAACAGTCGAAAGGGAGAAGGTGATTCTGGTGCTCGAGCCCCTGAACGTGCTCGTAGATCACATGGGGTATTACCTGTCGTCCTCATCTGAGGGCTTTGACATAGTCAGAGAGGTCGGAAGTGAGAACGTGAAATTGCTCTATGACATCTACCATCAGCAGGTCACCGAGGGGAATCTCATCTCGACGATAACGAAGAACATCGACATGATAGGACACTTCCACGTCGCAGATGTCCCTGGGAGGCATGAGCCCGGTACCGGCGAGATAAACTACGCGAACGTACTGAAGGCAGTGAGTGACACTGGATACGAAGGATACGTCGGACTAGAGTTCCATCCGACTACGAAAGACTCTGGACAAGCATTGAAATCCATCATCGACATCGCACGGGCCACTAAATAGCACATTAGTCCCACCTTTCTTCCTCGTGTTGCACACCTTTCGGAAACTCTGGACAGCTCGCCTCGATGGGGAGGCGCTAGAATTCTTTTCCGCGATCTTTCGAGCGCCTTCTCATCCCACCAGTGTAGCTCTGAGCTGAAGAGAAAGCCACGTCCAAGAATTTCCCCCGTTCGTCCAAGTGGAACCGGAGAAGAGCTCTGTCCATCAGGTTCTTTCTCGTGTTGAATGTCATGTGGCACTTCCCGCACTCTACGTCAGACCCGATCTCCGAGGCATACCACGAAGCCTCGACATAACATGCATGACATTGCGGGCAACTGAAAGCAGAAACATCAAGCCAAGCTTCGGTGTTCATTCTGATCCCACCAAACGCCGTTCGATCTGAACCGACTGTGGCAACATGATCGTCTCCTGCATTAGTAATGTTGAGGACTTAAATTGTCCGGGACGCAAGCGGTTTGCGATGTTCAAGCACGGCTTCCTCTGGGGAGCTTCAGAAGCTGGCTTCCAGTTCGAGATGGGGGATCATCTCGGGAAGGCATTGGATGCCAACACTGACTGGTACAAGTGGGTCCATGATCCTGCCAACATTCAGCGCAGGGTTGTCAGCGGGGACCTCCCGGAAGACGGCATAGACTACTGGCATCTTTTCGCCTCGGATCACGACATGGCAAAGAGTTTCGGCATGAACACTTACAGAATAGGGGTGGAGTGGAGCAGAGTCTTCCCCAAGAGCACCGCAGACGTGCATGTCGGAGTAGAGAAGTTCTCAGATGGTACAGTTTCGAAGGTGGACATCGACCAAACCGATCTGGATGCCCTAGTCCGAATCGCGAACGACGAGGCCATTGAGCACTACAGGACCATTATAGATGACCTCAGATCGAAAGACTTCAAAGTCATAGTGTGTCTCAACCACTTCACCCTTCCTATCTGGATCCACGATCCTATCGAAGTCAGAGATTCGAAACTGAGGAGAGGTCCAAGGGGATGGTATGATACTGAGACCATCGTCGAATTCGCCAAGTTCGCCGCCTTGGTCGCATCCAAGCTGGGCGACAAGGTCGACATGTGGGCAACCTTCAACGAGCCCATGGTCGTAGCCGAGGAAGGATACCTCGAGTCCGAGTCCGGCTTTCCCCCGGGCATCAACATGGACATACCAGCGGCGAAGAGGGTCGCACGCAACATGGTCAACGCTCATGCAAGGGCGTATGACGCGATAAAGGAGTTCGACACCCAGAGGGCCGACAATGATAGCCCGAGTGCAGCTTGGGTTGGAGTAATTCACAACATGATCCCAACACAACCACTCGATCCATCAAACCACCTTGATCAGGAAGCCTCAGATCTCATGGATCGAATTCATAACAGGCTGTTCGTCGAAGCGACCGTATCAGGTTGGTTCGACTCAAACCTGAATGGTGTGAGAGACAGGGGAGAAACGATCCCGCACCTCTCCAACAAGCTGGACTGGCTCGGCGTCAACTACTACACAAGGTACGTCGTCAAAGGGACATCCTCGATTCTGGCGAAGCTGTTCGCGGGCTTGCAGGTGATGCCTAGTCCGGTCAAGGGGTATGGATATGCCTGCGAACCCAAGTCGGCGTCACTGGCTGGACGGCCCACATCGGAGTTCAGTCAGGAACTCTACCCTGAAGGACTTGGGCAATCGCTGATCGAAGCATCAGAATTCGGGCGACCCATGTACATAACCGAAAACGGCACTGCAGATTCCGATGACTCATATAGACCCACGTATCTGCTGGAGCATCTCAAGGTTGCGGAACGACTGCTGGACGAGAAGAAGATCGACCTCAGAGGGTACCTTCATTGGTCACTCACGGACAACTATGAATGGGCACAGGGATTCAGGATGAAATTCGGTCTGGCGAGCGTCGACTTGAAGACCAAGGCCAGAAAGGCCAGGAAAAGCGCTGGACTGTTCAAACAGATTGTGGAGCAGGGGACGACTGAGAGAATCAGCGTCTAGATGTGCGGCAAGGCTTAATTCTTCGCACAATCTTTTCGTCAGGTATTGACCCAAGACAGACTCCCGCCCGGTCAGGCCTGGACGGACGAGGTGATCGAGTATACCAACCTCGGCATCCCGAAGATCGACATCAAGACTTGGAGATTGAAGGTCCTCGGTTTGGTCAATCATCCCCTGGAGCTGACGTACGACGAACTCAAGGCCGTGGGGATTGTTGAGATCGTAGACGATCTGCATTGCGTTGAGGGATGGTCCGTTAGAGCCATCAGGTGGGAGGGCGTACCTCTCAGCAGGATAGTCGAGATAGTCCAGCCGACTCCTTCAGCAACTCATTTGATGTTCAAATGCTCCGACGGCTATTCTACTGTTGCATCCCTAGAGGACACCAAGACGCATGATTTCCTTCTAGCCGTGAAGATGAATGGAAGCGTCTTGACAGCTGAAGCCGGCTATCCACTCAGGTTGGTGGCTTCGGGCATCTACGCTTGGAAGTTCGCGAAATTCCTTCGCGAGATCGAGCTCACCGACCACTACGAACCGGGATACTGGGAATCAAGGGGGTATCACCCCCGCGGCGACGTGTGGAAGGAGGAAAGGTTCAGCAGATAGGATCGTCAGACCGGATCTCAGACCTATTCTATCTTCAGCTGACGGCCGCCCGCTGCCTTCTTCATGTCTATCTTGAGCAATCCACCTTTCATTGAGGCCTTGATGCTCTTCTCGTCTATGCCGCGTGGTAGCGTGAGATCGATGAAGTATCGGACCTTCTTGCCCTGCCTCTTCTTCCCCGCCTCTGTCACGCACGGAGCTGTGATTGCGATGTGATCTCCTTCGAACAGCAGAGTCACCTCGTCCTTCTTCACGCCTGGCATGTCCACGGTTATGGCATACCCGTCAGGAGTGGCCCTGAACTCATAGAGAGGAACCATGCAACCCTGCGTGTGCTCAAATTCCTTCAACGCCCTGAGAGTCCTATCCTCCATTCTCCTCGCCTCTGCCATCATTTTCCTGAACTTGTCATCCGATTCGTCCGAAAGCCAGAAGCTCATCTCGATCACCTCACACAACGAGCGAGGGCGATTCCAGTTCCCTCGACTTCTGCGCTCTCTCCATCTCGCCCGTGGTCCTCCTCATCAGATCCCTGAACCTAACGCGCATCTCCTCCCCTGATTTCACAAGCTCTGTCAGATCCACCTTGAGTTCCTTCATTCCGCTGAGAGCACTCAGGGCAGAGGCTGACGCCCCCGGATCCGGATAGTTCGGGAAGGACTGGGCGAAGACACCCAAAGTCGGAATGTTGGCCCTGAAACACTCAAGCAGAAACGCTGCCTTTGAACCAACCAAGAAGGCGGAGTCAAGCGTCTTGAGTTTGCTCAGGTCAATCTCTGATGAGAACACCTTCGCTGCGTTCGTCACATAGAGGACCTCTGGGTTCTCCGTCTCAGGCCTGTTCGGGTCGGCAACTCCGCCTAGTGAGATCACAGCCCTGAACTTCTTGCTTGAGATCCAGCCCACCAGCTCCTTCGCAAAAGGCTTCGCGATTTCGGTCGGTATGGGCACTTCCGAAGTCAGGACTGAGAGATCTCCTGACCTGTAGAGGACCATCGGTTCCAGCAGGTCCATGTCCTTCACCACCACCACTGGTGGCAAGAGATCTGAGTCTATCCTGGTGGAGAGCGACATGTTCTTGGATGCCACTACATGCTGGGCTGCGATGGTGCCGACTAGGCCAGTGTCAGGCATACCGTCGAAGAACACTTGACCCTCGGGAATCTTTTCAAGCTCAATGAATTGAAAGTCGGACAATTCATCGGAAGACATCTCGTCGAAGTAGAAAAGCGTTTCTCGCTGGGCTAAAGTGCTTTATTCTTAGAGAGAACGTGGCTCATCATGAAGGATGACCTGGTTCAAGCATTTCGTGACCCACCAAAGCAGTTCAGGCCTTCCCCGTTCTGGTCCTGGAATGACGCTTTGAAGGAGGAGGAGCTGAGGTGGCAGGTCAGGGAGATGAAGGACAAGGGATTCGGAGGATACTTCATGCACTCGAGGGTCGGTCTGGTCACAGAATACCTGTCCGAGGAATGGATGAAGATGATCGGAGCCTGCTTGGACGAAGGGAAGAAGATCGGGATGGAGTCTTGGCTCTACGACGAGGACAAATGGCCCAGCGGATTCGCTGGCGGACTCGTCCCGGAGAAATCAAGGAATTTCAGGGCGAGAAGTATCGAACTCAGGAAGGTCGCTCAATCAGAACTTGCCACGCTGAAGCAGAATCCCGACCTGCTGGCCGTCTTCTCTGTGAAGACAGCACCTGATGGGAAGATCGCACACCTGTCGAAGGTCTTCCCTTGGGGGGAACCCGTCGGAGAGGGCGAACTCCTTGCGTTCCTGTCGGGTGAGGACAAGGAGAGTCCTTGGTTCAACGGAGAAACCTACGTTGACCTTCTCAACCCGGAGGTAACTGAGACCTTCCTGAAGGTCACTCATGAAGCGTACGCCAAGAAGTTCAGGAAGGATTTCGGTGAGTTCATGCCAGGGATATTCACGGATGAGCCGAACTTCTCAACCAGTGGCGGGCCTCCTTGGACAACAGGTTTCGGGGGATACTTCAAGGAGAAGAACGGATACGACTTGTTGGAGAAGTTGCCGTACCTCTTCTATCAAGGCAACGAGACCGTGAAGGTGAGACACGACTTCTGGAAGACCGTCACGCGGAGATTCATAGAGGCTTGGACAATCCCGCTGGCATCCGGATGCGAAAAAGTGGGCTTGCAGCTGACAGGCCATTACCTGTCAGAGGACACCCTTCCGAACCAAGTGAGAGTGATCGGAGCCGCAATGCCTCACTACGAATACATGCATGTCCCCGGGATTGATCACTTGGGCAGGAACATAGCGAACCCGCTGACGTTGAAGCAGCTCTCAAGCGCCGGCCGTCAATTCGGCCGCAAGAGACTGATGTGCGAGATATTTGGATGCAGTGGACACACCATGACCTTCGAAGACCAGAAATGGATCTCCGACTTTCACTTCGTCTTGGGCATCACGTTCCTCGTCCCACATCTGACATTGTATTCCATGACCGGAGAGCGCAAGAGGGA
>CAZXBW010000019.1:0-11982 GCA_964639105.1 uncultured Nitrososphaerota archaeon | reverse complement strand
TTCAATCGTCTCATCAAGCAATTGCAGGACATCAGTCTTGAACTTGACTTTCAAGAATCTGTATAGATAGAACGTGATTGTCCTGCCGGCAAGCCCAAGGGCAATAGCCAGGCCGATCAGAGCACCGGGTATTCCCGCGATCTCCGCGTATGGTGGGTACAGCGAGAATATCATCCCTTGGCATACCGCGTAGATCATGGCGACTCCCCAGGTCGTCAGCATACTCCTTGCAGGGACTGGCGGGCCGTCCTTCACATTCGTCACAGCTGTCGTGGTCTTCTTTTCTGATAGTCCGAAAACCGACGCGGCGCCCATCAGTAACGAGAAACCGGCGCACGGGATGAAGACAACTCCGTAGCTCCCTACTGCCAACGCCAAACTGGACAGCAATCCACCTAGAAGACTGCCCGAACTCCACAGGACGCCGAAATTCGACACAAGCTTGCTACCGCCGATGTCAGTGCTATCAGCTAGCAATGCCTCAACCGCAGGCCACAACATCGCTGTCGATACACCCTCCAACAGTCTTCCTACCATCAGATGCTGTGGAGTTGACGACAGGGCGTAGGTCGCACAGGCCAGAGAGTAAACGAGACAACTCAGCACAATCAGCTTCTTCCTGCCGATGCGATTAGAAAGAGGACCCGACATCAGGGCCAGCGGCACATACGTCACTGGGATAGCGGCCCCTATCAGGCCAAGCTCAAACTGGCTGGCTCCCATATTGAACGCGAGCAGGGGCACGACTGGAACCAGCACTGCCGCGAATACTGAGATGAAAAAACTCAAGGCGTATGACATCCTTGCATTTCTGTTCGCCTCTTTTGCGGGAGATGTACTGGTTGACACGTTGGTATCGGGCGTTTTCATCACTATCCTTTCCTCATGAGGATCGCTTTGAGTAGCCTGTCCTCAATCTCTGAGGCCAGCCCGTCTCTGTTCTCAGCGGTGACGGTTGTCAGCCTCTCAGGTGCCTCCTTCCTGATCCTGTCAAGAAGCGGATGCGAGGCTCTCCAGTGCAACGTGAGGAGCACGGGCTTGGCCGAACCCAACGCCTTCTCAACTGCGTTGACGAACGCATTGCTTGTGAGCTCCATCGGGCCAACTTCGTCCACAACTATCAGATCTGCGTTCTCTTTCGCATTCTCTATTGCTTTGACCCCTATCTCCTCTAGGTCGGACAGATTCACAGTATACTTGCCGATTCTCGGACCGGCTGGTCCGCCGACTTGGGCGAGCATGCCCATTCGGCCATTCGATATGTCCTTGACCTGAAACCCCGTGCGGACGCCGTCCTGCGTCACTTCCGAAGTGGTCATCCCTCCGACCCTAATGCCCCTTGCTCTGACCCTGTCAATGACCTCATTGATCACAGTAGTCTTTCCGGATCTAGGCGGTCCTGTCAGAAAGAAGAACTCTCCCAACTTGTTGCGGCGTTGTTACTGCTGGGGTAGATAAGCCCGCAGGTGCCTTGGCCGGTGCTCTTTTTTATCCTCAAGTTCAGCACCCTTCTGGGCATGAGGACAGTCGTCGGATTCGATGGTGGGGCCACAAAGACGAAGGCTGTGATAGCGACATTGGATGGGATAGTAGTCTCCGATGGCATCGGAGGACCGTCCAACTATCATGTTGTTGGCATCGAAAAGGCGAAGCACGCGATCATTGAGTCATTTCAGGACGCAGCGACTCGGGTCAACGAGCCTATCACGGTCGAGGTTGCTGTCGCCGGGCTTGCCGGTCTGGACTGCAGATACGATGAGGTCATCTTGAGCCGAGAGCTGCCGAAGACCGAGATAGCCAAGAGGTTCTTGGTTGTGCATGATTCGAGAAACGCGTTGTACGGTGCCACGGGGGGAGCCGCAGGTGCCATACTGATAGCGGGCACGGGGTCAGTCTCTGCCGGAACGGATGGAGAGGGCAATACGGTCAGGGTAGGCGGTTGGGGCAACATACTGGATGATGTCGGCAGTGGATACGAGATCGCAAGGAAGGCCCTGACAGCCTCGTTGTACTCCTTTGACGGAAGGCTCCCGAAGACGATGCTCGAGGACAGGATAATGGAAGCGCTCGGTGTGGAATCAGTTGACGACATAATCAGAAAGATCTATGCCGAGAAGATGTCTGTCACCGACATCGCAGCCTTGGCTCCCGTCGTCACGAAGGCAGCTCAAGAAGGCGATCCGGTGGCGGCGAGAATAGTTGACGAGGCAGTTCAGGGACTGTCGTTGATGGTCAACACGGTGATACGCAGGCTGTCAATGCAGGGAAGGTCTTTCCCGGTAGCCACGATTGGTGGGGTGTTCAAGGCCGGCGAAATCATCACTGCTCCACTGACCAAAGCCATCAACGCCGTCGCGCCAAACGCTCACATCGGGAAACCCATGATGGGACCATGGCTGGGGTCGGTCTTGGCGGCTCTTGAGAAGTATCATTCTCGACTCTCTCCCGAACTTGTGGATGCGGTGAGGAGGACAGGCGCGAAAGTGCAGTGATTTCGGGATCTATTCCCCGATCATCGTGAGTATCAGCGACCTCTCCCTTGGTCTGACATCTAACTCGAGGAACACGATCTGTTGCCAAGTTCCAAGAGAGAGGTGTCCGTTCACAATGGGGACTGTTAGGCTGGGCCCTATCATGGATGCCCTGACGTGTGAATGACCGTTGCCGTCATGCCACATCTTCTGGTGCTCATAGTTCGCGCCCTTCGGTGCCACCCTTTCCAGAGCGGCCGGAAGATCCCTGAGGAGACCCGGCTCGTACTCTATGGTGGTGACAGCTCCCGTGGAACCCGGGACGAAGATCGTGACTATGCCGTTACTCAGTTTGCTCTCCTTGGTCTCGGCCTCTACTTTCTCAGTGATGTCCACTATGTCTCCTTCCTCGCTGGTGGAGAGTTTGATTTCGCTTGTCTTTACCTTCAACTTGGTATCGCGATTCGCTATCGCCTAATTGGTTTATCGGTCGGGTTGCACTTTCATCCAACGGACACGCAGATGGCATGACAATTCTAAGACTAATCCATCAGCAAAGGATTCTGGCGCGATCATCTGGGCATGTTACGGGTGATAGTCGCCTCACCCGATTCAAAACAGGTCGAGGAGAGGATCATAAGTTACAGGGAGCAAGGCAAAGTCATGATAGTCAGCTCAGAGCATTCTCTGGACGTGGTGGCCTTGTCGCTGATAGCAGCTTCGAGAGGTATGAACCCTCAAGATGCCCTCCGGGGGATTTACCTCTCAAGAGCGTTCAACATGTTCCAAGCCGAGAACCTCATGTCGGAAATAGGCCCAAGAGTCGCGCTGGAATCGAAGGCTAACGCCCTCCTTGTTGTTGATATTCACGAACTCTTTCTGGATGAAACGAACTTCGCGGACAGGGCGAGAAGGTTCACTCAATCGGTCTGGCAAATGAAGAGCAACTCTCGCAATCTGACATGCGAGCTGATATTCAGATCTGCAGACGACAAGGGATCAAGTGGACTCCTAGGCTCGGCCATCTCTGCTGCGGACGAATTTGAGGAACTGCACGCATCTGGGACCACACCGTCTACACTTTCTTCGGCCCCTCTCTCACCAAGTCTGAGGGCTCTCATGCAATAATATCGCATCCTCTCTTCCAACAGGATTTGTAATATGGGCAGGTCTACTCCGACCTTCAGAGACTTCACGAAGGAATGGTCTAGTGAGTGTCTCAAGATGATGAAGGTGCTGCCTGAGAAGGAAAGGTCGGCATTGAAGAACCTCTTGGACGTAGTTTCCACTAGGTCGGACGCTGGATCGCTGATGCCCGGCCCATTGCCAAGTGAAACCGCGCTGATTTTGATGGCCATACATCTGAAGACCGAACTGAACGACCTGAAGAATGCGATGAACAAGAACGGTGGATAATAGATGCTGAGGCTTGAAATTGCTGCGCTCGGTCTTTCGATGAAGGGCTAGTCTGAGGAGGTGCGGTCACAGGTGAGAGGCTGGATACTGGACGTGCACCAAGATGGACCAGGCTTAGTAGCAGTGTGGTTCAAATCGGAAACTGGCTCAACGATAAAACTCCTGTTCGAATATGAGCCGTATTTTTTGTTACTGGCACCTTCTTGGAAGTTGGAGGTGATGCGTGAGCGCGTCTTAGGAATGGGGGCGACATGCTCTGAGTTCGTGCAGAAGAGTCTGCCTTCGGGAAAGTTCAAACGGATGCTGATGGTCAGAGCTAGGGACGGCCCGTCAAAGAAGCATCTCTTGAAGAAATTGCTCGAGGATCGAGACTTGATCGCATTTGACGCGGACATCGAGGTCGAGCGTCAGTTCTTGATGGAAAGAGGTCTCTTTCCTCTAGCTAGGGTGGACGCAAGAAGGACTTCAGGGAGCTTCGAGCTTCAGCTCAGGGACGATCTGGAATCACTTGAGTACGACATGCCCGAGTTCAAGCGCGCACTGCTGAGCGCCAAGACCTCGCGCCCGTTCAAAACAGGGGATCTGGAGGAACTGAACCTCTCGTTCGAAGGAGCCGAGACGGTTTCCTACGATCCGAGGAAAGGGGAGGAGTTGATCTCCCTGTCCGATGAAGTGTTGAGGCGAGGAGTAGACATACTGTTTACGAGAGGAGGAGACGGTTTCCTATTGCAGTCGATGGAGAAGAGCGCAGATCAACTGGGAGTTTCAGAGAACTTCTCGCTGAACAGAGACATGTCGAAAATGGATTTTGGCGGAGGGGGCTTCTCGTTCACCAGCTACGGTATGGTCCGATGGAAGTACAGACCAGCCCTGTTGAGAGGAAGGTATCACATAGACTTGGATAACTTCATGGGACTTCCGGAAGGAGGTCTCGATGGAGTGTTTGACCTTTCGCGTTCGTGTTGTGTCTCGGTCCAGAAAACAGCAAGGACCAGCATAGGAGGGATAATGTCGTCGTTGGAGGATCTGGTGGCGTTCAAGAGGAACATAGCCATACCGATGGAGGGAGATCAACCAGAATACTTCAAGAGCATTCTTTCGCTGATCAGATCAGACAGGGGAGGATTCGTGATGAATCCGATTCCGGGAATTCACGAAGACGTCGTGGAGATCGACTTCGTGTCGCTGTACCCTTCTCTAATAGCGATGAGGAACATCTCGTCTGAGACCATGAGTTCTATGGCGGTCGAAGGCGACATGACCGTTCCGGAGCTCGACCTCGGCATAGCTTCCAACAGGTTCGGAATAGTTTCAGACGCCGTCGCCTTCCTGCTGAGGAGGAGAATAGCCTGTTCTCATATGTCGTCGAAGGAGGACGATGTGTACGATAGGAGACAGAAGGCGATGAAATTGATCTTGTGCTCAGCGTTCGGTTACTTGGGGTTCAGAAAGGCGAAGTTCGGTCGGGTGGAGGCTCACATGGCTACCACGGCCTTCGCAAGGGAAGCGCTCCTGAATGTAATCGGATTGGCGGAGTCCATGGGGTTCAAAGTCGTGCATGCGATAGTCGATGCCATATGGGTGAGGGGAGGAGAAACGGACCACGAATCACTGGTCAGGAGAATGTCGGAAACGGTTGGGGTACCGGCGAAGTTGAAGGCGGATTACAGGTGGGTGGCGTTCCTCAATTCCAGAACCAACCCAAATGTGCCTGTCCCGACCAGGTACTTCGGAGTGACAAAGGAAGGTGGGATAAAGGTCAGAGGCATAGAGGCGAGAAGGAGCGACACTCCACCATTCGTATCGATCTCACAGCTCTCCATATTGGAGTCGATGTCCAAGGTTGGTCTTGATGAAGCTCCAGTAGTTGCTATTGATGGCCTGAGATCCAGCCTGAAGAAGCTCAGAGAAGGAAGCGTTCAGCCCGAGTTACTGGTGATCAAAAAGAAGCTCTCTCGTTCTCCAAACGAGTACAGGCACAGAGTCGTCCAAGCTCTGGCTTCTCAGTTCATAGAACATGAAGGTGGAAAGTTGATGCCAGGCATGGAAGTTTCGTTCATTATGACCGAAGACGGCCCGCAACCGCCGGAATTGGTCAGTTCAGCCCCTGACTTGGAATTCTACGAGACAGCCCTGATAAGGGCGGGCCACTCTATACTGGAGCCATTTGGGTTCACCGAAGAAGAGGTTGAATCCAAAGCACATGGCCAATCTGGGTTGTCCCCTTTCCTCATGCCAAGCAGAAGTCAACGCTAATATCCGAACAGCAACGATAAACCACATGCTAACACGGCGTGTCTCCTTCGGGCTAGACCCGCCTGACTTAGCACGCGAGTTCGGAACACCGCTGTACATCATCAACCTAGACTCAATGGAATACAATTTCACCAGATTACACAGAGCCCTGCTCCGAGCCAACATAGACCACAAGATCCTCTACGCCACTAAGGCCAACCCCCTTCTGGCGGTCCTCAGGAAGGTGCTTCAGCTCGGCGGAGGAGCCGAGGTCGTCTCGCTTGGAGAAATGGAAGCGGCGAAAAGGGCCGGGTTCTCCCCAGACGACGTTGTGTTCAACGGACCAGGCAAGAGCACAGACGAGATCGAGGCAGCCATCAGGTGGGGAGTGAGATCGCTGAACGTTGAATCGATCCAAGAACTGCAGATGATAGCCGAAGCGTGCAAGAAGCTGGCACGTAGGGCGAATGTCGGATTCAGGATCAACCCAGGAGTTGCAGCGCGGACCCATGGCTATCTTCGTACGGGTTCAAAAGGCAGCAAGTTCGGCCTGGACCCGCCGTCGTTCAGACAGGCCCTTCGGTTAGCCAAGAGGAACAAGTCGCTGAACGCGGTCTGCATCCACCTGCACTTCGGCTCACAGATCAGCAGACCATCGGACTTCAGGGCCGCATACCGCACGCTGATGCGGTGCGTCAGTGTTTACCGCAAGATACTCCGGAGGGCTCCGGAGATCATAGATGTGGGAGGAGGATTGGGACTGGACTATGCTAAGGGGAAGCCACCTCTAGAGCCTGAGAGCTACGTGAGCAAGGTCGTCAAACCCGTGGTCCGATCTCGCGCTTGGCCAGACTCCTCCGAGTTGGCCCTGGAACCCGGCAGGTATTTGGTGGCCCAAGCCGGAATCCTGGCGATGAGGGTTCTCTACGTCAAGAAGACCTCAGGAGTGAACTGGGTGGTCACCGACTGCGGCATGAGCGATTTCATGAGGACCGCCCTGTACTCCGATGAGCACAGGGTCATCAACGCGTCAAGATCTTCGGGGCACAAACAGAGATACTTCGTCGGCGGTCCTATCTGCGAGTCGGGAGACACGTTCGGCTGCTATGATCTTCCGAAGACGGAACGCGGTGACATACTCTTGCTCCTCGACGCGGGTGCATATGGTTCAGCGATGAGCAGCAACTACAACGGAAGATTGAGACCTGCCACGGTCGCTGTCAGTGAGGGAAAAGCATGGCCGTGCGAGAGGAGGGAAACGATAGAGGATCTGTTCAGAAGGCAATCGCATTCGTCCTAGCGCGAAGCATCAAGAGCCTTTGATAACGAAGAGTTCGCGCGTCAGAATGGATTGGTCGACGTCTGTTATGCCGAGCCCAGGAGACAGCCCAACCCCCCTGGAGCCATCCCTGATCCATGCCCCTCCCGATTTTGCGAGCAGCTTGGTCTCCATCAGATCGGAGTCCAAATCGGCAAACTGTACCGATTCATGGCCGAGCGCGAAGTGGGTCGCTGCGGCTATGCCAATGCTGTTGTCCGAATAGCATCCGACCATGCACTTGACGTCATTTGCTTCACAGACCGAGACTATCTTCGAAGCCTCGGCTATGCCGCCGCACTTCATCAACTTCACGTTGACATAGTCAGCAGCCCCCGCTTTCAAGGCCGTGAAGGCTTCGCCTGCATCTCTGACCCCCTCGTCCAGCATAATCCTGACGTCCGTCTTTTTCCTGAGCGCGGCTGTCTCCTGGGTCTTTCCTCTGGGCAGCGGTTGTTCCAAGAATTCGAGGTTCTCCACCTTCGACAGAAACCCGCAGAATTCGATCGCCTCCTTGAGCGAGTAAGCCTGGTTTGCGTCGACTCTGAGTCGGGCTTCTCCGAGAATGTTGCTCACCCTCTTCACGCGCTCGATGTCCTCTCTCACGCCCGTCCCCACCTTGAGCTTAATCATCTTGAACCCCTCGGCGACCTTTTGCCTCGCTTGGGACGCCGCCTCTTGGGGAGTCTCAATCCCTATCGTATAGTCTGTTTCTATCGCATCCTTCGTGTGGCCGAACAGACGATTCAGGGGAACGCCCAACTTCTTGGCAAATAAGTCATGTAGCGCAATGTCCATTGCGGCGAGCGCCGACCTAGACTCTGGCGTGGGTTCTCGGATGACTCTGATCGTATCGCCCAGTTCTGAAGGATTCCTTCCAACAGCCAGCCTCGACATTGCCTCCAACACAACTGTGAGGTTTTCGATCGTCTCCCCTGCGAAGTACGGGTGCGTTGGAACTCCTTCGCCCCACCCCACGGTATTCTCATCATCCTTCAGGCGGACAATGATGCTCTCTGAGATTCGACTCGATCTGACGGATGACCTGAACGGCTTCTCTCTGGTGATCCTGAGCAGGAAGGATCGGGCCTCGATTATTCGGGACACGACCTTGTTCCACACGCGAAGAACTTAAAGCAGTTGAGTGCTGACTTGCTTAGACTTAAATCAGCTCGGTCTCGCGACCGCTCTCAATGAGAACCCCCTCACCTACTGCGGCCCTCGGTCTCGTCCCGAGAGGTGCTGAGAGGAAATGAGTCAGAAGAGAAGGACTCCCAAGATAGACAGCCCGCGGTGGACTCACGAACTCGAGAAGTCCACTATAGACGCATGGCACGCCGGACGGGCCTTCAGCTTTGACCCCAGCAAGCCAGGGGAGGTGTATTCGATCGACACACCACCGCCCTACCTGACGGACAAATGGCACGTGGGTGGTGCAGCCCACTACGCGCAGATCGACATGGTAGCCAGGTACAAGAGGCTCAAGGGATACAACGTGTTGTTCCCCTTCGGCGCAGACAGAAACGGCCTGCCGATCGAGGTGGTTGTGGAGCGGACGAAGAACGTGAGAGCCAAGGATATTCCCAGAGCCGAATTCCTCAAGCTCTGCAAGGAGTACCTGGACTCCGTTGAAGGGGATGTCCTATCTCAGGTTAGAGATCTGGGAATGGGAATGGATCTGGTCAATTTCTACAGGACCGATTCGCCGGAATACAGAGCGGTCACGCAAGCATCGTTCATAGAGATGTGGAACAAGGGGCTGGTGTACGAGGACTTCAGGCCCACCTCGTGGTGCCCTCGCTGCGGAACCCCGATCGCAGACGCCGAGATCGAATATCAGGACAGGCCTTCCTCGCTGACGTATGTCAAGTTCAGGGTAAAAGAGACCGGAAAAGATGTCACGGTCGCCACAACAAGGCCAGAGTTGCTACCTGCTTGCGCGGTCCTGATCTTCAACCCGGATGACGAGCGTTACATGGCGCTTGAGGGGCTCACAGCGATCGTGCCGTTGTTCGGTCAAGAGGTCAAGATAGTCTCACATCCTGTGGCGAAGATAGAATTCGGAACGGGCATCGTCATGATGTGCAGCTACGGAGATCTCACTGATGTCAGGTTATTCAGAGAGATGGGACTCCAGGCTAGGACTACGATCGACAATGAGGGCAACTTGACCGAGGCGGCAGGTGAGTTCGCAGGGCTGCCAGTGGCGGAGGGAAGAAGGCTCGTGATCGAGAAGCTGAGGAAGGAAGGGCTTGTCTCCAAAGAAGAGAACATAAGTCACAGAACCCCGACATGCTGGAGATGTCACGAACCAGTGGAGATTGTCGACACAAAGGAACTCTACGTCAAGCAACTCGACTTCAGGGAAGATGTTAGGAGAATGGCTGACTCGATGGAGTTCCACCCTCCCTGGTCGAAGCAGGTGCTCTACAACTGGATAGACAGCATCATGCAAGATTGGCCGATATCCAGAAGGAGATACTACGCGACAGAGATTCCGATTTGGTACTGCAAGAAATGTAGCACACCGTTCTTGCCCCCTAAGGGCAGATACTATCAACCTTGGCGAGAAGATCCACCGGCCGGGTCCAGGTGCGCCAAGTGCGGGGCAACAGAGTTCGTGGGAGAGACAAGGGTGCTGGACACTTGGATGGATTCTAGTGTCTCTCAGCTTTACATCATAGGCTACGGGCGGGACGAGAAGCTATTCAACAAGTTACGACCGGCCTCGATGAGACCGCAAGGCATTGACATAGTCAGAGTTTGGCTCTACTACTCGATCCTCAGGACATTTCTGCTTCTGGGTGACAAGGCATTCAAGCAGGTTAGGATCAGCGGGATGGGCTTGGACGAGAAGGGTGAGGCCATGCACAAGTCGAAGGGCAACGCAGTGTATCCCGAGCAGATGATCGAGAAATACGGAGTGGATGCGTTCAGGCTCTGGGCGGCGTCAGAGGGCAAACTCGGCTACAACTACAGGTTCTCAGAAGAGAGGGTCAGGGGCGCTTCACTCTTCATCACGAAGCTGTGGAACATATGCAGGTTCGCGTCGCAGTTCCCGATCGAGCCGAGAGGCAGCGTCACCCATCCTCTTGACAAGCTCTTCCTGCAGATCGCCCTCGATGCCGTTGCCAATGCTGAGAAGGAGTACGAGGACTTGGATCCGTTCGGGTCAGCTTCGATCATGAGAGACTTTGTCTGGAACATACTGGCTGATCACTATCTGGAGATGGCGAAACCTAGGCTATACTCGGAGCTAGATGGCCCTGGCGAAAAGTCCGCAAGAGCGACCCTGCATGAGATCTTGAGGCTTGTCCTGATCACACTGCATCCAGTCATACCGGCAATCACGGACTACACGTGCAGGCAACTCTACGGCCAACAGATCTTGGAACAGAGGTTCCCGAGCGGCATGCAAGCGGTCTCCGATGAGGACAGGCGACTACTGTCGCTGCTCCTCAAGGCGAACTCCGACATATGGAGGAAGAAGAAGGAACTCGGCCTGAGCCTCAATTCACCGATCGATGGTCCTGTGCACCTCAACCCGAAGTTGGCAGCCTTCTCTGATGATCTCAAAGCAGCGCACAAGATAAAGTCGGTAGATCTCGGGGGAGAGCGCTCGGAGGAAGGTGAACCTGTCGGAGCCTATTTTAGCTGAGCGATCGATCCGTCCGCGAGCTAGAAAGAAGGAAATTGGCCTAGAAGTAGCTCGTGATTCTTGTCTGAGTTCTCAGACCACGTATGATCTTGGAGCTTCTCATGATAGCCGCGGCAGGTCCTCTGAGAAGACTTGAGAGTTCCGAAATCGCGGTCTCAAGCGATCCCAACTTGAGCGGACTGTGAGTCAAGGCGTCTCTGACGCCCTGCCGGACGGTCCACACTCCCACTGGCAGAACATATGAGGGAAGAGCCTCTCTGATGATCACGACGGTGGCATTTCTGTGGATCGACTCCAAGTGCTCAAGCGCACCCAGCCTGCCTGCGTAGTAACATCCCCCTATCGATGCGTAGGTGGTCCGCCCTTCTGGCCCCTCGGAATCTCCTCCCATAGCGATCTCGTCCCCCCATGTGTTCCAGATCGACCCCTTGTGGAATACCTCGATCATCTCGTAGCTCCAAGGCCCGGGCATGAGAAGAACCGCATAGAGGTTGCCCATGCTCCTCGAGTGATGGAGTCTGTACTCACCTAACTCAGGGTAGGTGGCCACTGTTTCCCTCGTCCTCTTGGCCAAGGAATCATCGACTGCGGTTATGCTCCAGCGGGTGGGAACCATCCGCCTGTTCCTCTGGATCCCGAATATCCCCATGCTGAACGCACGCTGTAATCTAGATACCTGTAGACCAGAGCCATAAAGGTCATAGACGGCTTCACCTGCCTTAAGATCCCTATCATAATAGGCCTTCTCGATTCGGTGGTCAACCTTCACCGATGCAATATCGAACTTCTTCAAAGGAGCTGAGGGCCCAAATGGTTGCGAGTTGTCATCGAAGGAGACCCTGTTGGAGGGACGTTTCAGGAACTCGATCTCAGCCTCAGCCGGA
>CAZXBW010000018.1:0-12095 GCA_964639105.1 uncultured Nitrososphaerota archaeon | reverse complement strand
CAATAGAGGGTTCTCTCATAGGCAAGAAGGAGGGCAAGTACAGGATAGCTGGAGGAAGTGACACGTCCGGCTTTCCGATGTTCAAGGGCATACACGGTGCGGCGCAGAAGAGAATCCTGCTGAACAAGGGAAGAGGCGCGAGGCAGGCCAAGAAGGGAGAATTGCTCCGGATGCCCGTCAGGGGAGAAACTATATCAGAGGACACGGCTCAGGTTAACGTCGTAAGAACAGAGTGAGATGAGTAGAGCAAGAGATGGTGTGAGGAAGCCGGAGATAAACATCGGCACGATAGGGCATGTGGATCATGGCAAGACGACCCTAGTCAAGGCCATCACCGGCGTCTTCACGAGCAGGCACAGCAAAGAGCTGGAAAGGAACATCACAATAAAGTTGGGGTATGCTTCAGTCAGCATATTCCGCTGTCCCACCTGCGAACCACCGTACGTCTTCTTCACGAAGAACACCTGCCCTAAAGGTCACAAATGCGAATACGTCAGGAGCATATCCTTCGTTGACGCGCCCGGTCACGAGGTCTTGATGACAACTATGCTTAGTGGTGCGGCCGTGATCGACGCCGCGCTCTTGGTGATCTCAGCTGATGAATCCTGCCCTCAACCCCAGACCAGGGAGCACCTCTATGCGGCAAAGATCTTGGGCCTCCACAAGATGATCGTGGTACAGAACAAGATAGACTTGGTGAGCAAGGAGAGGGCCATGGAAAGCTACAAGGAGATATCCAGCTTCCTGAAAGAGGCCGGTTATTCCGACATCTCGATCATCCCGGTCTCAGCTCAGAGGCTATTGAACATCGATGTTCTCCTCTACAGGATGGAGAAGGACTTCCCCACTCCGGCTAGAGATCCGAACGCTCCCTTGAAGATGCCCATCATCAGATCCTTCGACATAAACAGGCCGGGGGCGCCCTTGGCAGAACTCAAGGGAGGCGTGGTGGGCGGGTCCATACTTCAGGGCAAGGTCAAAGTGGGTGATCAGATCATGATCAGTCCGGGCCTGATAACCGGACAGGCAGGCAACTTCTCAAGCCAGCCAATCCGCTGTAGAGCCGATTCCCTGATGTTCGACGGCACCTTGGTGCAGGAGGCCGACTCTGGAGGTCTCGTTGCAGTGGGAACTGGCCTGGACCCATCGCTGACCAAGGATGATAGACTCTCAGGGTCGGTGCTAACTCGAGCTGATCACCCGCTTCCAGTTGTGAAGACGATCAAGCTTGAGTTGAGCTTGTTCGAGAGATTGTTGGGCACGCCTGAACTCCAAGAGGTGAAGCCGGTCTCCATGGGGGAGCAGCTGAACTTGAATGTCGGCGTCGGTCTCACGAGGGGCACAGTGACCTCCAAGAAGGCCGGAGTAGTGGAGCTGGAACTTGCTGTCCCGGTGGTCGCAGAGGTCGGTCAGAGAGTAGCCGTCAGTAGGCAGATAGAACGAAGATGGCGCCTGATAGGGCACGGGATAGTGGCGTGAGTAAGCCAAAGGCCGCCATAGTAGTGATACTCGATACCAGTGCCCTGATTTACCCCTTCCAGACTGGCGTGGACTTTGTCAAAGGAGTGCAGGAAAATGTGCTAGTCCCTGTCACTTTTGCTGTTACGGACGGCGTCGTAAGGGAACTTGAGTCCATCCGCCGAGGGAGAAGCCCCTCCCTGTCCATGGCGGCTGAGAAGGCGCTCGCCTTCTCCAAAGACCTGAGAGTGCTGCACTCGACTGCGACCAATACGGACGAGCAGATAGCGAGTTTGGCCGCGGAAAACGGTGCTGCGGTCGCCACTGCTGACTCAGTCCTGAGAAGAGAGCTGAGGAAGAGGAGAATCCCGGTGGTTTTTGTCTCAAAAGGAAAAAGAATAAGAATAGAGGGGAACTTTCCCCGAGGGTCAGTTGTTTAGGCTACTTTCTCTAGAGGATGTGATAAAGGTCCCTCCTGATATGTACGGGAGTCCAGTCCAAGAGTCAGTCAGAAGGCTCTTGGAGGATAAATACGAGGGAATGGTTTTCGAGGATCTGGGATTTGTTGTTTGCATCGTTGACTTCAAGTTTGATTACATGGGGAAGATCGCCCCAGGAGAGGGAGGATCCTATCACAACGTTTCCTTCAGAGTGCTCACCTTCCTCCTAGAGGTCCAAGAAGTGATGTTGGGCAAGGTGGTGGAGATAGAGGAGTACGGCGCATTCGTCAGGATAGGGTCGTTCGAAGCTCTGCTTCACGTGAGTTCGATACTGGATGACTATGTCGACTTCAACAAGGAACAAGCCACTCTCGTCGGAAGGAAGTCAGGTCGAGTGCTCTCCGTTGGGGATTGGATAAGACTGAGGGTCACAGCAGTGTCCATCGGAGGCGTGGGTGGAGGAGATAGAGTCGGCGTCACGACGAGGCAGCCCTTCTTGGGCAAGGAAGACTGGATAGCCCAAGATCTCAAAAAACTGACCGCGGGTGTCGCTGCATGAAAGAGAGAGCCTGTCTCCAGTGCAAATTCATAACAGACGAACAAGTATGCCCGAACTGTGGCTCCAAGGACTTCACAACGGATTGGTCTGGCGTCATCTTCGTGCTCGACCCCGGAAAGTCCTCCTTGGCAAAGCTGATAGGAGCGAAGAAAGTTGGCAGGTATGCCATCAAGGCAAGATGAACACAGCGCCACGATGCTTCGTCCTACTACGGCACAAAGACGCTTGGTGGCGAGACCGCTTGGAGAGCTGATCGCAAAGCCCAGCGGGGCCATCCCGGCAATCCTGAAGGAACGTTTCCTCCGAACGGGTGTCCGCGTCTCCTTCTGCGTGGGTGACGTAGTGACTTCGACCCTGATCCGAGGGGGGATACCTTTCGAGGTTGCGGTCATTGATTCCAAGATTCGCAGAAGGGCTGTCAGGATCCGGAGATCGGTCGAGGGCAAAGTGTTCAGGACGAGCAACCCAAGAGGATACCTGAATCCGGCAGCGCTTGACGTCATGAGAGACGCCCTGTCGGTCGGCTCCGGAGCCATCGTGATAGTCGAAGGGGAAGAGGATCTGCTAACCCTGTTCGCGATTGACCTATCAAGCGAGGGAGACCTGGTCATCTACGGCCAGCCAGGCGAAGGCGCCGTAGTCGTGAAGGTGGATGCTAACACCAAGAAGAGAAACTCGGAACTCCTCGGCTCGATGCCGAGCGTTGAGGCCGAAAGCAATTAATCCCACCCCTGCGCGGCGCAGCACATCCAATGAAAGTGGAAGTCTCCGAGGCGTCCGATAGGAAGCTGATTGGAAGGAAAGACGTGGGCTTCACAGTGACGCTTGAAAAGCCCGGCCCTACTCCGACGATGACGGAAGTCAGGAAGCTCGTTGCCGCGAAGGGCGGTTTTGATTCTGGCGGAACCGTCGTGGTGAACATGGTGCACCGCACGGGCACGCAGGAAGTGAGAGGACTTGCCCATGTCTATCCCTCTGAGGAGGAGGCGAAGAAGTGGGAGCCAAAGCACGTGATGATTGCCAACCTTGAGATGGAACAGAAGAAACAGGCGCTGGAACAGCTGAAGAAGACTAGGATGGAGGCGAAGGCCGCCAAGAGCGGAACACCCGGAGGTGCCAAGAAGTGACCGAAAAGCCTCCAGTAGCTGAGAAGCCAAAGCCGAAGGAGAAGGCAACTAGAGGCGCCTGGCAGTACTACAAGATAGATGCCGGGAAGGGTGAACTCACCCGGCTAAAGAAGAAATGTCCTAGATGCGGCAGCTTCATGGCGCTGCACGAGCAGGGAAAGAAAAGGTATTACTGCGGACACTGCTACTACACAGAGTACGTGTAGTTGTACGCCCTTGGCTTGGAGTCGACGGCTCACACCTTCGCCGGCTCAGTGGTTGGAGAGGGTGGTAGAGTACTCTCTGACGTGAGGGAGTCCTACAAGACAAAGGCTGGCGGCATACACCCGCGTGACGCGTCTAGGCACCACTACAGCGTAGCTTCTTCCGTAGTCTTGCGGACGATCAGTGAGGCGGGCATGGCACCGTCAGCCATAGACGTCGTAGCCTTCTCAAGAGGTCCGGGGTTGGGTCCATGCCTCAGGGTTGGCGCGACTGCAGCGAGATCTCTCAGCCTCTTCCTGAACAGACCCCTCGTGGGAGTAAATCATGCAGTTGCGCATCTGGAGATCGCGAGGCAAATGTCAGGAGCTCGCGATCCGATCTTCCTCTTCGTGTCTGGGGGCAATACCCAGGTAATCGCTGAGGTAGACCAGAGGTACGTCGTCTTCGGCGAGACCGAGGACATTGCCCTCGGGAACATGTTGGATTCCTTCGTCAGAGCTGCTGGGGTCGGATTCCCGGGAGGACCAGTTGTGATGGAGTTGGCCACAAAAGGCAAGAGGTTGATCCAGCTCCCCTATTCCGTCAAGGGCATGAACGTCTCATTCTCAGGTACCTTGACCGCTCTCGAGTCGCTCCTAGGGAAAGAGCCCATTGAAGATCTGGCGTATTCCGTTCAAGAGATCTGCTTTGCCATGTTGCTTGAGGCGTCTGAGAGAGCAATGGCGTACCTTGAGAAGGATGAGCTGGTCATCTCTGGAGGCGTCGGGGCGAACTCAAGGCTGAGGGAAATGGCCAGCATCATGTGTGAGGAGAGAGGGGCCAAGTTCCTTGACTACCCTGCCAAGTTCTACTCCGACAACGGGGTCATGATCGCTTTGACCGGGCTGAACAGCTTCGCTCACGGTGACACACTCCCGGTCGAGAGTTCAACCGTCATGTCTAGGTGGAGAGCGGATGAGGTCAGACTTCCCAGAGGGGTTTGAGCCAGAGAGGTCACTCTACTCAGGAGCTGAGTCAGAGATCTGGCTCGG
Organism: uncultured Nitrososphaerota archaeon; assembly: GCA_964639105.1. GTDB lineage: Archaea > Thermoproteota > EX4484-205 > EX4484-205 > JAAOZO01 > JBGOYZ01. Next base: position 7,276 of record CAZXBW010000018.1, on the reverse strand, counting down.
CACTTGGATGGGCAGACGAGTCGTGCTCAAGCAGAGGCTCCCAAAAGCGTACAGGAATGAAGAGCTCGACGAGGGGTTGAGGGTTTCCAGAACTGTCGGTGAAGCCATGTCGTTGTATGAGTGCAAACTGGCTGGCGTCAGATCTCCTTACATCTTTCACATCGACCCCAAGATTGGCACGATACTGATGTCCTATGTCGAAGGCCCAACCCTGACTGAGTTGCTCAGGAAGGGCGACGCCTCGTGGGTTCGACAGGCGGGTTTGGCTGTCGGGAAACTGCATACGCATGGAATATCACACGGAGATCTGACTCCCTCCAATCTTCTGGTCAGTCAAGATGAAGTTGTGTTGCTGGACTTCGGGTTGAGCGAGAGGACAAACGACATCGAGAAGTTCGCTGAAGACTTGAACGTGATGATGGGTGCGCTGAAATCTCTGGTCGGAGAACGGTGGGGGTCCTTGTGGGCAGAATTCGAGTCCGGATATCTTGGGGAAGGTTCGACCAAATGCAGGGAAACGATCGAACGACTTAAACTGATCATGGGCAGAGGGAGGTATAGGAGGAGGGAAGACAGACGATCTCGCTAACTTTCGTGACGGGCAACAGAGGGAAGTTCGAGGAAGCCCGCCTGATTCTGCCGAAGTTTGGCATCGAGCCACGCATGTTGGACCTCGACGTTGATGAACCCCAGTCAGAAACCCTGGACTACGTTTCGCAGAAGACAGCGGGTTCTGCCTACGGGATCTTGAAGTCCCCCCTTTTCGTCGAGGATGCCGGACTCTTCATCCATCCTCTTGGCGACTTCCCAGGCGTCTTCTCCTCCTACGTGTTCTCGACCTTAGGGATCCAAGGGATTCTGAAGCTGCTAGAGAACTCGTCCGACAGGCGCGCCTCTTTCAGGTCCGTCATCGGGTTCACCAGCGCATCAGTTCAGCCAGAGGTCCTGTTGTTCAGAGGGGAAGTATCTGGAGAAATTGCGAGATCCCCAAAGGGGAAGGGCGGCTTCGGGTTCGATCCGATATTCATGCCAGAGGGTTCGGGCATCACGTACGCAGAGATGAGAGCTGAGGACAAGAACAGGACTTCACACAGGGCGAGGGCACTTGAGTCATTCGGTTCGTACCTCTCGTCGCGCCCAGAAATAATCAGGTGAGCTTTATTAACCGGGGCCAAAACTGGTGTCCTTCCGCAAACATGGCTAGGATGTACAGCCACAGGAGAGGGAAGAGCGGCTCAAAGAGACCGTCGAGCAGACTGAAGCCGAAATGGGTACAGTCTCCTCCTGAGGAGCTGAAGAGGATCGTCGTGAGCCTAGCCAGGGAAGGTCACTCGAAGAGTTCGATAGGCACGATCCTGAGGGACAAGCACGGCATACCGTCCGTCAAGAGCGCTACGAACATGACAGTCGGGGAGATCCTGAAGGAAGCTGGGGAGGATCCCATGCAGGCAGAGGACCTCAACCTGCTGATCAGGAAAGCCCAGGCTATGAGGAGACACTCCGAAAGATACAAGTCCGACCGACTTAACGTCCACAACCTTCAGCTGGTAGAGTCCAAGATCAGGAGGCTCTCGAAATACTATAAGAGGAAGGGAATCCTACCAGCTGACTGGCGTTATGAGTAGCACAGCAGATCCAGAGGGCGAGACGGAGGCATTCCTGCACCAAGCCAGTGCAGTTGCAGACGCGATTGCGAGATGGTGCGACGAGGGAGATGTTTCAATCGTATCGCACTGGGACGCTGACGGAATTTGCGCGGCAGGGGCAATAGCACTGGCGCTGTCTTCAAAGGGATCATCCTTCAAAATCAGGTTCTTGGATTCGCTTACGGACTCCGTGGTGCAGACGCTTGAGCAATCCGAACTACCCGTCGTCCTCACCGACATGGGTGCTGGTCAGCTTGATTTGTTCTCGGAAAGGCTCAGAGGGAAAGTCGCGATAATAGACCATCACCGGAAACAGGGAGATGAGAGGTACGTGCAGTACCTGAACCCGATGGAGTTCGGGTTCGATGGCGGGAAAGACCTGTCGGGGTCAGGCGCGTCGTTCTTCGTCGGGGATTCCATCAGCAAGGGCATTGAGCTCATGCCGGTCGTTGCCATCACGGGAGCTCTGGCTGACATGCAGGACAAGAACGAACTCAGAGAACTAAGAAGCCTGAACTCTCTGATCGTGAGCCGGGGAGAGGAGATGGGAACGGTCGAGGTCCATGAGGATTTCGTGTTCTTCGGAAGGGAGACCAGACCCTTGGCGAGAGCGCTCTCCTCGACCTACTCCTTCCAGATACCGAGCATAACCGGAGACGAGATGGCTGCGTACAAGTTGCTCGATTCACTCAACATACCCTTGAAGGAGGACGACAGGCTGAGATCGCTCTCAGACCTGACCAATGACGAGAAACAACGCTTGGCCGCTGGTCTATTCCAGGTCATGGTGAGCAAGGGGGTCAAGCTCCTCGCAGACGTCCCATTCATAGGAAAGGTGTACACTTTCACGAAGGAAGACAAGTGGTCGCCGACCAGGGATGCGAGAGAATTCTCATTCGTGCTTAACTCCTTGGGCAGGTCCGAAAGATTCGACCTTGCGTTCGCGCTCGTGATGGGATACAGAGGACACGTGCTGGAGGAGATCGAGGAGGTGTCGCAATCCTATTCCTCGACTATACAGGAGGCAATCAGAACGGTTCTGTCAACGCCGGGGGCAGTGGCGGAGTCCAACTCAACGATCGTGGTGAGAGGAGAGGGGCTGTTGAAGTCAAACACGCTCAGCCCCCTGATCACGATACTATCGACGGGCATTCTTTACAGCGAGGACAAGCTGTTGCTCGCACTTTGTCTCCAAGACGAGGACAACGTGAAAGTGTCATGCAGGGCTTCCTCTGAGCTAGTCGAGAAAGGAGTGAACGCTGGGCAAGTGATGGAGGTTGCAGCCAAGGCTGTTGGTGGACAGGGGGGAGGACACAACGTCGCAGCTGGAGCCGCGATACCGAGGAAGAAGACGGACAAGTTCCTCGAGAAGGTGAACGAGCTAGTTGGAGAAAAACTCGGAAAGGATAAGAGCAGTATTGAGGTTCGACCTGAAGGACAAAGCTAGGGCGGAGACGCTGGCTAAGTCCCTCAAGCCGGACGAGAAATTCAGACTTCAGGGGTTGAAGATCAGCTCGAAACTCGAGGGCAATTCCGTGACGATACGAGTCTCATGCGAGAGAGGAGCACGGTCCTTGTCTGAAACCCTTGATGATCTTCTATCCGCGATCAAGATGGTGCTGGATATCACCGACTCCTTGGCCAAGTGACCATCTTGTAGGTATCCGGTGGTCTCTGCAGGTGATTCTTCAGGCCCTTGGGCCAGTCATCATATTCGAAGCCATGGTTCGCCAACACCGAGACGGCTAGTCTCTCCAGCCCGTTCCCGGAACACCCAGTCCAAGTCTCCCTTCCCTTCTTCTCCTTCACATTATACCAGTCGATGTATTTGTCGAAGTGAACTGACGCGTTCGCCACCTCAAGCCATTCGCTCGTTTCTCTGTCGCCTCTGTGCGGTATGTAGACTTCCATGTCGAGTGTGGCTGGCACGTCTCTTGACACATCCTTCGTCATGCCCGCATGTGCCATCCAGACTGGGGTCACTTCCTTGGTCCTTACCTCCAAGTCGAGCGTCTCGTCAAGTGCCTTCTGGTATGAGCTCATCAAGGCGTCTCTGATCTGCACAACCTGCTCCGGATCCCCCAAGTAGGCCAGCTCTATCCTAGTGAATGCGTTGAGTCTCTCCAGTCCGGTCAGCCCGCCGGATTCATATCTGAAGCTGAACCCGCTTTTGTCGTAGAACTTCGCAGGGGGTTGATCAAGATCGACAACCTGTCCTGAGAATATCTCGTAGAAGGGTTCACACTGCGCGAAGGGAAGCCCATACTCGGGAGGCCTCAGCTTCTCCCTCAACTTCTCGGGGTGAGTCTCACCCGTTATCTTCACGAGGTCGGCGTAGTCCTGGAACCCAGACATGTCCCTCGAAAGAGGCTCGCACACGTAGAACATCTCGTTCGGTATGCCGTAGAGCTGCCCCTTCTTCCTCATGACATCGAGGGTGATCAGCTTCGGCAGGAACACCTCAACGAATCCGTTTGGCTTGGCGATCTCGTTGACTATGACTGACTCCATTGCCCTAACCAGAGACGCAAATGGGGGCATGTAGTACCATATCCCCTGGGTGAACTTCTTGACCCAGCCCCGCTCCACCAGTTCCTCATTGGGATCGCGGGAGTACTTCGGGCTCTTGGTCTTGCTCTTCCAAATCTCTCTGAAGACTTCGCGACCGCTGGGCGCTCCTTCCATCTTCTCGAGGTAGAGCTTGATCAACCTGTCCGGAACTTGGTCGTATATTTCCTTCTCGGACAATTCGAGATCAAGAGTGACACCGTCCGCCGTCTCCTTGATGCTCTTTGTGAACGGCAGGCTGGTCGCCTTCAGTCCCTTGCCCTTCAAGCGGATCCTGTAACTAGGGAACTCTATGCCTCTCACGCCCGCGCCCAACTCACGGCCCAAGTCCTCGGCGAGGCTTCTCCTCAACCTTGCTGCTGCATCGTGAGGTCTGACCGATCTCCCCGTCGCAAGCTTGAGCTTAATCGCGTCACCGGATATCTCCACGCTCTCAACTGATGCACCCTCTCCTTCTTCTCGCGCTCCCTTCCTCAACACCTCGGGCGCGACTTCCTTGAACCATCGCCTGAGTGCTGTGATCTTGTTCTTGTTCAACTTCGAACTGAGCCTGAGTATGGCAACGGCCTCGAACCTTGTGCTTTCTATCTCCAAATCGAGTTCGATGGAGATGAATTCTTTAAATACTTTAGGAGAAACGGTCGCCAGGTTTTGTCCTCCAAGAAAGAGAAAGAGGAGTTGAAGACCTGGGTCGACGTAGTCACACCTGACTACTTGGGTGGAAAAGAAGTCGGGTCGATGTTGGTCTCATCTAACGAGGAGGCCATCGGCAAGAAGCTCGTTCTGCTTCAGTCGGACCTGACAGAGGATCCAGCGCACTCTTTCACCAAGATTACGATCAAGGTGACAGATGTATCGGGAAGCAAAGCCCGCACGACCTACTGGGGGCATGAAGTGTCGAGGGATTATCTCAGGAGCGTCTTGAGGAAAGGGTCCTCAAGGATAGGGCAGATCGTTGACGCTGATACGAAGGATGGCTTCAAGCTCAGGATAACAGTCTCGGCAATCTCCAGACACAAGGTGTCGAAGAACAAGAAGACCTTCCTCTCGAATCAGATGGCGGACCTGATCAGGCAGAGGTGCTCGTCGCTCAAGCTCTCCCAGCTCATTCAGGAGATACTGTCGGGCAAGACCGAGTCTGATCTCTTCAACTTCGCGAAGAAGCACATGCTCGTGAAGTTCACTGGAGTCATAAAGATCAAAGTGCTCAAGTCACCTTTCGTGTTCAAGACAGAGACTCCAGCTTGAATTCACTTCGCCGCGGAGACCACGCTCACCACGTCACCGTTCTTCAGCGCGTAGTCTTCGGCTAGTCTCGTCTTCCTCCTGGCATCGATCGCGTACAGGAAACCTGCAGCGAGGTCAGTGTGTATCGTCCCTGCGAGATCTCTGGCCGTCGCCCCCTTGTCCATCAGGTAGACATCAGGGAGCACCCTGCCCTTGCCATCCGTGAGTTTCCTCGGATCCTCTACCGGAAAGACCGCGACCATTCCCAGAAGGTCGAAAATCGCCCTGTCTATCGACGGCTGCACTCCGGTGTTGCTCCACTTCTTCAGGACCTTCTCCCTGAGCATTTCCAGCGCTTTCTTCTGTTCTGGCGTCAATTTGCCGGCATCCTTCACCACGAAGTCGTTCGAACTCGGTATGTACTCTATGAGACCGGCCTTGTCAGCCCTCCTCAGCACGAGTTCCGCCTCGGCTGACGTTGGAATCACGTCATAACCGTGCTCCTTGAGCTTCTTGATGTTGCCCTCAGCCTCAGGCGTGTCGGCCTTGTTCGCCACTATGAGGACTGGCTGTGTCTTGGATCTGAGAGCCTTGGCGAACGGCCTGAAGTGTTCGTCCTTCCAAGCCTTTGGATCCTCTGGCAGTTCCAGCTCCTCCACTATCTGCTTGATTATTGCCTTGTCCTTTGCGAGGTTCGTCACCGCATCATAGACTGCTTGATCGAGGTCGATCTTTGTCGTGCCCATCCTCCTTGTGACCTTGTCCCAGTTCCTCTTGATCACTTCGGCGAGCCAAAGCTCGTACTCCTCCTCCAAGAAGGTCACATCCTGGAGGACATCGTGCGAACCAACTGCGACGGGCCTGCCCTCTTCGTCGGTGCCCCCCGAGGCGTCAACGACGTGAAGGAGCGCGTCCGCTGTGCTGACTGCCGTGAGAAACTGGTTTCCAAGTCCGCGCCCGGCGTGAGCGCCCGGTACCAGACCTGGGAGGTCGACCAGCTGTATGGCAACGAACCTCCAGCCGCCCCTTGAGTAGGAATTGTTGGGCTGAGGCACAACATGAAACTCGTCAGCTATCTCCTTGGCCCTTGCATACCCGACCCCGATGTTGGGCTCCTTTGTGGTAAATGGGTAGTTCGCGATCTCAACCCGCGCCAGCGTGGATGCGGCGAAGAACGTGCTCTTGCCAACGTTCGGCTTGCCCGTTACGCCTACTTGCCTCATCGAGTGACTACGGGCCTGTCATTCCTTAAAAGTTGCTCTGCTCGGGCTCATCAATAGAGAATTCGGACCTCAAGATCGCATCTGCTGCTTCCCTTGACACCACAAGGATGGTATGGATCGGGTTCTGTTAAGTCCTCGGCTCATGACCTAACTCACTCCCATCGACTCGGAGGATTGCACCCTGCGGTGGTCCCTCCATCATCGCTTCACTTGGGAGCGCGATTGGGCCGAACCTCAGCCCCCTCGCCAAGATGTTCTTGGCTGCGTTCAAGTCTCTATCCACTGAGATAGAGCACTTTGGGCAGTAGAGGGTGCGGCGCCCATTCGGGTTCAGTTTCGACCCACATGTCGAGCACTTCGCACTCGTTCCCCTAGCCGCCACGTAGACCACCTTGATCCCTTCCCAGCGGGCCTTGTAATCTATTTGCTTCTGAAGCTCGCCATAGCTCCAAGAGTTCATGCGGAACCTGTAGTCCCGTCCTTGGCCTTTGCCTTTGCGGTAGAGCCTTCTGATGCCAGTCAGCTTTTCCATTGCAATGCCGAATCGTCTTGCCTTCGCTTGCCTGACCATGTCCTTGGAGACCAAGTGGATCAATTGAGTCACTCTGCATC
>CAZXBW010000017.1:0-12107 GCA_964639105.1 uncultured Nitrososphaerota archaeon | reverse complement strand
TACCTAAAGACTAGGCATGTGGGGTCATCTTGATTTCTGAGAAAGAATGAATATTATCAATGTAAAAGTAGCTCGGGTTTTCACCCATTCTTCACTGGGTTCTAGACGAGGTCAGGGTTACCATTCTTGGGCTCTCCGGCTGCTTTGGTAGTATCCATCTAGCCTTACATTGGCGTTCAATTCGGTGATCAATGCTGGTGAGTAGGCATTATCCTCGGATTTGCTCCCAGTGGCCATGAGGTCAGTGGACCCTGAGTCGACAGGATCTTGGTGTTTGGGTCCTTGGGCTTTCTGACTATGGCCCTATCTCGTATGTTTCTCCTAGCACCGGCTTGATGACCTTGGGGATTCCGATGCCTTCAAGTTCCTGAGCCAAGAAATTCACATTCTCACTGCTGCCGTGCACGAGGAACACGCTCTGAGGGTTTGCCTTCTTCGCCAACCCCACATACTCATCCTTCCCGTTGTGTGACGAGAAGTCGAACTGTTCCACACGGGCTTTCACCTCCACCATCTTTCCGCCCATGGGCAGCATCCGTTTCTGCAACAGAATGGCTCCCGGCGTCCCTTCAACTTGGTAGCTCACGAGGAATATCGCGTTCTTCTTCCCCCTGGCGATCTCCTCGGAGTATCGCACGGATGGACCTCCCTTCAGCATGCCGGCCGGAGTCACTATGACCCCGGGGCTCTTGGTGGCGTTCCTTCTGTCCCTGTTTCCCTGCAGCACGATGACGCTGTTCACAGCCTCTTCGAACAACTCGGGCTCGCTCAAATACTGCGGGTAAGACAGGAAGATGTCCGTGACGGTCTTGGCCATCCCATCAATCATCACCTTGTGGGGAAAATTGTGCGCCTTGAATGTTGCTATTATCTCCTGGGATCTGCCGACCCCGAAGGCTGGCACCAACACCTTCCCTCCCGACTCGACGACCTCCTTGGTCGCTTCGATGAATTTCCTCTCCACGGACTCGCGCGGAGGGTGTTCAGTGGTGGCGTAAGTGCTCTCCGTTATTAGCACGTCCACGTCTCTGCCGTAGTCCGTGTCGGCCGCAGGGACCGTCCTCGAGCTCTTCATGTTCATGTCCCCCGTGTAGAGCACGTTCAGCCCGTCCAGACTCGTCATGATTTGAGACGCGCCGGCTACATGCCCAGCGTTGAACAGCTCAACGGAGATGCGGTCGCCGTCGATTCGGTAAACCCCCCTGTTCTCAATCACGTCCAGCGATGAGAGAAACCTGCTAACCTCAACCGAGTCAAATGGCAGATACCCCCTAGATATCTTCAGCATGTCAAGCAGGAGGATCGCTGACAGTTCCTTGGTCAGTCTGGTGGACACCGCGTTGCGCCTTCCTCCTATGAAGTACAGCGGCGCACCTCCCACGTGGTCAAGGTGGCAGTGACTTATCGCCAATGCCCGTACCCTGCTTGGCTCCACGTACACGGGGAACCGCGCCGTGTGGTTCATCTGCACCCCGCAATCGAGGAGCAATCCGCTCCCCTCTCTAGGCTCGAGGAGTATAGAAGATCTTCCGACCTCCTCAACTGCGCCCAAGAAAGATAGTTTTGCCATAATTGATCTATGCTCGCGTGTTGTTCTGCCGCAGTTAAATTATCGCGTCTATAAGGGTTTCGGGCCGACTCCCTGTGGTGCGCTTATTAACGCCGTCCTCTCTCAGTCGCCAGATTGCACGCAGGGATGAAGATCGTCGCCCCAAACAACCCCCCGAGCGAGCCCTTGGCAGCGGTCTCCGGACTGCCCGGTTTGGGGGCGGTGGGGGCAGGAGCCGCATCGCTTTTCGTCGAGAAGTCCGCGGTCAAACCTCTGATCCTTCGGCACATAGTGCTGGACCATTCCCTAAGAGCCCTCTTCGTCAACGATCAGGGGATCGCCGAGCCAAGCTCATACACCCTTTTCTACACAGAGACGGAGGGTTCAAAGATCCCCACGCTCGTCTTCGTCGGCGCGTTCCAGCCGCCGTCGTCCATGGGCCAACACAAGTTGGCAAATCTCTTCCTCAAGCTGTCAAAGGAGCTGGGCTGCACGGCGGTCTTCACGTTGGGCGGGTACCACACTAGGTCAGCCGGGAAGAAGAGGAAAGTCTTCGTCCTTCCCAACGACTTCCAGACGTACAGGGCTTGCTTGGAGGCGGGCGTCCACGTGACTGGGGGGCAGGTGACAGGGGCTGCCGGCATGATCGCGGGACTGGCGAAGTACTACTCCTTCAAAGGAGGATGCCTCCTCGCGGAAACAGAGGGGGAGACCCCAGATCGAGAAGCCTCGGTCTCGTTGTACGAGAAAGCACTGCATCTGCTGCAGCTTATGTTCAGGGCATAGATTCGGCTTCTCTTATGAAATCCTCGTAGACCTTCTGAACCCTCTCCGCGACCATTCCAGATCCTTCAATCACACCCCGTTCATCCACCCTGACCTTGTCAAGGACGATTATCACCCCTGCTTCCTCGTTGTACTTCACCATCCTGGGGAATATCCGCTCAAGCCTCTCGGACAGTTTCCTGAGCTCGACAAACGCCTTTGAGAGCAAGATGGTTCTTACATGTTCGCCAGCTATGACGACCCTGAAGTACTTCTGACCCTTTTCTCTCTCGGCGTTCGAGAGCACGAGCGCCAATGATGAGGGATCGAAGGCCTCTAGGCCACCAGTGTAAGTGGACCCATCGGAAGTTTCGACGGTGACTGTTTTTCCCACCATCTTCTTCAACTCCGTCTCGAGGGTCAACCTCAGCAATTTCCTTTCCTGTGGAAGCTCGGGAGGGGCGTTATTAAGTCTCTCACGTTCGCCGACCGTCGCGTCACTTACTATGAGGTGAGGAAGTTCTTGTTGTGCGCATCTCTTTTGATGGAGGTCCGCGACTGGACCTCCTGTGACCTACGAAGTCGCGTTGGCTGAACGTGAAGCTCTTTGCCCCGAGTGTCACGGCCCAATCGTACTGTCGGCGCGCGAATCCGTCTGCCAGCGTTGCGGTCTCGTCGTGGGTCCGGCGGATCACTTTGCCGAGTCTGAACGGGCCCGAACGACTTGTGATCCAGATGGGTCAGCGACCGAGGAACAGGGGTCATTCCCAGATGTGAGCAATGTTTCCATGGTCGACGGAAGGCTGAGAAGGTCTGACCTGATGTCAAAACACTCTGCCCTCAGCGGTGGAGTCAGGGCGTACATGGTAGGATGCCTCTTGGCCGAGGCGCTCTCTATGCCACGGGTTCAACTTTCCACTGCTCTAACACTTGTGGCTAGGGTCAAGGCCAAGCTAAGGACGAGGTGCAGGATCTGTGACCTACTGGGAGCTGCCGTGATCATATCTTCCAGAAAGGTCGGCACGAGGAAACATTTCACGATAGCGTCAGTGGTTGGTGCTCTGAATTCGATGGGCTACAGAACCAAGCCCAGCAACATAATGCGCGCTCTTTCCAATTTCAAGGAACAAGGACTCTATGTGGAATGTGAGTCTCCCGAGGAACACTTGAAGGACATCCTATCCCAGGTTGATCTCTCAGTTCCAAAGTGCTCGCGCCTTGACGATCAGACCCTACGAGAAGCGTCGGTGGCCCGAAACTTGTGCGAGAAAGTGCTCTCTATGGCGAATTCTCACAGGTTGGTGAGCAACCCGAGATCCAGAGCCGCCTGTTCTATTTACGCAGGGTTCAGGCTGGCGAACTCAAAGTTCGGCTTGCGCAGGATAAGGATCTCATTCTCAAGGATCGCAAGAGCTTCCGGCCTAGCTGAATACACTATCAGGGACAACTACGAAAGGCACTTCTCTGGATTTGAACTGAACTTCCCTGTTTAGTCGGGATCGAGATGGGGTAGCTCTTGATGAACCCGATCTCGACTCCATCCTCTGGCGTCGCGGTAATGCTTAGGGTCAACAAGTATGACAGGCACTGAGAACTCGTTCGGTTCTCCACTGACCACGTGCAAAGACATTGTTCGGAGAAACTTCCGAATGATGAGGCGCATGTCTGCATCTCCTGAAGGATGGTAGCTAGGAACTCGCCCTGTGAGTAGTTTGCCGGAAATCCCTCACGACTAGCCCTTTCGGCTATCGCGGCGAGGCAACTGTCGAGGTCTCCCAACTCTAGGTCGACCTCTCTGACCAACAACTTCCTCCTCAACGCAGTTGTTGCTGCCGACCTCATCAGGACGGAATCGCTCACGATGCACAATGACATCAGGGCAAAGACCCCGGTCAGCACCAAGAATGGTGCGGCGACTTTCATCTTCTCACCATCAGCAGGATGATCATGTGATCTGGGTCACTGGGGCTCCCAAAGATTTCGACCCTAGGCAGGGCATCGGACGTAGAGTCTACGGGCACGATGATTACTCTCACCCTTGACTGGTCAGCGGGCGAGATTCCGGCGAGTGGGGATGTGTCTAGGTCGGTCAGAATTCTGCGGACTTCAGGAGAGTCGAGCGTGGTTGAGTGAGGAGCTCCAGAACTCGTCGCAACCGCAACAAAGCAACACGTCCAAACGAGTATCGCCGCGCAGGCCGCATCGACTGAGATGTTCATGCTCACACGCCTTGAAGCACGAGGGCCAAGGTTCCCAGCTCCGTGATGGCGTTGTGGGAAATCGTGACCAAGAAGCATATTCCCAAGGCGATCAGCGGTACCGCCACGATTCCAGTCGCCATGTCCACGAATCCAACTAGCCTCATCCCTGACGACCTCCGGACAGCACATATACCGATCCATCGACGAAATCTATGGCAGTCTCGCCCGTTGTCAATGATGCATTCAACCAGAGCACCCGGATGTTGACCCGCCCTGAGGATACCCATTCGAAGTCGAAGCTGACGAGGATTGGCCTTGGCAAATCAACTCTGACGCTGGAGTACTCACAGTGGTACAACCTTACCGGGCTTAGCATTGCACAGGTGGCGTCACGGTAGGCGACGAGCAACTCGGAGCACAGGAAGTGCAGGCCACAAAGGGTAGAACAGCCCAAGGCAACGGACAACAAGAGCCAAGCCAAGTTGTCGCTCAGGAACTCTACATATTCCACACGTGGTCACCCAGTACGAAATGGTAATTGTGCTAGCGTCACTAGAGGAAGGGTTTCGTTCCCATATTGACTGAGGAACTCCGACACGAGCGGGATGATCTGCTCCACAAGTATCGCAATAACCGACAAACATATCACGGCTGACAGCGCCAGAACAAGTGCTTTTTCCACGAGTAAGCTCATCTTTCACAGCAACAAAGTGTTGAGAAGCACTCCTATAACCGCCCCTCCTGCCAGTAGGGGGATGAAAGGAACCCTGTCAACCTGGCGGTTCACCGGCGAGGGAAGCAGCCAGATTAGAGGCGCGAACAGGATCACACATTGTGGCAACTCTCTCAGGAACTCCTGCTCTCTTCCCCCTCGTGCCACAAGGACTCTGTGCCGCAATGCTAGGAGGATTCCGTTCGCAAATGAGACCTCTGCTATGGATGCTCCGACCGCCTCGCCACTGATGAAGAGAGACACCCTTCTTATGATGATCTTCTCCGGGTAGAAGATGCGCAAGGAAACCAAGAAGAGCAAGTCGGCTATGCCTGTTCTACCCTGTGCGACCATGGCGACGAGTGTGAGTAGGCAGACCAGGTCGCCCGATGTTGGCGTCATAGCAGGCAGGGTTTCTCTGGTCCCACTCAGCAACAGTCGCATGATGGCTAGAAGCAGCAGGGCAAGAGCTTGGGACAAGGGCACAGAGCCGAACTTGAGGTCCTCCAAAGACATCAGAATGGCGTCGGCGGCAAATGCGGTCACCAACAGACAGTCTATCACGATTGACGGCTATGGTGGTGCTCATAAGCTCCGCATCATAATACCCTGTGGTAGATCTTGAGCCAAGGCGATGTGGTACTAGAAGCCTTGCTTGACGAGGTCCAGAACCTCAAGAGCGAACTCTCTAGGGTCTGGGGAAAGATCAACAACCTGCAAACGAAACTGGCGGAGATAGATTCTCGCCAGAGCGATACGGTGGCGAAGACGGAGAAGGAGATGCCAAGGAACGTTGAGTAGGGTGTCATTCCACAGTTCCAAGAGCTGCCTGATGTTGGCCTCTGATGCTCGCGCAGACGAGCATCCCGCCATTTCCGCCTTGATTGTGTTCTATTCGAGATTCGCTAGGAGTGCAAAGAGGATCCTGATCGTGGGGCCTGAGGGCGCAGAGGTAATAGACACACCTGAGGTCATGCAAACCATCAAGAGAAGGGCCAAGGGGATTTCATTATCACTGCGGTCACTATCCATGCAGTTCAATCGGAGATCCGAAGTTCCCAACGGTTTCGAGATACTGCCCCACCTCGGCGAGCATTACTCGTTCTGTTCTGTTCCGGAGAAGGATGGCAGCGAGGGCAGACGGAATCCCCGTTTCATGCATCATTCCTCAGAGGGCCGGGACAGGATTCGTGAATCCGATGGATATTATCTGTCGCACTTGGTGGTCAGGGCTCGACCAACTCACCAAGACTACCTAGTGCAGTATGCGGACGAACAATACTTGAGGGCGGTTCTCGACATCGCGTTCTTCATGAGAGGGCTGATAGCGAAGGAATTGTTGGGCCGGGGTAAGTTTGAACAACTGCTGAGCTATAGGCAAGAACTCGGGAGGATATACGCCGATTCTGTAGCCCCAGGCCTATCGAAAACGGGGATGGAGTCGGTGCTGGCGCACGCAGCGTTCAGATCTGTGGGTCTATCCAAACTCTATCCCCTGTATGTCGATCCCTCGGTCCAAGAAATATACCTCGACGCAGTCGACCTAAGAGCCTACGTGGACCACGCCACGTGCGGCAGGCTGGCGACGAACATACGCCTCAACTTGAGGGACATAGAGTCGCTCGTTGCCAACCTCAGGCGCAACACCGGCCTCAGGCTGAACCTTAAGGTTCCTTCCATCAAGGGAGATCTGGTGACGAGGCATTGCACGTCGCGCGTGTCGATTGATTCCTACCCGCTGGTTGTGGGACGCTACGCAATCGACATCAGAAAGCTCAGGCCCTCCCCACCATCTCTTGTGGAACTGATAGAGGAGAACTTCATTTCCTCCGATGTGGCCTCGCTCTTGGTTTCATTCCTGTTCCACAGGATGAACATCTCAATAGTAGGAGAGCCGGGGAGCGGCAAGACGACTCTACTGGCATCGTTGGACGCGCTAGCTCCGGAGTGGTGGAGGAAGGTCTATCTTGAGGATTGCGTCGAGATATTCCCCGAATCTCGTCGTCAGGGCTCGCGCGGCCTTCACTTGGTGGTTGACCCGTTCGAGAGCAGGGGGGCCTCTAGGAGGAAATCCTCCGAGATAGTGAAGTTGCTTCACAGGAATCCCTCCTATGTGATACTCGGAGAAGTGCAGTTCTCGGACCACTTCAAGGCACTGTTTCACGCCATGGCGGCCGGGATACGGGTCATTCATACATCTCATGCCTCGGGGGCAGTCGACTTCGTCAGGAGGGTCACAAGGGTCTATGGGATACCGGTTGAGTTGCTCGCCAACTTGGACCTTATCGTCTTCCTCAAGAAGGAAGAGCACGAAATGGGTACGCTTCGATCTGTGGACTCGGTGACCGCCATATGCGATCTCGATGGTCCTGACCCTATCAGGTTGCTGACCGCGAACGCGGGCCGCTCCCGTGTCAACTCAGGCGACGAAGAACTCAGGGCGATGATCGAGGAAACAGAGAGGAAGCATGGGATGGGCAAAGGGCGCATGTTAAGATCTTACGAGGAAATCAAACGGATCTCCCGGGAGCTAGCTTCACAGGGTATGCGCGATCCCAAGGCTGTCAAGGACAGGATATTGAATGCGTATCCTCTCCTGCCGGTGAACGACTTGCGATGATTGCTCTCAGAGCCACGCTGAAGCGGAAGCTGCTCCGGGCGATTCGTACCCTTCGGCGCCAAGGCAACGGGCTGAGGCCAAGGTCGAATAGACTGTTTCTCTACTGGTCCTTGAGGAAAGCAGGCGAGTCTGATCTCGAGTCGACGTTGAGAGTTTCTGAGCTCGAAGGGCCTAGACAGAAAGCGCATTCCGTAGCGGTATTCTGCGTTGCGAACGGCATCGGCCTCAGTTCAGACTCAGACGCGCGGCGGACCCCGCAGGCGTTGAAATCGTACGAATCATTTGAGCCGATCATCCAAGCCGAAGGTGGCATGCGTGAGAGACTGAACCTCGTTGAGTCCGAGAATAGGAAGGCGCTCAGGGTGGAGGCCGATTCGCTCCAGACTAGGCTGATAGTGCTGACCTTCATCCTGTTCATTGTGCCTTTCGCAGCTCTGCTGATGACCTCATACCTCCTGCCAGAGGATGCGTCGTTGACGGCAATCTTCTTGACCATTCACCCCTTAGTGTCATACATCGTCGCGAATTGGGCTATGATGCGCGATGACATTCTGGCCGTTTGACAGAAGGCTCACACTTTGGGCCGTCGCATCCGTCCTGCTGTCGGCCTTTTCGTTGGCACTAGGCGGCCAGCCCTCTCTCGTCCTCCCACTAGTGTCGGCTGCATCGTTTGCGCTCACCGTGCTCTTCGCGAAGTTCCCAGCGAGGATCCCCGATGATCTTGGCACTAGGTCAGAGCTTCTCAGCTTCTTTACCGACCTATCGGTCGACATGTCATCTGGGATGAGTGCTGAGTCAGCCCTTTCTAGGAGGCTTCAGGGGGAGAGCCAACTTCTGTCGCCGATCCGAGACCCTGTTGCACTGCGCATGCTTTCGGGAGCAGGCGCGAATCATGTCCTGAAACTGTTGCCGGGCGAAACATCAAGGACTGAGATGAGGGACATCTTCTGCGAACTCGTCAACTCAGGAAATGCTGACTCGGCCTCAGCCGGGCCCTTCTTGGACCTTTGGGCCATGAACTTAGCCACTGCAATCGAATCGCGTCGTTCCTTCGAGGAGATTTCTCGCAGAGCCGAGTTTCTATACTACCTGATTTCATTCACAATGGGATTTCTTTCGGCTTCCGCCTCGATGATGTCTAGGCTGAAATCGCCCTACTCCTTACAGCCAATGGGACAGCCAATGGGCTGGTCGCCTCATCTTGCCTTCATCAGCCTCTTTCTCCTCAACTCCTCCACTTTCATAATCAGTTCTCGAAGGTTTCAGTTCGGTAGGCCACTCATTAGGTTCGCAATTGGCTCTTTAGTGATGATCACTGCCTACCTGCTGTTCAATGGCCTGCTGTCCGTGTTCTGATTTCATCGGGGGTTATAAGGGATGGTGGCCAGTCTGATGATGGTGAACAACACTATGAGATTGAAGGCATCGCAGCTCATAGAGGAGGGACTCTTGATCGTCCTAGCGTTGGTGATGGTAGGGGCCGTCTTCGGTGTTTCCAAGGGAGTCGTGGACGGCATAACGAACTTCTTCGGCAACGTCATCCAAGGCCTCGGCGGTCTGGCGTACGACCTCTTTGGCTGGGTGCTCCCCTAACAGGAGCTGCGCTTCCAAGATGAATGAATCAACAGAGAGAGCCGTCCTCTTGGGGGCAGCATGTCTCGCACTTCTCATATTCCTCGCCGCGAGGTTGGGAGCAGTAGTCGAGGTGAGGGAAATCATCGGCTCGCTGCCGCTGCTGCTCGGCTCAGTGGCCGTCGTTATCATCCTGGGAGTCGTCATCATCAAGGTGCTGAGGGTGAGAGGTGGTGGCTCTGGCCTGTTCCGGTGGAGCGTGGAGGGAGAAAGGGGAGAACTCCTCGTCCTGCAGAAGAACGCCGGGACAACCTTGGTCAAGGCATTCGAGGTGCTATCCTCGCCGAAGTATCAGGAGACCGAGCAATGGGGACAGAGCAAGACCTTCCACCCGGGTGCGCTTGAAGGATTGACCAGGACTGGCATTGATGCGACTGTGATCACGAACATCACACACCCGGAGAAACGACCTGCGGATGGCTCGTCCGATCCCCTTCTGAGGACATTTGTGGTCGTCTCAGAGTTCTGCAGTGACAAGAACAGGAGCGAGGTCGAGACCAACTTGGACGCCAAGGCCAAGGCCTTGCAGTCCGCACTGATGGCGTCGACCAGGGGGTGCAAGACTATGCTGCTGTGCGAGGGGGAGTTGGCCTCTTTGGCCGCGCGCCTCCTCTTTGAGGAGACTCCATCGTGGGGGCAGGACGATCAAGAGGGTTGTTCACCAGATATGATGTCCTCTCTTCATCTAGTGGAGAACAAGGTCGGGGATATCGTCGAGGGTTCGATCCTTCCCGTGGCTCGAGGCTCCGACGGGCTCAATGTCGGTCGGGTCATGTTCGCCGGCTCCACCGGCGAAGCCGTGCGCATCCCGCTGTCTTCGATCTCAAAGCATGTCGTCGTCTTCGGCGCAACGGGGTCCGGTAAGTCCAACACCGGCAAGCTGTTGGTGAAACTACTGTCCAGCAGGGGGATCCCCGTCTTGGTGCTGGACTCTCACAACGAGTATTCCGATGTTGTCAGGGAAGCTGGCGGAAACGTGATCGAGCTGGACGGGTCAAGGCACTTAGACGTGCTGCACCCCTTCCCGATATCCGACTTCAGCGACCACGTCTCCGTCATCACAGACGCCTTCAACAACGTCTTTCATTTCACGGCCTCTCAATACTTCATGTTCCGGGAAATACTGACGCAGACGTTGGTTGGTGCGAGGCTGGCGGAGGGCCCAAACGGACTTGACCAGGTGGTCAACGTGCTTGACCAGTACTACCCGAACTCGTTCTATGAGAACGAGACCAAGTTCGCGCTGATGAGGCGATTGAAGCCGCTCGTGGAGGGGGAGGCCCGCAAGGCCTTCGTCAAGGGGGAGGCAATCAAGATGGAGAATCTGATCTCTGGCACATGTGACCTGATGTTGGGCGACATCAGAGACGCTGACTTACGGAATCTCTTCGCGACTGTGGTCTTAGCCCTCCTATATGAGTATCGTCTCACTGAGGGAGTTTCGCCCCTGAAGCACGTCGCCTTGATTGAAGAGTCCCAGAACATGGTGCCATACAGAGACAGGACTCAGGAGCCCTCCCTCTTTGAGAAGATGTTCTTCGAAATGAGAAAATACGGGGAATCGCTTGTCCTCGTGGCGCAGTTCCCCTCTCAGGTGTTCCCAGACATCGTGAAGTCAGCGGGGGTTAAGATCGTGCACCGTATGACTGAGACAGCGGATTCCGGCGTCGCGATGGACCTCATGGGCCTCAACAGAAGGTTCTACTCTCAGCTCAAGCACCTGCCGGTCGGCCGCGCGCTCGTTCTTACGGACCAGAGCGAGGAACCCTTGACCGTTCACATTCCGGAGTTCTACCCTTCGTCCAAGAGTCCATTGGCAGACTTCACAATCTCCGCCAGCTCGGTGCCGTCGTAGATCCTGGAACTGGCCCTGTCCCTCTGCGAGATCCGGGCCCCACAATAGGGGCACATCCTCGTCCTCCCGGATGTCCTGATCCCGGTGAACTTGCCACACTGCGGGCACTTAGCCAAGAAGTACCTGAGTTTCGACAATCCTGAGAAACCTCCTGAGGTCCATGTTGCTCAACCTCTCGGTCCAGTCAATGGGAGGTGTTCGGGGAAAGACCCTACCGGTCAGGCATCTCTCAAACTTGGCAGCAATCCGGGGCACAGATAGGCCAGTGCAATCGGTGTCCGCTACGCGACGACCGGATCTTCTCGCCTCGAAGGCGACTGTTCCCAAGAATTCGCTCACGCAATTCTCTCTCGCCTTCCTCACATCGTACAGCCGAACGGACCTACGATAGAGCTTGGTAGGGTCGTACCTCATGACGAACACCCCGAAGGCAGTGGAATCGGTCATCAAGTCGTGGGCGTAGTGTCCGTCCAAGAGGACTACGCTCGACTCGGATCTGCTGACTATTTTCTGAACCTCTCGTCTCAGCTTCTTCAAGTCTGCGATCGGGGCGTGTCTCTTCACGTCATACCCGGAGTAGAACCCTCCCGCGGTGACCAAACTGCCTATCTCCACGTGTCTATGGCCATACTTCTTGGAGAGAAACGAACAGAGTGTGGTCTTGACAACCCCAGGCGTCCCCACCACTGCCACGACCCTCGGCAATACGTTCTGTCGCCTCGAAAGGCAAAAATATAAGGAAACCAGCCGCGGAGCAGGTGCTCCGGTGATGT
>CAZXBW010000016.1:0-13477 GCA_964639105.1 uncultured Nitrososphaerota archaeon | reverse complement strand
CCTTGAATCTGTCCTGCAACCACTTTGAGAAGTACAGCGGGAGTATGTGACCTATGTGCATCGGACCGGTGGGCCCGCGACCCGTATAGAGAAAGAATCCTTTTCCTGATTTGACGTCATCGAGGACAAGGTCAAGATCTCTGTGCGAGAAGAAGACTTTCCTCCTCAGCATATGATGTGATCCTCCAGCTGCATTCTCGAACCTCTTCATCAGGTCATCTGTGATCGGCTGAGTCCCGAACTCGCGTATGAGCCTGTCGTAGTCTATCTTGCCCTCGACTTCCCAAGGGGTTACGACGAATTGGTCACGTTCTCGCTCAGTCAATTGGCCGACCTACTCGTCATGCGGGGTATTAAAGGGCAATGTCTTTCCGTTTCCTCCAAAAACCGCAAGGCCTCAACAAAGTCCTCTGACGTCGCTCGGGCCGTAGAGCGAGGGGTCTCGGTCCGCCTTGGGAGAACCCTTTTATCAGCAGGGCGAACCGAGCGACTATTCCATGAAGAAGACGACCCTAGCGATCGTTGTGATTGCGCTATTGGCTGTGCTTCTTGCGACCTTTTACTGGTACTACCCCTTTGTTCTCGATGTATCGCTTCAGTTCATCGGGAAGGTGCCGCCTATCTGGATAGAATACACGCTGAAGGTGGCAGGGGTAACAGTGCTTGTCTACATTACATACGAGGTGATAGCTAGGGCATTCAGCGTGGCCGTCACGAGCACGGGCGGCAGGCAGATCGATGTTCGCATGTTCTTGGGACTTGTGCGAGCTGTTGCGATAGCAGTCTGGGTTCTGGGCGTGACCTCGGTATTCTTCGAACTGAGTCTGTTCATGGCCGCGTTGGGAGGATTCTCGGCCCTATTCCTGGGCTGGGCTCTGCAAGCGCCCGTGACCGGAATGGCCGCTTGGGTCATCGTGACTCTCAAGCGCCCCTTCAGAATCGGTGACAGGGTGTACCTGCCCTCATGGAACCTGATAGGGGACGTGACGGACATCGGCATAATGTACACGGAATTGAACCAGGTTGGAGGGACCGTGGGAACCGAGGAACCATCAGGCAGAGCAGTGCTGGTCCCCAACGCGATCCTGTTCGCAAATGTCATCATCGACTACACCAAAGGGGCCGACAGGACAAGCTCATACATCCTAGACGAGATCGTAGTCAGGATAACTTACGACTCGGACTGGGACGAGGCCGAAAGGATATTGATTGACTCCGCAACGGAGGTCACTGGTGACGTAATACGGGCGACAGGCATGAAGCCATACGTGAGGTCAGACTTCTACGACTATGGAGTATATATACGGTTGCGGTACATGTGCCTCGCGACCGAACGTCCCAAGACCTCGCACGACATAAACGCCAAGATATTCAAGAAGGTATCTTCGAGCCACAAGGTGGACTTCGCGATACCCTATGTGTACTCAGTGAGGAAAGCTCTGAACGAAGGAGGCCCAGCCTAGAGGCACTAGCTCAGACCCACCCTGCATGCTGTCACGAGTGGATCCCAGACTGGGCCGAATGGGGGCGCATAGGGCAGATCGGAGAAGAGTAGGTCCGTGAGAGCTGACTTGGAGTGCAATGCCATCGACGCTACTGATGTTCTTCCCCATACGCCTTCTTGGCCAAGGACTTGCCCTCCCAGCAATCTCAGGGATCCCTCCTCGTAGTTGAGTCTGACCCAGATCTTTTTCGAGTCGGGGTGATAGCTTGCGCGTGTAGTCGACGAGATGGTGACACCCAAGGCACGGAGCCCTGATCTCCCGGCCTCCTGGACCGTCAGACCAGTTCGTCCGATCTCCAGTCCGAACACCCTAGTGATCGCACTGCCCACGACCCCTCCGAACCTAGCCTCCTTGCCAGCAGCGTTCGCTCCCGCCACATAACCCATCTTGTTGGCTGTTTGAGCCAGAGGAAGGTACGCCGGCTTTCCCGTAACTAGGTGCCTGACCTCTACGTTGTCTCCTGCCGCGAACACACCTTCTACGCTTGTGCGCGTTCTCTCGTCTACCCTGATCGCGCCCGTCGCGCCTATCTCGATGTTCATCATCTTGGCGAGATCCACGTCGGGCCTGACTCCCGTCGCTATCACAACTAAGTCGGCCGGGTAGGATTCTCCTTCTGTCAACACTCGCTCCACGCGATCCTTGCCCTCGATCGCTGTGATCTTCGTGTTGAAGACTACCCTCACTCCGTTCGCGGCCAGTTCGCGAGTCACCAGGTCCGACATATCCGGGTCGAGATTCTCCATCGGACGAGGCAGCAGCTCAAGTACTGCGGTGTCCTTGCCCAGCAACTTGAAACTCTCGGACAGCTCAAGTCCCACGTAGCCTGCTCCAACTATCACAATCTTCTCTGCCCTCTCGGCCTCAGACCTTATCGTCTCAGCATCCTCCAACTGTCTCACTGTGTGCACTCCTGGGAGCAGTGTGCCTTCGATCCCGGGAACCAGTGGCCTTGCACCTGTTGCGAGGATCAGGATGTCGTACTCCTGTTCACTCTCACCTTCGCGCCCTGTGAACTTCAGTTTGTGTGCTCCGGCGTCCACTGAGGTGACTCTCGCCTGAGTGAGAACGTCAATCCCTCTCTCGCTCTTGAACTGCTCAGGCGTGTAGGCGACAAGCTTGGAGAGATCGGCGACCGTGCCTGAGATGTAATACGGTATTCCACACATGCTGTAAGAAACGTACTTTGACGCCTCATAGACGGTGATCTGTGATTGGGGGTCGATCTTCCTAGCCCGCGAGGCAGCCGCCATGCCGGCAGGGCCTCCTCCAACTATCACTATTCGTCTCCGCTCGGCCAAGGCAGAGGAAATTCACTATCGATTTGCGAAGATATAGAATTCCTATAGTGATTTCCTACTATTCGGTCGAATCCTCTAGTCTGGATCTATCTGTCAGAGCGCTTCATCCTTGACCCGGACCGCAGGATCATCTCGAGGTAGCTGGTCTTGTAGATCTTGGGCACATCTGAAGCTCGCTTGACGATGTCGATTTCTCCCTTCTTGAGCTTCGAGATCTGCCATTCTTCTAGGTTCTCCTCTATCCACCTAACGTAACCATCTCGAGCCAAGATGCTGGCCGCAGCGACTGCTGGGAAGATCTCCGCATGGGGTGTCCACTCAACGTGTCTGTCCCTCGATGCTCTCTCAATGATCTTCAGCCTATTCCCGCTCTTGCTGCTGTCAAATTCGTCCACGACCACCCTTATTGCAGGCGCATTCACCTGCTGTAGAACCGACCCTATTGCGCTTGAGTGGGCGTCAGCGAGTATGTCGTTCAGGTTTCTGCCCTGCCTCTTCGCGGCCTCAACCATTGAATTGAACTCGGCAGGAGATATGCTCACAACCTTGAACCCAAGGCTCTCCTCGGCAACGAGTTCTGCCAGCTCGTGCATCCTGTCGGCTGGCACCATCTTGCTGTCAGCCACGCCCCACGACACCAGCTTTGCTGCCTGCCTCGGGTTCAAGCAAGCGGCCCCCACCACCATGGGCCCCACGGCCTCGCCCTTGCCTGCCTCGTCAGAACCTAGAACAGTCCCGTCGTCCTTCGTGGCTTCATAGGCCGAGGATTCTATGATGTGGCGAGTTGTCTCCGATCTCTCGTAGACCACCTTTCCAGTCGAGTACACTATGATGAGGCTTCCGTCCAATCTTCCTCTCAATGTCTCGTACTTGTTGGTTGGCTTGACCGCCTCGAACCCTTCGGTAAGAGGTAGCTTCTCCTTTAGGGCCTCGAGCCCTCTTTTCGTTAGGAATGCTGAGAGTTGACTGGCGTTCGTCCGGCTCAAACTGACATAATCATCCTGCCGTTGCTGCATCCGCTACGCTGCAGAGTGGAGGCAAACCGTTGAACACAGCTGCGGCATCCTTATGTGCTTTTCCAACGAGAGAGCCTGTCAATCAGCTTCCGGGCTCGAAGTCGCGTGAGTCGGCTAAGGCCGGACTATGACTTCCCATGTTCTGGGGTCTTCCTGCCCGATACACCACGCCGCCACCTGATCGAGTCCATATCTCTGCATGACCTGCAACCTCAGCTCAGTACTCTTTGCCCCTTGGAACCACACTTCATGATCAACGCCACCCTTGGAGTAGGAGAACGTGTATTCACCTGATGCGTTGCTGAACCTGACTGGCTTCCCTACCTGTTCTGCTGTGCCCAAAGCCTGTTGGAAACTCACGCCTGATGCAGTTCCACCAGAGGGCCAGTCGTATCCGTAGAATGGTATCCCCACCACGAGCCTGCTAGCTGGGATCACCGACGAGGAGTACCTGAGCACATCCTCGAACCAGTCAAGGGGAGACACAGCGCCGGGCGTAC
Source organism: uncultured Nitrososphaerota archaeon (assembly GCA_964639105.1). Classification (GTDB taxonomy): domain Archaea; phylum Thermoproteota; class EX4484-205; order EX4484-205; family JAAOZO01; genus JBGOYZ01. The sequence goes on along the minus strand of CAZXBW010000016.1, from coordinate 9,155 downwards.
CTCCTGACCAGTGGTAGTCGTAGACCATAAGGATGACTAGGTCGCAGGTTTGGCCTAACGCCTGATAGTCATAGGGTCCGGCCCAACCTATCGTTGTGTCGGACGTTTTCGCGGGGACATCTATTGTGACCAGTTCACCTTCTGGCCTGAGCCTCTCAGTCAACAGTTGCATGAACCGTGTCAGCAGATCCCTGTCTCCTTCGGGGACATCCTCGAAGTCGATGTTCACTCCGTCGTACCCGCCAGCCTTAACAAATCTGTCAATCTGGTCGACAACTGAATCTCTAACGCCGGTGTCGGAGAGTATCCCATGGACGATCGATCTGTCGAAGTTCTTATTCGCTATCAACGGCAGTATCATCACGCTTTCGTTCCTCGCTGTTGATGTCACGTCGGCCGGGGCTCCCCCAAGCTTGTACTCCTCGTCCACATACAATCCGGTCGGAGAGACCCACGTGAAGGCACCGGAATGGTTCGAGAAGTCAGTCACACTGAAGGGATCGTAATCGACGACCCAACCCAAGAATCTGACGCGGTATTCAGACAGATTCACTTGGGTGAAGTTGACTCCGGGTCCGCTGACGGGCTCTTGTCTCGGCATCGTCAGGTAGAGCGTCACGACTATCACTATTAAGGACACGCCCACTAACAGGGCGAGAGTCGTGTTGGCCGGTCGCCTCATCTGTACCAACTCCAGCAGTGAACCTAAATGGGTTTCTTAACGCGGGGCAACGAGACACGCTCGGGACTCTCGGGGGCGTTCCGTGCCCGTTCATGGACTTCTACTCAGTCCGGGAAAACATTAATCGACAGATGTGTCTGACATGTCGTTGCCGCGCGAGAACCAAGCGGATGCCTCTGGACCCGTGGCAGGGTCATATCCTCCCACAGGGAGGCCGGCCACAGTCGACGCGCTCCTTCGCAGGCACGGCCAACGATCCCCGATAGTGATCGGAGAGAGGGTGATTTTCTTGCATCGCGGGCCTGTGAAGTCCAAGGTGTGCGTGGCTGGAGACTTCAACGGCTGGGACGCAGAGTCCAGTCTCATGCTTGATATCCACGGAACCGATGTTCACTGGCTTGAGCGTGACTTTCCTCTTGACGCTAGGATAGAGTACAAGTTTGTGCTGGATGGCTTGTGGACATTGGATCCCATGAACCCGAACTCGATCTGCGGCAAGTTTGGGTGCAACTCCGTGCTTGCCATGCCTGGGTACACGGGACCAGCACAGACGAGTGAGGCGTCCTCGGAACGCAGCGACACCAAGATGCTTAGCCTCAGGAGCAAGGTGCTCGGATCGTCTTGGATCGCTCGGGTCAGTACTCCGAGAGGCATCGGGGATCAGCCGTTCCTCCTCGTGCTCGGCGGTTCCGACTACTCGAATTATGGCAAGATAGATTCTACCATCGATCTGTGCATTCAGTCTGGAAGAATCAAGCCCTGTGCCTATGCTCTCGTGGATCTCGCCGAGAGGGATCTCGGCCAAGAGTTGTCGCGATCATGCTGCCAGGCCCTATCGGAAGAACTCGTCCCCTTCGTTAGGTCCCGGATCGGGTTGTCTCCGGACTCACACGAGACATGTGTGCTCGGCGTCTCGCACGCGGGACTGATCGGTTTTCTTTCTGCGCTGGCGTATCCAGAGGTGATCTCGAAAGCGGCAGCTCAATCCGGGCACTTCTCTGGAACCGGATACGAAGCTGTCGTCGACTCTTTGACCAAGCTACAAGGGCACCCCGGTTTCTACCTCGACTACGGCAGTTTCGAGACCAATATGAGAGGGCAAGGAAACATGGTCCATGCGTCAAAGGAGGTCGCCGCAGCCTTGAGATCTCGCGGTTGCGAGGTCAGAGTCGTAGAGACGAACGAAGGGCACAACTGGACTGCTTGGCGGAACAGGCTGCCCGCAGCCCTAGAGTTTCTCATTGGTACCAGTGGGAATTCGCGCTAGTCGGTGGCCGGCGTGATACGTTTTAAGCCGTGGCGCTGCACCAGAGACGAGAAACGATGGGCATAGACTCGGCGAAGAGACCAACCTCAGAGGGAGGGTATCAGTATCACGTTCGAGTCAAAGCAGGAGACTTGCCCGAGATGGTGCTGATGCCAGGCGATCCGGAGAGGGTTGACAAGATTGTCTCAAGGTTGGAGAAGGCGACGATCCTGACCAGGCACAGGGGACTCGTCGCCGCGAGGGGCAGATACAAGGGGGTCGATGTGGGAGCTGTTTGCTCTGGTATTGGTTCGCCATCAACTGCAATAGTCGTGGAGGAGCTGGCCAGAGTCGGTGTCAGGACGTTCATCAGGGTTGGGTCAACGGGGGCACTTCAGCCGGATATCAAAGTCGGTGACTTGATAATCGCAACAGGTGCAGTCAGACTAGAGGGCACCTCCAAGCAGTACGTGATCCCCGAGTATCCCGCAGTTGCGGACCGTGAGGTCACTGGAGCTTTGGTGCGGTCAGCGGGGAATCTAGGGCTGAGATGCCACGTGGGCGTTGTGGCTTCCACGGATTCCTTCTATACGGGCCAGAGCAGGCCCGGCTTCAATGACTACACGCAGAGTTCGACAGAAAAGTTGATTCCGGACCTGCAGGCGGCGGGCGTGCTGAGCTTTGAGATGGAGTCTAGCCTGCTTTTTGTCCTCTCCGGTCTGTACGGTCTCAGGTCAGGATCAGTTCTGGCCGTTTTCGCGAACAGGGTGACGGACGAGTTCGCGGTGAAGGGAGAAGATGATGCAGTATCGGTCGCTTTGGAGGCAGCTAGAGAGCTGGCAACGAAATCGTGATGCTGTTCGCGACGGTGACGTGGCTAGAGATTCCTTGTCATGAGGTAAGCATCCTCTCCATCAGGGTAGTAGTTGGGAAGGATGCCATCTATCACGAACCCGTGGATCCTGTAGAACTTCGTTGCTCCTTCGTCTGACCTCGCCACTTGGAGTACAAGCTTTGGCACTCTTCCTCGTATTCTCGACAATGCAGCATCAAGCAGTGCGGATCCCAAGCCCATGCGCCTGCGTTCCGGTGAGACGGCAATTGAAACAATCACGCCCTCGTGTCCGCTGCCGATGTCGCAGATGATGTAGCCTTCCACTGACCCGTCAAGCTCGTAGACCAGGAAGACTGTCCGGTCCGAGGACAGGAAATAGATGAAGGTCCCTAGGTCGTATGGAAACTTGAACGACTCCTTCTCCAGCTCGACTATCTCGGCGAGGTCTTTTTCGACACAATCTCTGATCAAGATGTGGGAACCTGACTCTTCTTCCACTTGACCCCCTGGGGTGTGTCCTCAAGCGTGATCCCGGACTCGTCCCTCAGCCTTCTCCTGATCGCGTCTGCACGTCCGTAGTCTCCGACCTTCCTAGCCTGTTCTCTCTCCTCAATCAGCTCCTTTATGTGCTCAGGCAGATCCTCCTTTTCGAGAGACCGCTTCAGGTTCAATCCCAGAATCTTGTCGAACAGAAGCATCAGCTTCAGAGCCATCTTCGCGTCGGCTCTGCTCACTTGGCCATCGTCCATGAGCCTGTTCATCTCACCGATGAATCGGAACAAAACGGCAAGCGCAGCGGGCGTGTCGAGATCATCGTTCATGGCTTTCACGAACCTGACCCCCGCGTGCAGGATCATCGTCTGGATCCTGGCGCTGCTCTTCGGGGCCACGCGGTCGTTGAGTCTGCGGACGAACTCCTGGATGGACTCCATCGCATTCCGAGCTGCATCCAGCCCCTCGTACGTGAAGTTGAGTTCTCGCCTATAGTGGGCTTGGAGGTAGAAGAACCTCAGCGACATCGGGTCATACCCCTTATCCATGATCGTGCTGAGTGTGTAAAAGTTGCCCAGAGACTTCGCCATCCTTCTTCCCTCTACAATGAGGTGAGCCGCGTGCACCCAGTAGTCCACGAATTTCTTCCCAGTTGCACCCTCTGATTGGGCGATCTCATTCGTGTGGTGTATCGGGATATGATCAATCCCTCCGCAGTGTATGTCGAAGGTCTTTCCCAGGTACTTCATGCTCATGGCAGAGCATTCCAGGTGCCAACCTGGGAACCCGGTTCCCCAAGGAGAATCCCACTCCATGTCCCGCTTGGATCCTTTCGGAGAGAACTTCCACAGGGCGAAATCACTGGGATTCTTCTTCTGAGGGTTAGCTTCGACCCTGGCGCCGGGCATCATTCCTCCCAGCCTGAGGCGAGCTAACTTCCCGTATCCCTTCGACTTAGAGGTGTCGAAGTAGACCCCGTCGTCTATCACGTACGTGTATCCCTTCTTTTCGAGGAGCTTGATGAGCTTGATCATCTCATTGATGTGATCTGTGGCTTTGGGGATGACCTGGGGTTTCTCTATGTTTAGCTTGGCTTCATCTTCCAGGAAGATCTTGGTGTAGTGTTCCGAGATCTCCCACGCCGTCTTCCTCTCGCGGCGTGCTCCCAATTCCATCTTGTCTTCCCCGGTGTCCGCGTCAGAGGTGAGATGGCCGACGTCCGTTATGTTCATCACGTGCTTCACTCTGAAACCGTTGAACTCCAACACCCTTCTCAGAATGTCCTCGAACACGTAGGTTCTGAGGTTGCCAATGTGAGCGAAGTCATACACTGTCAGACCACAAGCATACATGCCTAGGCGCCTGTCCTTCAGTGGTTTGATTGCCTCCTTCCGCCTCGTCAGAGTATTGAAGACCCTCACAGGTCCAGCCTTCCGCGCCAGAGCAGCAGGGGTCAGCATTTGGAATTACCTCTCATGAGATCTGCTGAACCTCTGCTCCTGCTGCTGTTATATTGCTTTTTGAACTCTGTGGGTCGTGACAGAAAACCCACCGCTTCATGACGCAGGGACATCCGACATGATTGATCACTCGCGTGATAGGTCCGTTCATACTCTCAAATACGGCCTGATGCAATGCTAGGGTGACAGATGGAATCTACACTTGTGCTGCTACTGTTGCTGCTTCTGTCTCTTGGAAAGCCACCGCTGGTCGGTCTGTCCACCGGGCCATTGACACGATATTCAGTGACCATCAGGGTACTCGATCAGTCTCCCGAAGCCAGGCCGATCTCAAACGCATCCGTCACCATAGCCAAGGTCGGCGCGACACAGAGCACGATCATTCAGAGGACCGCAGCGTCAAACGGTGAGGTCGTTGAGTTGCTGGAAGAAGGAACATACAACATCAGCGCAGCGAGCCCTGTTGCGCTGTATGGAAGGGCAGCCCAAAGCATCATGAACAGCACGGTGGTTCAAGTCCCTTTGAGTCCTGCTTCCGTGGAGCTTCGGCTTCCGATCTGCGATGCGAGGATTGAGGTCCTGTCGCCGACCGGGGCACCCTTACCAGAAGTGGATCTGACCATCGGTGGAGTCTACATCGGAACGACCGGGAGCGATGGATCCGCGACGGCTCTTTCCATTCCGAAAGGATCATTCAACGTGACAGCGTCCCTGTACGGCGAGGACATCAGCCCGACAGCCGTACTAGTAGTAACTAGGTCTGCAACGTTCACTGTGACCGCCAGTAATACCGCTCAGCTTCAGATAAGGGCTGTAGGTGCTTTGGGTCAAGGCCTTCCGAGGGCAAATGTGACAGTAGGAATTCGCGCTACGGCCTTGATCACAACAATCACGGGTGAGGACGGAGCGCTCTCTCTGGAGCTGCCGTATGGCATATACTACGTCGTTGTTTCGTACAAAGGCTTCGAAGCCACAAGGGCCGTGAGCTTGACCGGCGATACAACGGAGGAAATAAGGACGGATGTCTTCGTGGAATTGCTTGGAATGCCACTCACGCTCGTGAGTTTCGCGTTCTGGATAGCGGTGTTTCTCGCACTTCTGCTTGTGATACGTTCCCTCTTCATACGGCTCCGGAAAAAGTAGTCTTCCCCCATTGCGCTCCGACTTCGATGCTGCAGTGTAGTCCAACCTTTGCCTGAGATTCCAAGGGGTGATCTGAGACAGAGGCGAGTTTCTCTTGGTTGCTAGTAGTGTCGGCAAAGATCCTTGAGGTGTTGGGGCCGTCATGCATGAACCGAAATCACCCCGAGCCTAGCAAGTGGAACCGCTGCGGGAGAGGTTCTGGTCGGAAAGGCTTAATTTGGGGAAAGCGCCGAGCCAATTCAGGTTGCTCGATAGATTCGGAAGGGACGTCACTGAGCTCCGCGTCTCAGTGACACCGAGGTGCAACCTGAAGTGCTTCTTTTGTCACAAGGAATGGGACTCTTCAGTAACGGAGATCGGCAGAGATGAACTGCTCAAGACGATAGAGGTGGCGAGGTCCTTCGGCGTCCGGCGCCTGAAAATCACAGGAGGTGAGCCGCTGCTGAGGAAGGATCTGCCACAGATCATCAGCGCCGCATCAAGTGCTCTTGAGGAGGTCTCAATCACAACGAACGGCACTTTGTTGTCTGGTACGTCCAAAGCGATGAAGCGCGCTGGGCTGGCGAGGGTCAACGTGAACCTCCCCACCCTGATTCCTGAGAGGTATGTCAAGATCTGCGGCGCAAGTCTCATGGACAAGGTCTTAGAGGGAATTAACGTGGCCTCATCGGAAGGAATACCAGTCAAGGTCAACATGGTTGTCCTGAAAGGCGTGAACCAAGACGAAATAGGGAGCATGATGGATTTCACGAGTTCGTTCGCAGGGGTGCTCCAGTTGATAGAGCTACAGCCCATACCTTCAGACGGCGCGACCTTCCGGGAGTTCCACTCGGACCTGACGCCCATTGAGGATTCTATCAGTTCTAGGGCACTGAGATCGGAAAGCGTGCGAGGGGGGCAACACCGACGATATCTCGTCAAGCACAATGGCAGCAACGCTGCCGTGGAAATCGTGAGACCCACGAGCAACCCGACATTCTGCAGCAAGTGTTCGAAGCTCAGGGTCACGTCGGACGGGAAGCTCAAGCCGTGTCTCCTGAGGTCAGACAATCTTGTGGATATTGCTGGACTCATTCGCTCAGGTGCATCGACTGAAGATCTCGCCAAATGCTATGAAGAGGCGATAGCACGCAGGGAACCGTACTGGAAAAAGTGATGTCGTATTTGGCCCGCTGCTGTGTGATCCATCGGAAAGAGGAGACCAATAGAAGTTGATCGCGGTGACCAGTGACGACTTCTCAATCCAGCAGCTCATACAAGACATGAAGAGGCCTGAGTCCGGAGCGATTGTTTCTTTCCTAGGAACCGTGAAGGGGGTAGTGGAGGGCTCGAACGTGGATTACCTGACTGTCGAGTCGTACGAGGAAATGGCACTGAAGAGGATGACGGATCTCAAGAGTGAAGCCATGAAGCGTTTCGGTGTAACGGATGTCACGATCGTTCATCGAGTTGGTGCTTTGAAGCCGACAGACAACATCGTGTTCATTGCTGTCTCATCAGCTCACAGGAGGGAGGCCTTCGAAGCATGTCGTTGGATCATTGACGAGCTGAAGAAGGGCGTACCCTTCTGGAAGAAGGAACACACTCAAGCTAGAGACAGGTGGGTAAAAGAGGAGCACTAGGATTTGAGCAAGGGCAAGCGGAGGGGGCTGGAGATGGTGGACATAACCAAAAAAGCAGACGTGAGGCGAGAGGCCCTCGCTCAAGGCCGAATAAGACTCAAACCCAGCACGATAGTGGCGATCAGAAAAGGCAAGGTGGGCAAAGGGGATGTTCTCGAGGTGTCACGCGTCGCTGGAGTCATGGCGGCGAAGAGGACGCCTGAGCTGATACCCGCCTGCCACACAATCCCGATTACCCGAGTGAGCATTGACTTTGACATTGGCCACAGTGAGGTCGGAGTGTCGTGCAAGGTGACCACTGTCTCCAAGACAGGGGTAGAGATGGAAGCTTTGACAGGGGTCGCCGTTGCCCTGTTGTCAATCTGGGATATGGTGAAGGAAATGGAAAAGGATGAAAACGGACAATATCCGACGGTCACGATAGAGAATATCAGAGTCTTGCGGAAGGTGAAGGGTTCCTGATGGGAAGAAAAGAGCATCTGGAGAGATCAAAGAAGAGTGTTAACGTAGCCATTGTGGTGGTGAGCGATTCCAAAACCAAGGATACGGATGAATCCGGCAGGATTGCATGCGAGCTTCTGAGGAAGAAAGGGCACAGCATCGTTTCGCGTGACCTGATAGGCAATGACAGCAACGCGATAGTGAGCACCTTGTCCAGATTGACGAACAGAACGGATGTTGATGTCATTCTTACGATTGGAGGGACAGGGATCAGCAAGAATGATATCACTGTCGACACCCTGTCTCCGCTCCTAGAAAAGAAACTGGAGGGATTCGGCGAGATGTTCAGGACCATGAGCTTCAAGCAGGTAGGAACAGGCGCTCTGATGAGCAGGTCCACAGCGGGGGTCATCAACAGAAAGGTAGTCCTGTGTGTGCCAGGATCGACGGCGGCGGTGGAGCTCGCGGTCAAGAGGATCATAGTCCCGGAGATAGGGCACATGGTCTACGAGGCCACGAGGTAGCCGCTCATGAGAACCTTCAGGGGTTTGATATCGGTTGATGAGGCTCTCAAAGTCATCGGAGATCACATCCGCCCAGTGGATGGAATGGAGACTGTCGGCCTTTCCGAAGCGCGTGGCAGAGTTCTCAGCGAGGAGATCGTCGCTGGGTTCGACGTCCCCAGAGGAGACAGATCAGCCATGGACGGATATGCCGTTAGGGCGGGCGACACGGTGGGAGCGTCGACGTCTAAGCCGGCTCGGCTCAAGTTGATTGGATCTGTGGCGATCGGGCAAGTTCCTACCGTAAAAGTGGGTACTGGAGAATGTGTCTCGGTATCCACGGGCTGTTTCATACCTGGGGGCGCGGATGCTGTGGCGATGCATGAGAACACAGACCTGATCGGAGACACTGTGGCGTTCTACAGGCCAGTCTACTCTGGAGAAAACATATCCGCGAAGGGTTCTGACGTGAAACAGGGTAGTGCGCCTCTTCACAAGGGAGATGTTCTGACCCCGGCTAGGATCGGGGTACTGGCGAGCCTAGGCCGGACACAGGTCAGCGTTCTCCGGAAGCCTCGGATCACTATAGTCCCAACAGGGGCGGAGATCAAGAAGGTCGGATCATCGATTGGGGATGCCGAGATTTACGACATCAATTCGCACACCTTGGCCGCAGTGGTCCAAGAGAACGGTTGCATTCCGGTCGTTTCTGATGTGATCCCAGATGACCG
>CAZXBW010000015.1:3642-13599 GCA_964639105.1 uncultured Nitrososphaerota archaeon | reverse complement strand
GGGTACTATGATGGGATGATCTCTGTCTATAGTCTTTTCTGCACGACGACCCTCCCACGGCCCAGGTCACCCACCTTCTTGAAACCGAATCTCTCGAAAAGCTCGAGTGGCCCTTTATACAGAGTAGATGGTGAACACTTCTGTTTTCGCGTGTCTATCGGGTAGGCTTCCACCAACCTCGCGCCGTGCCTCCTCATTGCAATCAAGGCCGCTCTGAGTCCTTCTTTCGCGACACCTCTTCCCCTGTGATCCTTGTCGACGAAGAAACACGTTATCCTCCAGAATCTGCCTCGACTACTCGGCTTGTAGTCCTTCATAGCGTCTATGCGTGGCAGCTCGCCCCTCGGACCGAACTGGACCCACCCTACGGGCACCTTCTCGTTGTACACCAGAACTCCGTGAGCGCAATGGTTCAATACGAGTCGCTTCTTTACATTCTTGTTACGCTTTGACTCCTTCCATGGTCCCGTGAAGTGAAAGAAGGTGCACCAGCATCCGCCCCAGACCCCACCATGTTTCTCGAAGAGCTTCACGAAATCATTCCATGTAGAAGGTGAGAGCTCCTTCCATTTGAGTTTCAGGGGAGCCTCAGAGCTTGACCTCTTGTTCCTCAACTGAACACTCGGGAGGGGACTCCGAGCGAATAAAAGGATGAATGCGGCGCGCTGCAGGCTAAAGCCTCTACGTGTTCTGAAGTCAGACCGGAGCGCGAGTTGCGATCCGACCGCAATCATCAAGCATTAATACTCGTCGACGGAAACGCACGAGGAACGTGGCGATGGTCTGGATCATAGACCCGCTCGTGACAGAGCAACTGACTTGCTACACGTTTCTCACATCTGCTTGAGAGAGACTAGAGAGGTGTCACGAGTGATGCGGGTCAGCAAGAGAGTTCTGATAGAGACGGAGCCCGGCGTAGGCATGTGGACTACGACCAGCTACTGCAGGAGGTCCAGCGTGGAGCTGATACAGGTGTTCGGGCAATCCGTCGCATCGGACACTGCAGGGAGAGTGTTCAAACGGACGAGCAGCGACAACGGTAGGTCTTGGTCAAGTCCCACCTCGTTCTTTGAGCCACAGCGAACAAGAGAGGGTGTCATCAGATGGGGGGGAGACCGCGTTTCTGTTGGATGCTGAGGAGGATGCACTGGTGTTGTTCCACAACCAGCATATCTATCCTGAGACGAATTTCACCGGGGACGTTGAACGATTCACCAAGATCTTCTATAGCGTCTCACTGAGGGGCTGCAGGGATCTGACGGACTTCAGACAACTCGTCCAGGACGGCTATGGCCCGAACAGTTGGGCGAGGGGAATCGCGTTCGGAAAGAACAACGCAGCCATTTCCTTCTGCACGCCCCTGAAGACGAAGAAAGGGAAGATCATACTCCCCATTCAGAAGTGTCCGATCGACTCAGACTATGCCAACCCTTGGCTGATCAGATGGCAGGCCGGCTGCTTCCTTGGAGAGTGGAATGGAGGAGAATTGAAGTGGGTCCTCAGTGAGATGGTCAGGATAGACCCTCAATTGTCGTCCCGCGGACTATGCGAGCCGGCAATCGCCGAGCTCAGGAACGGCTCGTTGCTGATGGTCTGCCGCGGTAGCAACCACACGATGCCGAAGGTCCCTGGCTACAAGTGGTTCGCGATCTCCAAGGATAGCGGCTATCACTGGACAAATGTGTCTCCCTTCTGCTACGATGATGGTAGAAACTTCTTCTCGCCTGCCACTGGGTCGATTCTCATTCGCAGTACTAGAAGCGGCAGATTGTATTGGTTCGGCAACATAGTCCCAAAGAATCCGGACGGCAACAGACCAAGATATCCCCTTCAGGTAGCCGAAGTCAACGAGGACGAGGTAGGACTAAAGGAGGATTCTGTCGCCGTGATAGACGATAGAAGGATGACTGACTCTCCTCTCGTACAGTTCTCGAACTTCAAAGTCTATCAGGACAGAGAGACGGAGGAGTTCGTGTTGGAGATGACAAGATACCAAGAGAAGGGAGAGGAGCTCACGTCCCCCGCCTATGAGTATAGAATAGATATCGACTAAGGAGGGATAGCTCCAGACATCGCTGCGGTATGTGGATGGCCCAACCGTGAAAGTCTTAAACAGTTGGGGTCATATTGCCTTCAAGATAGCTTGCGGGACAGACCTGTGATCAAGAAGCTTGGAACGATCGACTGCGATATGGTCGAGACAACTCCCGTGGTGTTCGAACGGCGGCTCTACAGATTCGAATACGTGCGCCAGAACTACTACGCGAACAAGACAGGGGCCTCATATTTCCGCTTTGTGGACATAGAGTCAGAGAGGCTCACTACAGCATTTGCGACGGGCCATCACTTCGGCAGCGCATTCGTAAGTGACGGAGCGGTCCTCGTGTACGGCGTGGATGTACAAGGAGGTCCCACCGTGAGGGTATTCCGGTCAGAGGATCTCAGGAACTGGTGCTCGCAGGTTGCATTTCACTCATCAAGTTGGGGCATCTTCAACAATTCCGTCTGCAGAGGCAGCGAGAACTACGTCATGGCCGTCGAGCTGGACAAGCCGCCGGAGGAAGTGGGAGTGCCTTTCACGATCCGGTTCCTCCAGTCAGAAGACCTGCTCACATGGAGACTGACGCCTGCCGACTGCGTCTTCTCGAAGGACCGTTACACCGCCTGTCCTGCTTTGCGCTTCTTGGACGGGTACTACTACATGATCTACCTCGAGGCTAGGCCTGGCCCGACATATGAACCCCACGTCGTTCGTTCGGAGGATCTGGTCCACTGGGAGAGCAGTCCGTTCAATCCCGTGATGCACTTCTCGGAGGAGGACAAGAGGATCGCCAACCCCGATCTCACCAAAGCGCAGAGAGACCGCATCACCAAAGCAGTAAACATCAACAACTCCGATGTGGATTTGTGTGAGTTCGACGGCAAGACCATCATCTTCTACAGCTGGGGCAATCAGAAGGGGATTGAGTTCTTGGCTGAAGCGATCTATGATGGAGGCCTGATGGACTTCCTCCGCAGTTTCTTCCCGTGACTTGCCCTACACGCCACGCCCACCGTCACGTTCTCGCTAAGAGATATATTCCGTTCGCTGGATTGTTCCAACCGTGATGGTCGGTTGAAGTCATCCACCGTGGGAATAGCAATGCTTGGTGATGAGAGGGATCCAGTGATGGCCGAGGTCACGCCGAAGTGCATGGAAGTGATCAAGCGGGCGGCAGAAATCATAAGGAAGAACGTTAGATATGCGGATGGTTCGGCTCCCAACGTTGTGACAGCTTCCAAGGTGATAACGTCCATAGCGACGTCGAAGCAGGTCGGAGAGGAGATCGCCAAAGCCAATGCGAAGATAATAGTGATGCTGTACTACATATGGGATTTCCCTTACTTGGTCTGGCCGTTCATAAACGCTGTCGGAAAAGACAAGCCGATACTCAACCTTTCGAATAACGAGGGGGCATATCCAGGAAATGTCGGCCTGCTCGCAACGGACGGCGCACTGAGGCAAGCAGGCATGAGGACTCACAGGATTGTCGGAGAGCTGGAGAGCCAAGAAGTCCAGAAGAAGATCACCGAGTGGATCAGAGCAGCAGAGGCGTTTGCATCCCTCAGAGGACAGGTATATGGCATGTACGGAGGTCATTCGATGGGAATGGAGACCGGCTACTTCCATCTCGTTCCTACACAGAGAACCTTTGGTGTGACAGTGTATCAGATAGATCAGCTCCTGCTTGCCGAGAGGATGAAGAAAATCGGCGCAGGCGAAGTGGAGAAAGGATTCAAGTGGTTGAGCGAAATGTTGGGTCAGAGGATAAAGTATGACGGAAAGATGCTGACCCCTGAGACGCTGAAGACTCAGATCAAGCTTTACTTGGCGATGAAAGAGGTCGACGATGAGTGGGGCTTCGACTTCTCTGGGATAAAGGGCCAGAGGGAACTCACTGAACATGTCTGCATAACTGACGTGTCTGAGATGCTGATGAACGATCCATACGACTGGAACGGCCCGAAGGAACCATTCGTGTGTGCGACGGAGGCCGACTCACTGGCAGCGCTGACCATGCAGATACTCAAGTACGTGAGCGGAGGACTTCCACCGCTGTTTGCAGATGTCAGACTGTACCATCCTGACAAAGATGTGTGGGACTTCTGCAATTCCGGGAACCACCCCAGCTGGTATGCTGCTAGGAGCCATGATCCGAAGGAGAACTTCAAGAAAGTGACGTTGCATCCAGCACTCGAAATGTACTTCAAGGCAGGGGGTGCATCGGTCGAGTTCGACGCGGCACCCGGAGAGATGACCTTCGCCAGGCTTGGTCTGCTGAAGGACAAGTTCTACATGGTGATATCCACGGGAGAAGTGCTTGACTTGCCAGAGGCTGAGAGAAAGAGGTTGAACAGCATGACCAACCCAACTTGGCCACATCTGCATGTCAGACTGCCCTGCAGCTTCGACGAGTTCCTCGACGTCTTCCCAAGCAATCACATTCTCGCCGTCCCAGGAGACTACACGAGCGAACTCAGATGCTTCTGCGAAATGGCCGGTGTCAAACCCATAGGTTTGGGAGAGAGCACTGGCGAGAAACAGAAGCCCATATGGGAAAGAGTAGGGTAGAATCTCACGATGGGAGGAAGCTCCTTCCTCGGTTTCGATCTCGGAGCTGAAAGCGGAAGGGCGGTTATTGCGACTCTACGAGACGAGCGGATCGTGATCGAGGAAGTCCACAGATTTCCCAACGTCCCGACAAGAGTTGCAGATGGCATCTACTGGGATGTGCCGAAGCTATGGAACGAAATGAAACGGGCAATTCCCCTGGCAGAAGCCAAATCAAGAGAACGCCTCTCCGCGATAGGAGTTGACACCTGGGGGGTAGATTTCGCGTTCCTCAGTTCTAAAGGGGAGCTTCTTGAGAATCCTCACCACTACAGGGACAGCAGGACCGAGGGTGTCATGGAGGAGCTGTTACGCAGAGTTCCAAAAGAGGAAGTGTATGCGAGAACAGGAATTCAGTTCATGAGAATCAACACACTGTATCAGTTGTATTCGTTGGTCTTGAGCAAAGCCCCTGTCCTTGCATCGGCCAGGAAATTCCTGATGATGCCGGATCTGTTCAACCACTTCCTGTCGGGATCAGAGAAATCGGAGTTCACTGATGCGAGCACGACCCAGTTCTGCAGCCCGATCAAGCGCGATTGGGACCGCGAGCTCTTGAAGGAATTGGACATTCCCACGCACTTCTTGCCCGAGATCGTGGAGCCCGGAACTTCCTTGGGCCGTATCTCCGAAAACCTCGCCAGTGAATTGAATGTCAGCAGAGACACCCCGATCGTCACTCCGGCGTGCCATGATACTGCCTCGGCAGTCGCTGCCGCACCGTTGGAGAACAACAGATCTGCCTACATAAGCTCCGGAACTTGGTCACTGATTGGAATAGAGGTCGATGAACCCGTGATAAGCAAGGATTCCCTGTCCCTCAACTTCACCAACGAAGGCGGAGCATTCCGGAAATTCAGGCTCCTGAAGAACGTGCAAGGAATGTGGCCAGTGCAGGAGTGCAAGCGCATCTGGGCTTCACAGGGGAGGGACTTATCGTATGATGAGATCACAAGACTGGCAGAAGAGGCGACACCGTTCGCAGCTTTCATAGATCCTGATGACCCGAGGTTCATCGCCCCGACGAACATGATCGATGAGATTGTACGATTCTTGGAACAGACAGGACAGAGCAGGCCCAGAAATGAAGGAGAACTCGTGAGGATAATCTTGGAAAGTTTGGCATTCAAATACAGACTTGTCCTCGAACAACTTGAGACGCTGACCGGCCTAACAATTGAGAAGATCAATATCGTCGGAGGAGGATCTAGGAACGCCCTGCTGAATCGGTTGACCGCGGATTTCACAAGGCATGATGTCATTGCCGGTCCAGCGGAGGCGACCGCGGTGGGCAATGTGCTCATGCAGGCGGTGGCTATTGGCTGCATTGGGTCTCACAGAGAGCTGAGGTCGGTCGTGAGGAACTCGTTCGAACTCAAAAGATTCAAAACAGAGGACCACGGGCCAGCGGAAGATGCCTACAAGGAGTTCGTCGCATTGGTTGACGGTCGCAGGGGATCAATCTAGGCCTCGTTTCCAGGACTGTGCAATCACAGGCTTTCTTGGCGTCACATCGCTTGGCACTTGGTGCAGATGTATGTCGCCGTGCTTCCTGTCTTGATCTTCTTTATGGTTGTTCCACAGACCGGGCAGGGCTTGCCCTCCTTGTACCCCACGAGGAACTCCCGTGATGTGAACCTGCCATTGCGGCCGTAGAAATCTCTCTCGTACGCCAGTCCACCTAGCTCGATGCTTCGATTCAAGGTCTTCAGGATGGCCCTGTACAGGGCATGAACCTCCTCTTGGGAAAGAGAAGTCGTCCTCCGATTCGGGTGTAACCTTGCACGAAACAGAATGTCTTGAATGTAGACATTGCCTACGCCGGCCATGTTCTTCTGGTCCATCAGGAAGTTCTTGATCCCAATTCTCCTCTGAGCTAGCATCTCCTTGAAGTGATTCTCCGTGAATGCTTTGTCTGTCGGTGAGATGCCGAGGCGAGATGTCATCTTGTGCTTGTCTAGATCTCGTTCCTCGACGAAATGGACGTATCCGAACCACCAGAAGCGCGCAGTGAGCCCAGTGCCGTCCTTGAAAGCCATTCTGAAGTGATACTCCTGAGTAAGGTCTCGCTTCGAAGTCTGATGAACCAAATCTGCTCCCATTCCCAAGTTCATGAGTATGAAACCGTCTGAACTCAGTTGCACGAACAGCCACTTTCCTCTGCCTGATACGTTGGTTATCGTCTTTCCCTTCACTGCTTTCACGAATCTCTTGGGTGGGACATTGAGAATCTTGAGTTGCTTGACTTCGATCTCGGCTATGCGATTTCCTTTCAACTCCCTGTTCATCTGCCTCGCAATCACCGTGATCTCAGGCAGCTCTGGCATACCCGAGCCCCTTGGTGGCTCGTAATAAGTCTGGTCAAGAACAAGTGCTAACAATCCACAGAATCCTCGCGTGAGAATGGCCAGTTGCCTTTTGTGAGCTGCTTGTCGCCACCAGTCAGTGACTGTCTGATCACTCCGAAGCAAGACATGAACTTCTATATACGAAAGGCTCAGTATTGAACGGAGCGAGGTACGCCTTGGTAGAATACTCTGACAAGTATCTTGCCTTCATGGGGCGCTGGCCTAAACGCATTCCACACTGGGAACACTGGTCCTGCCCTGATGCGGAGACTTACCTCACCAGTATCGACTACTACGAGCATCCTCGCAAGTGCCGACAGAGGATGGCAGAGCTCTATCCGCAACTGGAATTGCCCATACCGGAGAGCGATGGCCCATTACCTCGGCCTATTCTTGAGACGAGTGGAGAGAGTTCGTACACTGATGAGAAGGGCCGGAGACACGTCCGTTGGGGAGATTCCCTATCTAATCACTGGAATTGGGGAGAGCACTTCAAGACGAAGGAAGACGTGTTCAACTTCTCGCCCTTGGAACAGGGCGACTTCACCGACATCCCTGTTGTCGAGTCACGGGACTACCGCGATGAGGAGGTACTGTATCGCTTCTATCGAACGGGCTATCCTCCAGAATGGGGAGACCGTGCACCGGAGGGATCCACCGCTTCAGTGAGCTTCTACAATACTATGTTCATGTGGCCTCTGCTCACTTTCGGCTGGAAGCTCTTCTTGCAGACCTGTTTGGACGAGCGGTTCGCACGAATCATGGACGAGTTCGCGGAGATCAACCGCCGAGTCTTTCGCGTGTTTGCCAGGTTGCCAGTCAACTTCGTCGTCTGCCATGACGATATCGTCACCTCTCGTGGCCCCGTGTGCTCGCCAAAGTGGATGCGTCGGTACATCTTTCCCCGGTACAGGGAGTTCTGGCAGATCCTCAAACGCGCTGGAAAGGAGGTCATATTCATGTCAGATGGTTGCATGGACTCTTATGTTGACGATGTCATGGCCTGTGGCCCTCGAGGGATAATCAGTGAACCGTACACTGACTATCGCGCCATAGCGCGCAGATATCAGGACTGCTTTGTCGCTGGGGAAGGAGACTGCCGCATTCTCTTCCGCAACGACCCCGAGGAGATAGAGGCCATGGTGCACCGAATGGTCGAAACGGCAAAGATGACAGGAGGCTATGTCTTCTGCATCGGCAATCACATCCCTTGGAACACTCCTCCTCAGGCGATCAAGCGCTACTTGGACCTCTGTGCGGAACTAGGCCAACGAGAAGATGTCGAGCAGAGATTCAACAGACAACGAGCATAAATCGGACGCCGACTCGATGAGTGAGAATACATGCCCGAGGAACTGGTGGAGGTAGCCGAGGACTCTGCTAGGGGAGGGTTCTTCCTCTTTGTGGGCAACGCCCTATCCGCCATCGCCTTAGCAATAGCTTCGATAGCGATCGCCAGACTCCTAGGGCCGGAGAGCTACGGACTGTACAACGTATGCTTGGCCGCACCCGCTTTCTTCTTGCTCTTCACGGGCTTCGGTGTCGACCCAGCAGTCACCAGATATTCGGCCAAGCTTAGGTCAGAGGGAAGAACTCGGGAAGCAGCAAGCATGCTGAAGTCAAGCATCCTCTTCAAACTCTTGACTGCCAGCATCATGTTCATAGTCTGCTTCGCACTAGCGGATGACTTCGCAGCAACCGTGCTGAATAGGCCCGGAATAGGCGACCTCGTCAGGCTCAGTTCAACAGTGATAGTGTTTCAGACGGTCTTCTCCACGACAGGCTCAGCTTTCATGGGCTTGGACGAGATGCCGGACAGTGCGTTGACGATGATCATTCAATCCGTCACCAAGGCTGTGGCATCGCCTCTGCTCGTCCTCTTGGGACTGGGAGTGGCGGGTGCGCTGACAGGCAACACTCTCGGCTACGCAGTTGCTACGGTCTTGGCGTTGCTCATACTTTTCCTGAGGCATTACAGAGATCTCGGGGGTGCCGCTGAGAGCAGTAGCCTCTCGACCGACCTCAAGATCATGCTCCGTTATGGCTTTCCCGTGTATCTCTCTGCCCTGTTGACAAGCCTCCTGCCCTCCTACCAAGCAATCGTTCTGGCACAGTTCGTCTCGAACACAGAAATAGGCAATCTAGGTGTAGCCATGACCCTCAGCATAGCGATGAGTCTTGCGACGTCGCCAACTGGGATACTCTTCGCTACGTTCTCAAAGGTAGACCCAAAGAGCGCCGACGCCAAGGATCTTTTCAGATTGTCCATCAAATACACCTCATTGCTGATCATCCCAGCAGCGACCGCCATGATAGTCCTGTCCAAGGACTTGGTGCTCTTCATCCATGGAGGAAGTTATTCATTGGCACCCTTGTTCCTCTCGATCTACGTTCTGAGTTACTTCTACGTCGGGTTGGGATCCATGTCCCTGAGCAACTTCATGAGCGGTGTAGGCGAGACTAGGGCAGTTGTGACGGCCAGTTTGATCAATCTCGTCGCGTTCATCCCCCTTGCTCCCATCCTGACACACCTCTACGGCGTCTCGGGGGTTCTGGCAGCTGGCCTCATTTGCACTTTTCTATCGCTCGTCTATCTGTTGGCTCGTGCAAAGAGGAGTTTCGGCTTGCCCTTGGGCCTCAAGGATTCGCTCAGGATCTACCTGGCCTCAGCGATCGCGGCAGTTCCAGTGCTGTTGCTGCTCCAATTCTCTCCATTCCAAGGATTGGTCAACTTGATCTTGGGTGGTTCGATCTTTTTCCTGTCATACCTAACGGGAGCACCAGTTCTGGGAGCAATCAATGCATCAGATATCAGGAATGTTGAGTTAATGCTGGAAAAGCAGAAGCTCCTGTCATCCGTTCTCAGACCGATCATAGCATACGAGCGGAAACTATTGTCTATGCTCGCCAAGATGTAGTCATGACTTCTGGCTGGCCCAGCCAAGAAGGTGTTTCTCA
>CAZXBW010000015.1:0-3632 GCA_964639105.1 uncultured Nitrososphaerota archaeon | reverse complement strand
AGGGAAGAATCAGAACGTCTCAAAATTGAACTCGCTCATCCTAGCACACGGCGACTGTGACGGCGTTTGCTCTGCTTCCATCGCTTTCTCAGCGAACAGCGACGCCGAAGTGATCTTCACGAACCCGTTTGACCTCCTTTCTGAACTGAGATCTGTAGCAGACAGAGATGTGATGATCATGGACATCGCGCTCACGTCGAAGTACAAGGACGAGATTACCGGAGAGATGCGAAGGCTCAGCGTCAGTCGCAAGCTCTTCTACTTCGATC
This sequence comes from uncultured Nitrososphaerota archaeon, assembly GCA_964639105.1. Lineage (GTDB taxonomy): Archaea > Thermoproteota > EX4484-205 > EX4484-205 > JAAOZO01 > JBGOYZ01. The sequence goes on along the minus strand of CAZXBW010000015.1, from coordinate 3,363 downwards.
ACCATCCGCTACCTGCACCTGTTAGCGTAAGTGACTTGCCCGGCACGGTGATCAGAGGACAAGGTGAAGCTTGCGCATCAGAGTTAGTGTACGAATATTTCAAGAACCAACTCGATCCAGAAATGAGTAGAGTCGCCGTGTACGGCGCAATAGGCGACTACAGCGATGACACACCAGTGATCAAGGAGATCCTGAGAAGTTGGGACAAAAGAGAACTCTACCTTGAGGCTGGCATCTTGGTAGCCGCGCTTGAGGGCACGAGAAAGCAAGACTTCCGGTTCAAGAGGAGTCTAGTAACCTATCTCTCCCGGAACAGACTCCCGAGCCTTGACAATGAGCTGGTGAACATTGCGATTCATGAGTCGCAGATAGATGAGCGAATGAGACGCGTCGTCAGGAGCATTACAAAGGTCCAAGGTAAAGTCGCCTATGTCAAAGATGTTGCCTGGTCTCTCGGTAAGGCGGCAACGTATGCCAGAGCCTACACGGGGGCACTGGTAGGGGTGGCAGCCGAGCAGTTGACGGACACCGTGGACATGAGCGTGAGGTCTGTTGACCTGAATAATCTGCAAGAAATCGTCTCAACTGTCGCTGAAAGCCTTGGGGGTGCTGGAGGTGGCCACAGCAACGCTGCTGGCGCAAGAGTTCCTCAAGACCAGTTCATGGAATTCATATCTGGGATCGACCGAGCCATATCGAATGAACAATCAACTCAGTGAAGGTAGTCCTTGGGCCAGTTGGGTCAATGCCGCGAGGTCCAGACTCACGCACTGCTACATGATCGCTTGAGACCCATTCAAGGCGCCTTGGCGGCCTTCGCCTGGAGCCTTTCCTGAAGTTTCTTCCTTTTCTCCTCGTGAATCTCCTCAAGCCTGGCTCTTATTCCTGGTACTTCTTTCTGTGTCAGGGGGAATCGAGCGAACACAAGCAACCCGATGAAGAGGGCCAAAGGTGGGAACAAGGAGAGGGTGAGCTTGAGGCCAGCTATGGCGCTAGCTGGTTGGACCGCGCTTATGTCAGGTATGAAGCCCGTGGTGGTCTGGACGATCAACTGAGTCAGGGCCGTCAGGACCAGTGTCAGTCTAGATATGAATGTCAGAACGCCGTTGTACATGGCTTCGCGTCTCTTCCCAGTCAGCACTTCATCGTAATCTATCACCAAGCTCAGGAGTGGCTCCGACATCAGCGTGCCTGCGACACCGAAACCTGGCACCACCGAAAGAAGCGTCAGTTGCGTCAGGTCAGACGCCATGAAGATCGGAACGAGGCCGACTGCGAACACCAAGTTCGTGAGGAAGTAGGTCTTCTTCTCACCTAACTTCTTGTACACATACCCCCAGAACGGCAATCCCAGCAGTACCGCAACGACGACCCCGATCATCGTCAATCCCGTCTCTTCGACCTTCAAGCCTAGCACGAATCTGCCGTAGATCGGCAAGATCATGGTGAGCGTCCCGAAGGCATACTCGGTCATGATCAGCAGGACTGCAGCGTTGAGGAAGGGCTTGTTCTTGAACGTGTTCGTGAACGAAGAGACCAGACCGAGCGGTTCCTCTAGACTGTACTCCGCCTTCTCCCTTGTTCCGATGAGAGAGATGTAGAGGGTGGCGACGGAAATGACCCCTATGATTATGCCCATGCCCGGCCACCCGAACATGGCCACAAGTATCGGCGTGACCATCATGCCCGCAGCAGATGAGAGGAAGGCTATCGTATCCTTCACAACTACGACATCGGCCCGCTCTCCGATCGACTCGTACATCTCGGTATAGAGTGCGTTCCATGCTGTCATGGCGAACGTGAAAGCAGTGTCGTAGAGACTTATCATCAGCAACCCGTACAGGAATATCTGGAAGGGCTCTTTTACAGGAACCCACCATATCAAGAAGAATGTGATCCCGAGCGGCACGCCCCAGAGTAGTATGTGTGGGATTCTTCTTCCCCACCGCGTCCTGGTTCTGTCGACTATGTAACCAGCCAGCGGGTCGTTCACAGCGTTCCAGATCGAGTAGATTATCCAAAGCAACGTGAAATACTGGATGCTGAGGCCGAGGACCAGCTCGTAGTACATCAGGAAGTAAGAGGCTATCGCGTTGTAGGGCAAAGCTGAAGGAACAGCGCCGATCGAATAAGCCAGCTTTCCAAGCCAAGAGGACCAACGCTTCTCTTTGCTCGGAGTAGCGTTCATCTCAATCAGCCTTGTTCACAATCGATCGCTGGCTACGAGGCACGTTTGTTCTTCACTAACAAAAGAAGGACCCATGTGCGGATTTAAGCCTGCCAAGCACTACGCTGAGCGAACAACGCCATGTCGATGCGCGTATCCCTTCCTCTTCTCAAGTGACTCTCCTGAGACCCACGGTAGACCTTGATGATCTAATCGGACGGTCGCCCTATCTGGAGGCCGCCATCTGAGTCCACTTCTCTGACAGCTCATCCCTCACCGGCTTGTAGACCTGCTGGAAGAACTCATTCTGAGAAAGCAGGATCGACTTAGGATGCTTCTTGACGAGCTCAAGTGCTTCTTCCCAAGCTTGGCGATACTTGCCGCCGAACCGCAGCATTATCTGCTTGCTGTAGTCCTCGGGGGTCTGAGTCTCTCCTCCTATTGTGTAGTAGATGTTGTCTCCGACCTTCGTCTTGTACGCGATCTCGTCTCCGAGCTGGGAGACCTCTTCCTTCACTGCCCCTCTCTTGAGGTACCGCCTCCCAACAACAGCCGCTGAGATCTTCAGAGGCGGGGGTTTCGCGCGCACTGCTCTGAAGCCTCTCTTGGCTGCGGCGTAAAATATCGCGCGGTTGAGGCCCCAGCTTTTGGATTCATCCAACGAAAGACCGCATGCTTGAGCTCTGGCAGCCTGCAGGATCGCCATGACCTGGAACCTGCCCACTCTCATCCTTGCTGAACTATACATCTGAGTTAATCAGCGTTTCAGTCCTGCCGAGACGAACCACTGACGCGGTCTTCCTGAGTACCGTCTTAGCCCGTGTGGTCTCAGGTCGGGCCGACCTGAGTAACGTGATCCGGAAGGATAGTCTCGACGTTTCGGATCTCACCAAAAGCGTATCCTCCCAGACCGACAAGCATTCCGAGGATCCCTGTGATAACAAAGATGAGCGACATGCCTGCTCCGGGTCCTGTCCCAACGAGCCTACCGAAAGATGGCGCAAGACTGCCTCCGGGCATCATAGCCGGCTCGAACACGCGGTCGGCCAAGAGTCCACCGATGAGCATGGAAATCGGTCCTGAGATCTGCGCTATCAGCAGACGCGCAGAGAACACTCTCCCCTGAAGATCAGGGGCGACCTTTGCCTGCCATATCGCTTGACTAGAGCCGTTGGCAACTGGTATCAGAAGGTACG
>CAZXBW010000014.1:2271-13935 GCA_964639105.1 uncultured Nitrososphaerota archaeon | reverse complement strand
CCCTAGCACACTTACTGCCACTCTTATCGGCCAAGAAAGAGACGAAATAAGGTAGTAGACATACCTATCCATCGCTCCTTGACCGTAACAGGCAATGACTGGTGGGGTCACATCAAAGCTATCAGCCTCCTTTCCGACCAACCCCTCCGCCTTGGACCACGGAAAAACCAGCCACTCCCATCCCGAGCGTCAAGCCCGTTCAAACGAAGCCCCCGCCTGAGAAGACGACTGCAGCGCCCGCCAAGGGAACCCAGCCTGCCAAGGTCAGGGTCTGTTCAAGATGCGGCGCTGAAAATCCAGATAGCAGTCTGTATTGCTACAACTGCGGTGCCAAGATCTGAGTGAGACTACTCGAATAGGGCACCCAGCCCGGCTACTTCTTCTTTCTCTTCCGGCTTGGCCTCTTCCTTTGGCTTCTCTCCCGGCTTGGATAGTTGGGCAGCTGCGGCCGGTGCGGCTACGAGCTGAGCCGAGAGCGCTTGATCGATGTTCACCTCAGACAAAGCGGAAACAAGCATCTTGATCTTTTGTGCGTCAGGTTCAACTCCGGCGGCCTTCATGATATTTACCAATCCTTCCTCAGTTATCTCCTTCTTGGCCGCATGGAGAACCAGAGCGGCGTGAATGTATTCGGACATTACGTTCGAGGTGGATCGAGTACGCACTATTTAAACCCTATTTTCACTTGGTCTTCGAGTCGGGCTTCGAGGTGGACGCTTCATCCTTCTCGGTCGCGATTGAGAAAGCGGCCGATTCGGATGCTCCAAATGAGATTGATTTCGCTAAAGCAGTTGCCTCGGCCCCAGCTCGGCTCAAGAGTACGTACACGCTATCCTTCATGAAGATTCCTGCCGCGATGGCCAGTGCGATCCCCGCATTCCAAGAGGATGTGAGCTGCGTTGTTACCTCTTCAAGGCTCGTCTCAAGTATGCTCCCCTCTAGAATGGATCCGGCGTACCACGCACATTTGGGTCTGAGATAAGATCTGATGGGCTTCATGCCCAACTTGGACAGAGCTGATGCAAGCCTGGCTGAGATGATGTCGCCCGACTTGGCCACGACAGTCCTCTTGGTCACCCAAACACTTCCGGTCTCTATCCTCGTCGGTATTCCCGCTTCATTCAGTTCGGATATAACTGGCCCCGGCGGTAGACCTGTGTTACCTGGTTCTACGACGACCTCATCTGAAGCCACATCACCGGCCTTCGCAGGAAGTTGAACCGCCTTTTTCCTAAACTCGCGAGCCACTCGGAACGGCTCCTCGTCAGACAGCACAAGGATCGTGGAGCCCTTGATGTATTTCTGGGCGAGTTCCTTCAGCGACTGATCACCTTTTGATTCCAAGGCACGTCTCAAGATCGACGGTTTGGTGTATTTTATGGTCAGCCGACCGACGAACTCATCCCTCATCTCGTTGAGCAGGCTAGCCCTCACCCTCTCAGCGCTGATGAGCATCAGCGTACGACGACCCGAGACCAGTTCTGAAACTTTGTCAGTTTCTTCCTTTTTTCTCGCGATCGCGGGCCTGAGGGTCTCCATATCCTACCTCATCCTCACTTTCGAACCTGTCAGCTTACCCATCGTCGTCTTGATCGCAAGCGAATCGAAAGACTTGAGTCCATTGGGCACTCTTCTTTCCACTTCAGAGACGATCTTGGCTGCATTCTCCTTGAGTTGGTCCAGTGCCATGTCCTCTGTGCCAATGGGCGCCGAGAGCGCGCTCTGGGTCTTCACTCTGACGAGCACACTCTTCTTCAATCTCTGGACAACCGGAGAAATGTCCGCGTTGGGTGGCACTGGCGTGGGCATCCTGTCCGTTGGACCAAGGAACGGCCCGAACACCTTGCCCACGAGTGGCATCAGCGGTGCCTCGGCTATCAGCAAGTCAACGCCATCGAGCAGCTTCCTGACGGCCTTCTTGTCACCTGATGCCGACTCCACCTGCTGTCTCGTCAGCACCTTGACTCCGAGCTCCCTAGCTGCTGCGAGAGTGCCCCCTTCAGTGATGACCCCTATCCTTTGCTCCATCTTGGGCGGCACGTGAGGTAACTCCACGAGAGTGACAAATCGGTTCTCAGGCTTCTTGAGGTCGATCTCTTTCAGACCTATGTACACTTGGACGGATTGCGCAAAGCCTCGCTTGGCGTTTCTCTCTTGGCTGAGTGCCTTTGTTATCAGGTCAGTGAGAAGATCTTGCATTGTCTACGGTCATCCCTCCGGAACGCTCAGCGTCCCGCTCTTTATCATGCCGATGACCTCCTTCGGGCTCTTCCCATCAACTGTTATCCCCATGCTGACACACGTTCCCAGGGTCTGGAGAACGCGAGACTTCAGGTCCTTTCTTTTTGACGACTCCATCTTGGCCCTGGAAACAGAGACGATCTTCTCCAGCGACAAGTCCGCAATTGGTTGCTTCCAGCTTCCGGCACCGCCCTTCTCAATCGATGCCTCCTTGGCCAGTAACGCAGCCGTGGTGGGCGTTCCCACTTTCACTTCAAACTGCTTCGTCTCCGGGTCAACGATGACTGATACTGGCACTCTCATGCCCGAGAAGTCCTTTGTCAGCCTGTTTATCTCGGCGATGACTTCGCCCACGTTGACTCCGAGTGGCCCTAGTCCCGGGCCGAGTGGGGGCCCAGCTGTAGCTTGTCCACCTGCGACCATAGCCTCCACTGATATCTTCTCAGGCATTGTATGTGTCCGCCCGGATTAAGGGGTTTAAAACGTTTGACCTTTCACTTGCCCCCTTTGCCCTTCTCGACCAGCTTCACTAAGTCAGCCGACAGCGTGATCGGAAAGGGCGACGTTCCTTCCTGCAGTTCTATTGTAATCTCATTTGCAGCCGCGTCCATCTCAACTATCTTCGCCTTCATCCTCTTGAACACGCCAGACTTCACCTCGATCAGGTCTCCGACAGAAAGGGACTCGATCGTGGGTTTCTCCCCCAGGTACTTTGTGACCTCATTCTCTGGTAACACTCCTGGGAGACGCGAGCGCGCGTTCTTGACCTCCCTGATCAATATGTCGATCGGATGGGAGGTCTGAGCCTCTATTATCACATAGCCTCTCAGCTCATCAGGGGCGATCACCGAGAAGATCCTGGCCTTTTCGGCTATCACTTTGTATGCAAACGACTCAGTGACGGCACGCTCCCTGCCAGGCGTTGTCTTCACTATGAAGTACAAGCGCATCACCCGGGACGAAGTTGGATCGCGAATGACAGCAGGTGGATCAGGTAGGTGATCAGCCCCACCACGCCTAGGCCAAGCAGTGTTATCTTCATGGAGTCAATGAATGTGTCGAGGTCAGGCTTTGTTGCTATGGACAGCGTCCGCCTGACCTTCGTGAGGAAGCTCATTACGCCCATTTTGGAAAGTGGTCCGATTCCCTCTTTTAAACGTGTTGCCTAAGGCAGCCCCTCGACTAAGCCCTGAAGGTAATCCTTCATGGAGAACTGCTTCAGGTCATCATATCCTTGACCGACTCCCACATAGGAGACAGGCTTTCTCGAGACGAAGGAGACCGAGATTGGCACGCCACCTTTTGGATCGGCGTCAAACTTGGTTACGACTGCGGAGTCAAAACCGACTGCCTCCCCGAAGATCTTGGCCTGCTCCCACGAATCATTCCCGATGAGTGCATCTACGACCAACAGAACGTGAGATGGTTGAATCACCCTCTTCACTTTGGAGAGTTCGTTCATCAGGTCGACATCTGTCTGCAGTCTGCCTGCCGTGTCTACCAGCACGGCATCAAAGCCACCCCTTCTTGCCTCCTCGACCGCATCATAGGCTACCGCTGCAGGATCGGCTCCCTGTTCACCGTGGAAATATTCTATTCCGAGCTTCGACGCATGAAAACCTAGTTGCTCGGTCGCTCCTGCCCTGAATGTGTCCGCACAGACTATCATTGGCTTGTATGAAGTCCTCTTGTAGCGATGTGCAAACTTGGCCAGCGTGGTGGACTTGCCGCTGCCGTTGGCGCCGATGAACATAAGGACAAAAGGCTCACCTGATTTGATCTTGGCCAGATCAAGAAGATCTACCTCTTGGTCCGGCAATGTCGACGTCAGGTAGGTCCTGAACGTGTTGAGCAGAAGCTGTCTGACGTCAGCCCCGAACCTGTCGACCTTCCGCGCTGCAAGTTCTTCCCTCATCTTGGCAGCTAGTTGCTCGGCAAGTTCCCACGACACATCATTCCTGGCCAGATCGAACTTGAATTCGTCAAGGACGGATGACAACTCCCGGTCGGATATCGTTCGTTTGGTCAGCTTCTCTGCTAACCAGCTGATCGATGACGAGACCCCGAAGGTCATTTCTGGCCCGAAGACATCCTCTGGCTTAGGGATGAAAGCTTTGATTGTCTGTCCGCATACTGCACTTGGGCCCGATTCAGTTCCTGAACTAGGGTTTCCTTTGCCTTCGCGAGCGATTCGAGCTTCTGATCCAGTATCTTCTCAGCGTCCTCCCTCGATTTCTCCAAGTAAACGCCTTCGCCTATTCCGACCAGGACGCGAGTTGTGTCCGCCAACGCGGCCCTCACGTAGACCCCTCCTCCAACATCAACCATCAACGTCTGGCCCTGACCTGACTCACTGACCGACTTCAGCGCATCCTTGGCGTTGTTCAGCGTTATTTCGGAGGCGTCTACCAGTTGGTATCTTGATCTGAGCGCCTCGATGTATTCCTCTATGGCTTTCGACTCAAGGTAGGTACGTCTGAACTCCTCCTCAGACATTGGGAAGACAGGCCTGACGGCACAGGTTAAATCTCTTTGGAGCTTTCAATGGGACAGCGCTTGCAGGGACATGAGCTCGACCCCGCTCGTGCTCTTGCCGACAACTACGGCTTTGTCGTTCATCAGTGTCCCCAGCTTCACCAACCTCTCGCCGTTGTTTACCGTAGTGGGAACCATCTTAATCTGGAGAGTTTTCGAGACTTGAGCCAGCGTTTTCTCGTCCACCAGGGGAGAGGCTATCCCAGCCTCGTTGGATACCGCGAAGAGCGAACCTATGGTTCTGTACTTTCCAACGGACATCCGTATGTGGTTCACTCCTAGGAAGTCAGAGATCTTCGAGGCTTCACGCTCCGAGATGAGATCCGATATCACAGCTCCCTTGTCGTTAGCTACGATGAGGTTGCCCAAAGCAGACAGCTTGTCCTCTACGACTAGAACCTTGGAGTGCCGTTCAAGTGCGGCAATTTCATCGTCGTTTGCAGTCTTGGGTACAACGAATCCCCTGCTGTTCATCGCTACCATCATTCCAACAGAAGAAGCCGACCCCACGGTCGTGATCGTCGTCTCGACTTGGAGAAGGTCCCTAAGCCTCATCTTGAAGCCTCCCGGGACGACGGGTGACGCTATGGCCTTGTCCCCGAACACGGAGCAGTAGACTCCGACGAACGAGCTCTTCTTAACAGATGCTCTGTATATTCTGACTTCCGGGTCACTCGGACGGGGGCTCAACATATGCCACGTCATCTTCGACCCGGACTTGAACTTTCATCTTCCGAGGCGGGTGCGCGCGCGATCTGCGCCACAAGGACTCGTTGATCTTGGAGTCTATCTTGACGCTCTCGACATCAAACCTTCTCAGTATTTCCCTACGAATTGATCTCGCTGCGCTTTCAGCCCGTTGCGGAACCGGGCCCTTGAATGCTCGGGATAGGTCAAGAGTTATGGGCTCGGGTTCTTCCTCCTTCTTTGGCATGGCACATCACCTAGAACTTGGATTTGGAGCGCCTCCACTGTCGTCTCCTGCGTGGCAGCCTCACTGTCCCCTTGGTCCTGACTGCCACCCAAGCGGGGATGGCAGAGGCTCTCCTACCCAATGCTACAAGTTTCGACTTCCTGAACCTTGATTTCTTGCTTGTCAACTCTACAACCTCCAGATCTTCATGTCCCTCTTCGGCTGGACCTTCTCCAGCACTTCTTTCAGCGTATCGTCGTCCACCGGGACTGCTATCTTGCCTTGCTGAGCCAAAGCCATCAGGTACTCCTCAACCTGAGACGCTAGTTCTGGTTTGACCAGTTTCAGATTGGACAACCTCTGCCTTGCCTCAGGGGTGAACACCAGTCTAGCGAGCGCCTTTTTCTGCGCGTTTTGTCGGGCTTTCTCTTCCGCTTCTCGAGCGGATGAACGAGCAAGTTCCTGCTCCCTCCGTCTCAGTAGCTCCTGCAATTCTTCATCAGAACTGGGCTGATCCGCCTGCAACCTAGCTCGGTCCTCCCTTCAGAATCTCTTTGGCGACCGAGTCCAGCATGCTGCGGCCCTTTGGAGTTATGACCCTTCCCTTCTTCTCAGACGCTATGAGTCCCGCGGTCCCGAGTTGATGCAACATCTTTCTGATTGCTGAACTCCCGCTCCTGGCGTAGTGAGCCTTACGCATCGGCAGGTCCTTCCTTCCACCGTACCTCGACCTCAGCTTGGAGATCCCAATCGGCCCTTTCGTGTATATCACCCGCAGGATCGATGCAGTCCTCTTGTACCACCACTTCGGGTCAGAAGGGGGCCTCTGCTTGAACGAAGCCGTCTTGGCCAACAGACTCCAATCTGGCGGGGATATCTCTGGAACTTCCTTCTCCAACTTCAGGGCCAGCTCCTCAACTAGCTTTTGGCTTGGAGCTTCGAGAGCGGTAGGCAACCTCTTGACAGCGATTTTCGATAGCTAATAATAAGCGTTACGACCAGAGGATGGCTCTGCACCGTCCATTATGTCTTTCCGAAGCAACTCCCATATGGCGCGGGCATGGATCTCCTTCTCTTCCTCCTCGCTTAGGATCGTTCTGCTGGCCATGACCTTGGCCTTAAGGTACTTGGCGGGATCCTCTCCTTTCGACTTGATTATATCGCTCAATACGTCTGCCAAGTTCGCCTTCTTCTCCGATCTGATCCTGATGTTCGCGGTCGCGTAGATGCCCCTTAGATACTCCATGCCCTTGTTCTCGATCTTGAGGTAAGTGCTTTGGTGATGGCCCATGAAGTACTCAACGAAGTCGGATGGAACCCCGAGCGTCGTCATCTGCGTTTTGAACGATTTGCGCAATGAGTGGATAACGACATCGTGTCTCCTGCCTTCCTTCTTCGACAGGTCTATGCTATTCATGAGTCTCCTGATCGCACGATAGGCCCCTATCCTGTCGAGCGGAACAACTCTCCTGCCTGTCGTTCTGAACAATGGGCTTTCATCCGATATGTCCTCGGGTGCTGCCTTCGAGGTGCCCTTTCTCCTACTCTCGAGATAGCTTCTCAGATAGCCCGCTGCTTCATCGTTTATGAAAGTGCAATAGTCTCCATATCTACCCTTCGTCAACTCCGCTGGGACGTGGATGTGAACCGGGATTCTGCCACTCTCCAAATCCCCTCTGACGTGCTTGTATTTCAGCTTGACTAAGGTGCCGATACGAATGCCCGAGGTCGCGAGCATCGCAATCATTGCCCTTTCCCTGACAGGCGCGATCTCTATCAGCTTCTGGATTTCCTCCTGTGTTGGAGCTCTGTCCCGGTAGGTTGACCTGAGAGAATAGCGCCTCGGAAGTCTCACGTCGATCCCGTTCTGGTTGAAGAACGTCCGAAGTCTTGTGTAGATCATCACCAAGGTTCCGCTTGCACATCCCTTGGCCTTGCGCTCTCCCAAATGGGCGTCGATCTGTTCTTGAACTTCAAGGACAGCCTTGTCGTTTGTCGTCCCGTCTTTCCTGAGACATCTCGCGACGATTTGATCCGGCGAGGCCCCTAGGGATTCGGAGAACTGGTAAATCGTCTGGGTATATGAAAGGGGGCTCGAAAGACTTCTCGACCGGTAGCGATAGAAGTACTCGATCATCCTCTTGACCGAGACGTTCTGCAACGCGAATGCAGCGAGCTTCGGCTGACTCGTCATGCTTCTGACCACATAATCTATCATCGACAGGTCGAATCTTCGCGCGGTGCATCCATCTCCGCCATGACCAAGCACTTGTTCCTTCTCCGGTCAGTGGCATAGATTTCTATCACAACTTTGCGCCTCCTCTCATTAGTCGTGATCTCATACCTCCCGTTATTTTCCAACAATCTGACTCCCTTCCAGATCCTGTAGTTGCGAGGAATCTGTTCCGTCATGCTATTGTCATCTCACTTGGTAGTATGAAGTAAGTGGAGATAGTATTAAGGGTCCCTTGTCCCGGGTCGGGACATAACTGAGCGGAAGGTCAACATAACGATTGACCCGCGGGAGATGCTTACCACTTCTCTAGTAGTCCTCTTAAATAGCAGACTTGACCCCAAAGCCTTCGTGCGCTTACCTGCTGCTTGGATCTTGTTGTTCAAGTCCAACATTGAGACGATACCCACGGAGATAGCGGGAGATCGCTCACTTGCCAAGGCCGTCAAGGACAAGAAAGGAAGAAAGCCCGAACAGATGATCTTAGATAGATCGATTCATCACTTCGCGATGCGGCGCCTGAGCGATGGACTGGCAAGAGGTAGACCGGACATAGCGCACATTTCCATATTGAGCGTAACGGATTCCCCCGCCTATGCGAGCGGAAAGGTGAAACTCCTCATACATACGATCGGAGATCACTTGATAGAGCCCACGGGCGAGTGGAGGCCTCCTCGGAACTACAGGAATTTCCTTGGATTGATGGGAGCACTGATGGAGAATGGCAGGGTGCCTCCAACCGGTGAGCCGATCCTGAAGTTGGAGGAAGGCAACATAGAGGACGCAATCTCGCGCACCAAAGCGGAACACGTGGTCCTGCTCAGCAGTCACGGACGATTGTGCGACATGAGGAATAAGGTTGAGAGCCTGAGAGACAGCCTAGTCACTTATCTTGTCGGGGCCTATGCCAAGGGCGAGCCCGGCGCTGACATCATGAACGCGGCGGATGAAGTGGTGTCCATCCATCCCTCGTCCCTATCAAGCTCCGTCGTGGTTGCGAGATTGGTCTACGAAATAGAAAGGACTACTTGACATCTATGAGCCTGTCCAGCTCGGAATCCTCCTCTGGAAACTCTTTGTAGTCGCCTAGAGCCTCGGCCAACCTCTGCGCTATCAGGTGAACGCAGAGGCGTAGCTGCCCTTTCATGAACGAATAGTGAAAATCATCACAGGAACAATACTGCGCGGATGGCAGGAGCAGATATTCGGCTTCTCTTCCGACCACCACCCAGCGAGTTACGTTCGATGGATAGAAAACGTACTTCTTGACCCTGTGGGACGCGACTATCTCGAGCGCCTTCGGGGCCCTGTCACCAAACAAACGCGAAAGATCATCGGAGTCTTCGCTCGTGATGATACCCTTCTCCTCGATGTGAGCACATATCTGCTCCAACCCTTTAATATCGTCTCTTTCGCCCATCGAACGAACAGGGACGCTCTAGGATGGAGCCAATAAAAGTACTAGGCGAACCTGCCCTCCTGCTCGCGGATGGCACGCTCGTGGTCGCGGACCTTCATCTGGGTTTCGAGAACGAGCTCAGATCAAAGGGAATCAACATTCCACTGAAGATCGATGAACTGTCAGCCCGCATGGTGAATCTGATCAAGTCCACATCATCTAAGAAGCTCGTGATCTTGGGTGACGTCAAGCACCACATAGCCGGACCGGAGAAACTGGAGTTTCTGGTGATTCCTGAGTTCTTTTCGACGATCGGAGGAGAGCTTTCAGAGTTGCATGTTGTGCTCGGCAATCATGATGGGGATCTTGAAGCTCTGCTTCCGAGGAGCGTTGTGATTCACGGATCGGCGGGTTTTGCATGGGGAGAGAACTGGCTCACACATGGATCGGCAAAGTTACCGAAGGAGGCCGCTTCAAGCAAGCGTGTCATAATGGGTCATGTTCACCCGAGCGTAAGGATCAAGGACACGATGGGTTACCGCTACTCATTCCAGGTATGGTTGTCCGGACATATGAAAAGCGGAATGGGCAGAATGATAATAGTCATGCCCTCTTTCAACAAGTATGTGGGACAGCTTACGATGAACGAGCCCACTCGAGCTGATCTACGGGGGCCACTGCTGTCGAAGAAGGAAGTGGACTTGGAGAATCTTGAGGTTCAAACCTTAGATGGCCACACGCTAGGCAGGCTTGGCGACCTCACGTGAACTTAGGATTCTCTCGGCCGCGTGAAGCCCTGACGCGGCAGACTGACTGAGTCCTCTGGTCAGCCCTGCGCCGTCTCCAGCCACGTACAGTCCAGTAACAGGTGTCTGAAGGCTGGTATCGGTCTCGACACGAGACGAATAGAATTTGGCTTCCACCCCGTACAGCAGCGTGTTCACCGATATGACTCCTGGGACAAGTTTGTCCAGAGCCCTCAGCATCTCGATGATGTCTGTCATTATCCTGTGAGGCAAGATGAAGCTGAGATCACCAGGTGTCGCGTCCTTGAGAGTCGGGACGGTAGCGCTTTGCGAGAGCCTCTCCGGGGTTGACCTCCTGCCGTGCAACAGATCCCAGAGCCTCTGAACCACGATGCCGTTTGATATCAGGTTGGCTAACCTAGAGATGGACTTTCCATATGATATCGGATCCTTGAAAGGTTCGGTGAAGTAGGTGCTGACCAGCAACGCGAAATTCGTGTTCGTCGTCCTTCCGTCTTTCATGCTGTGCCCGTTCACGGTCACGACATCGTCGTAATATTCGGTTATCACTTGGCCTCTTGGATTGACACAGAAAGTCCTCACAGGATCATCGAAGGATTTCGACATGAACCTCAGCTTGGGTTCATAGAGGTCATCTGTAAGCGCTCTTATTGCATCCGCGGGCAATTCCACTCTGACTCCAAGATCCACCGGATTTCTGGAAACGGGGATTCCCAATGCTGAGCACTGTTCGGCAAGCCAAGATGCCCCACGTCTTCCCGGCGCCAATAGAACGTTCTTCGCTGGTATGAACGCACCGTCTTGGGTGCTTATGCCGACGACGCGCCCGTCCTCCTTCTTGATTGTGGCGACTTCAGTGTTGAGCTTCACGTCGACTGCTTTGCGAATCGACCCGTACATTCTCTTCATCACTTCCATGCTGAGATCTGTGCCCATGTGTCTCAGGATGTTCTTCTCGAGTCTAAGATCAGCCGAGGCCGCCCTGTGTGACCACATTTCCAACTTGCTCTCATCGGTGCCGTACAGCTCAGCGGGAGCTCCGAATTCCAGAAATACCTTATCAACGTCGTCAAGCAATGTACACAGTCTGTCCTGTCCGACGACCTTTGACATCCAACCGCCTACGTTCGGACTTAGAGTGATCTTGCCATCGCTGAAGGCACCCGCGCCTCCCCATCCGGAGTGAAGGTGGCACGAGGAACACCTCACGCAAGTACGGCCGCGTTCGCGCGCGATGCAGTGCCTTCTGTCAACCTGTGGGCCAGCGTCTAGAACGAGGGCCGAAATATCCGCACCAGCCTCTATCGCTTCTTTGAGTCTGAAGCTGGCGAATATCCCGGCTGGCCCGGCACCGACTATCACTACGTCGTACAACCTTTCGCGGTGCGAATCCTCGGTGATTTAAGCAATTTGAACGGATGGGGGTGCCCAGACTTTCGCGGTAGGTTTCGAACTGGGGTCTCATGGGCTCTCGCTAGGAGGCCCCGAGCCATGGAGCCTGAACCAAGCTAGCCGACACCCCCCAGCTCCGCCTTTTGGAACGAGTAGAAAAGGGTTTTCCGCGATTTGGAAGACA
>CAZXBW010000014.1:0-2171 GCA_964639105.1 uncultured Nitrososphaerota archaeon | reverse complement strand
GGAGCCTCCTGCAGGAAATACATGGCTGAGAGCGAAGAAGAACCAACCTCTGACGAATCTGTCTTGATCCTTCAATCAATCGGTTCACCGATGCGCCTCTCAGTTCTGGAATTGCTCCAAGAAGGCGGGCTAAGGTACAATGACCTCATGAGGAAACTCGGCCTCAACCAGAAGACTGACGCTGGCAAGTTCTCGTTCCACGTGAAGAAACTGATGAGGGCGAGGCTGATCGAACTGAACCCCGCGGAGAAGAAGTATCAACTGACCAAGATTGGTGACAGTGTCCTGAAACACGTCCATGAGATGAGAGGAGAGCTTATCGAGGAGGAGACCCTGCCTAAGGTGAGGACCACAAAACTCACCATCGAACCTTTCGAACGGAGGAAGATAGTGGAATCTCTCATAAGAGAGGCCAGGCTGGAGGAAGATGAAGCTGAGGAGATCTCGCTTGAGGTGCAGGACAGGATCTACAGGCTCAAGCCCAAGTATCTGACCGCTCCCCTGATCAGAGAGCTTGTGATTTCAACTCTGATGGAAAGGGGACTAGAGCGATTCCGTTTCAAGATGACGAGACTAGGAATGCCCCTCTACGATGTCGGGAAGACGCTGATGGAGGTCGAAGGGACACGCTCTGTCGACAAGGCAGGCAGGGAGATGCTCGTGCAGTACGTGTTGTTAGAATTGCTCCCCAGGAACATAGCGGACTCTCATATGGCGGGTGAGCTGCGCTTCAACTTCCTAGCGGACTGGGCGCTCAGGCCAGAGGAGATAATCCATGATCCGTCAGTGGACATGGACTGGTTCAGCATAGTCCCGGGAAGCCCGATCAGGCTGAAGATGTCAGACGGAAAGACAGATCGGTCCACCTTGGACAGGTTCGTCTCTGCGCTCTCGAGAGAGACAGCGAATGCTCAGACAATACTTGCACCCGAGAAGTCAAAGGAGGATCGTGAGTGGCAGGAGGGGAACCTCTGGTTCTCGACTGCGGAGGGGGTGAAGGTGAACATGATGGCCAAGCTCGATGGTAGAACAGCCGAGGCTACCACGAGTCCGTTGAGCAGACTGCTTGAACTCGGCACGATGACGCCTCTGTCTAACATGAAAGCATCCATAGTGGCCAGCGGAGCAAAGGACAACGACCTCAAGAAACTGCTGGATTCGGCTGCATCGGCCGCCAGCTTGGGAGCCAGAGTCCTCATAAGCAAGAAACCAGCCACCGTCGTGACCTATGACAACCTCTTCCTCAAAGATCTGTACTCCAACCCCGCAGAGTACCACGGCCTGTCAGTGCTTGGATCTGCCACGATTCACACCGCGACTGTGGCGAACAAAGTGAGGGACAGCGAGTCAAGATTCTTCGACAGGCTCAGGGGGTTGGTCCAGAAATCTAGGCTGGCGCTGGAGGCCAAAGCCGACTACCTCACGGCAAGGATCGAGAAGGGTAGGTTGCCAATATGTTCAAGCAAAAGGAAGGATAGGACCTACTTGAAAATGGACAAGTTCGTCGGTGCCTTGATCCCTAGGGACATCCACGAGGCGGCCATGATCATAACGGGCGAAAGTGACTCACATTCCAAGTCAACCTTGGCTACGACTGAGAAGATACTGAACAGTCTAAGGGCGGCCATGGAAAGAGAATCCACAGACAGGATACTCCTCGTCCCGACGTTGACGCTCCTGTCCTCGCGCCTGCCAAAACAGAAAGAGGGTTCAGTCGAGGGACACATAACCAACGTCAACTCGGGGGACGTGGAGGGTTGGCTTGAGAAGGAAATGGCCCTTCAGAGATCCTTCCTAGGCAGGAGCACCTTGTGGATCGATCTTGACATGTCGGAGGAAGGTCCCATCCAGACGCCGTTGGCACTGCGCAACTCCGTCGACTCGGTCGTCTTGTACGCACGCCGCAGGATGTGTTCGGAATGCGGGGCCATAGTCGCTGACAACGTACCAGTCTGCCCCTATTGCGGATCGAGAAGCTTCCTGTCGCGAGTCATATCTGATGACAACTAGCAAGATTTTAATAGAAGGTAAGGCGCGAGTCCTCGGGTGCCGGCCACAGTGCCGCGGAACCACCCGTACAAGCTAATGCTGCGGAACCGTTCCGAACACGGAAGTTAAACGCGGCAACGTTCTGGGACGTAGTGTGGTCCGCAAGGACACGCAAGACCCAG
>CAZXBW010000013.1:0-14648 GCA_964639105.1 uncultured Nitrososphaerota archaeon | reverse complement strand
CAGAGAAGCGGATTCAGCCACAGATTCTCTTCAGTATCCTCAGACATAACTGGTGCTAGTGGGAACTCAGTCTCAAGATTCTACTCGCGTTCTCGCGCATGATCTTGTCAAATGTCTTCTTCGAGATTCTGCGGTCATCCTTCAACTGCTTGATGTATTCCAGCTGCGGGATCTCCTGGCCGGGGAAGTCCAGGTCCGTGCCGAACATCAGCCTATCCTGAAATTCCTCCAAGAAGGTGATCCCGAATTCCTTGTCTCTTGATATGGCATTGTACCCGCTGCCAGCAGACAGGTCGCCATACAGGTTGGGATGATTCCTGAGGAGTTCAGGGATCCTACCCCCGGGTGTGATCT
Source organism: uncultured Nitrososphaerota archaeon (assembly GCA_964639105.1). Taxonomy (GTDB): domain Archaea; phylum Thermoproteota; class EX4484-205; order EX4484-205; family JAAOZO01; genus JBGOYZ01. The sequence goes on along the minus strand of CAZXBW010000013.1, from coordinate 14,294 downwards.
TGCCGGTCGGGTAGCCGTTTCTCTCTTCTGGCTTGAGGTCACCCGATATTTCCGACCAGAACGGTTGCGAGTGGCCAATAAATACCAGGTCCGGGAACGCACTCAAGCACTTCTCAAGGCGCGGTAGGTGGAAGTCATCCACCAAGCCATAGCAGCCTCCCTCCCGGGGTCCGATGTGAAACAAGAGCGGGAATCTCAGCTGCTCTGAGATTCCGAACAGGCTCATTGTGCGTGCATCGTCGAACGGTATGTTGGCCGTGACCTCGCCTACCCCTCTGCATCCTAGCTCCTTGAATCGCTCGAGGATGAAACCCAAGTCCCTCTCTGAGCCACCGTTGAGTCTCGGGTCAGGATTGCAGAATGGGATCAGCATCCGCGGATGACTCTTGCACATGGCTATGACCTCGCGCGTGGTCACAGGCTCAATGGAACTCTCCGGACTGCCAATAGGAAGCAGGATAGCCTTGTTTATTCTTTCTTTCTTCATCCTAGCTACGAGACCTCGGACTGTGATCCATCGCATGGGCTCCTTCTTGATCACATCGTAGGATAACCAGCTTGGTGCTGGGGAACAATGCGCATGTACGTCTATGATCATCCTGTTCGCAGGTTGCAGGTTTGTCATTTAAGCGTTCGGATTCAATCTGGTCTCGGAAAGAGACCCGCTGAGTATGCCCCTGTCAATGCACGCAAGTGAGCGCTCCGGGAAAGGACAATCACTCAAGGCTTAAGAAAAGGGCGGGGCCTAGTCAAACAAAATGGGAAGCGGGAAGCCCAAGTCATGGAAGGAGAAGTTGGCTGACGCTAAGGATTTGCCCAAGGTCGAGAGGATAACCGGAAGGATGAGCAAGCGATGGGGAACCGGTACGGTAGTCATCCCGGCTCCAATGGAGGTCGATGAGATCATGAGGTCGGTTCCGAAGGGAAAAGTCATCACGATAAATCAAATCCGAGAAAGACTTGCCAAGAAGCACGGCGCCACTATAGGATGTCCCATAACTACGGGGATCTTTGCATGGGTGGCCGCCCATGCAGCAGAGGAGGAAGCAGAGCAAGGGAAGAAGCGTATCACTCCTTATTGGCGAACACTCAAGTCGGAGGGAGAACTGAACGAGAAGTACCCCGGAGGAGTGAAGGCCCAAGCCGCCCACCTGAGGGAAGAGGGCCTCCACATAGGGCCAGGCAGGGGTAAGAGTGCACCAAAAGTGAAGGATTTCGAAAAACATCTGATCATGGCTTGACATAGCTGCGCGAATGAGGCGTTCATCTTCCTGTCCAGTCTGATCGCCAGAAACAAACCACCAGCGAAGAACCTTTATCAGATCGAAAGCCCAGCAACGCAACGCTTGAGTTCAGGCCAGAAGACACCGTCGAAACCTACACTGAAGAGAAAGCTCGGCTTGCTTGACGCGACCTCGATTGGACTCGGGGCAATAATAGGTGCGGGGATATTCGTCGTGATCGGCATCGCCGCTGGCATGGCAGGCCCCAGCGTAGTGTTGTCGGTTGTGATTGCGGGCGTCAGCGCAACATTCACTGCCTTCAGTTTCGCCGAGCTGGCCCCGGCAATGCCAAGAGCTGGCGGAATCTACGAATACGGGCACGAGATGATATCCCACTCGGTTGGGTTCCTCATGGGGTGGCTGTGGGTCGCCGGCAACATTGTGCTAGGCGCCACTGCAAGTCTTGGGTTTGGCAATTATCTTTCCTCGATCTTTGGGTTCATACCAGCGAAGCTCGGGGCACTCGGGATAATCGTGCTCGTGATGCTTGTGAATGCAATTGGGATCAAGCAGTCTGCACTGTTGAATGATGTGCTGGTGATCGCAAAGGTCGGTGTGCTCATCCTTTTCATACTGGTGGGGCTGCCAAACATCCAACTCTCCAACTTCAACAATCCTTTTCCCAACGGTCTTCTTCCAGTCATTCAGGCCGCTTCCTTGTTCTATTTCGCGTACATTGGATTCCCAAGGATCGCCACTACAGCAGAAGAGGTGATGGAGCCTGAGAAGACGATACCCCAGGCGATACTAACGGCATTGACCCTTTCGACTCTGATCTACTTCTTCACGTCGGCAACTGCCGTTGGTCTAATAGGGTATCAAAGACTGGGTGCATCTCCCACGCCAATAGCGGATGCAGCAGACACGCTCGGGCTGAGGGACATCGCTGAAGTCGGGGCGCTTATGGCAACGTTCAGCGTCATCCTGACATCGGTCATGGGTCAGTCTAGGGTCTTGTTCGCCATGGCAAGAAACGACGAGATGCCAGAATCCTTGTCCCGGATTCACAGCAAGTTCGACACGCCTGTGTACTCCATACTGCTTTCTGGTCTGATGATGGCGATCCTTTCGCTGAGCTTGGACCTGACTGGATTGGCTTCACTTGGCAGTTTCTGTGTGCTGACGACTCACGTGCTGACGAACTACTCGGCCTTCAAGTTGTTCAGGAGAACACCGCCCAGTGATCTGCACTTCAAAGCTCCCTTGCGTCCGCTCCACTCGATCGCAGGGGGATTGCTCAGCTTGGCACTCATGGTGAGTCTGCCCCTCGGAACTATTGCAGTCGGGCTGCTGGTCTCAGCCGTGGGCATCGTATGGTTCATCCTCTACACAAGAGGCTTCAAGAAGGAGACACCAGCACTCATGCGATCGGAACCGTAAGCCTCCAGTCCACCATTGCATCATACCGTTTTGCAGCGGAGCCCGGCCTGGTTTGTGCCGAGCACTATCAAAGAGGAAGCTCATAAGAGTGTCCGAACTCATACTCTCCGGGAGGCCATTTGCTTGTCACCGAGGGAAGCGATCGACTTGCCGGAAGGCCTGACTTCTTGCGCCTCTGCTTCGGCGACGAATCCATCAAGAGACTAGCGAAGAAGTCAGAGAATGCATCACCAATGCTAATATACGGACCTTGGAAACCCACGGCGCCCTCTGAAGATGCTGATAGTGATGTGTGGTCTGCCGCTGACTGGGAAGACGACTGCTGCGAGGAGGCTTGTCGCAGAAACCAAGGCAACACTGCTGAGCACCGATGGCCTGAGGAGGGAATTGTTCAAACAATGCACACTCGAGCAGGTGCTGAAATCAAGCGACCCGATAAAGTGCGACCTTCAGAGAATATTCGATCCTCTGCCAAGCATTCCAGAACGCTATCAGCAGCTGATCTGGAAGCAGAGTGATCTGGTCTATGACGAAGTGATGAAGAGAACCCCGTTGCTACTGTCCAGCAACAGCGTTGTTTTGGACGGTACATTTTCCAGGAAGAAGGCTAGGGAGGAGGTGTACTCCGCCGCTAAGCTCGCCGGGCATCGCCCCTACTTAGTCCAGTGCGTAGCATCTGAGGATGTGATCGCAGAGAGACTCAGGAAGAGGCCTTTCTCAGCCGAAGACCTGAGCTACGTGGTCACGATGGACGTCTACCTGAAGGTCAAGGGGAGGTTCGACGATCCCTGGTCCGACAAGGTGACCATGTTCAAGTATGACAGTGGCAATGGGAACCTAGCCATCTACAATGAGCAGTTCGGTGATCAAGCCGAGATTGCGGTAGTCGAGAAAGTGTTGCGAACTAGAGCTGCTGAGCATAGACAAACGACAGATCAAAGAACTCCCTAGCAGCTCTCTTGGCACTTTCCTTCTCGTCAGCAGCAATCCCCTTGTCATTCAATTGAAAGCTAGTGATCTTTCCCTTCACGTACGCTCTGTAACATTCATAGAAGGGCAGAAGCGTCATGATCTCGGCGTCCGAACAGCAGCCGATGTACCTGTCTATGAAGTGCTTCGACAGGTCCTGTCTCTTGTGGAAGTCTAAGTCCATGAGAAGGAAGGCGATATCAGCAGCGACGTCACTGTACCTGAAACGCGTATTGAACTCGATGCAGTCGAAGACGTAAACCCTGTCTGTGATGAATATGTTGTTCGACTGGAGATCTCCATGGCAGTCCCTTATCCGTCCCTCTCTTATCCTGCGATCCAGAAGCGGTCTGTTCCTCGAAAGATAGAGGGCCACCTTGTCACTGATGAGATCGAAAGCCTCCCGGTCCAGCGTGACTCCTATGAATTCTCTCGTCTGTTCGAAGTTCTCGTTCCAGTTGAACCTGATGGTCTCGATCGAGCCACCTTGGTTTATTTCTCCTCCCGTCTGAGCGCTCGAGTGGAACTTCGCCACTACTGTCGCGATCTCCTCGATCATGCCGCTATTCACTCGCCCTGAGTCCAGCCTGCTGGAGAGCAGAGCTTCTTGAGGTAGTTCTTGCATCTTCACACAATACTCGATCGGCTCTCCCTTGCGACCGATGCGCATTCCTCCGTCGTCTTTCACAATGGGAAGAACTCCTAGGTACATGTCATTGCGGAACCTTCTGTTGAGCAAGACTTCCTGTTCGCAGAAGTGCTTCCTCTTCTCAAGAGTCGTGAAATCCAGGAATCCAAAGTCAACCGGTTTCTTCACCTTGTAAGCATGGTGCCCAGTTAGAAACACCCATGATATGTGAGTCTGTATCAAGCGGATCTGATCGACGGGTTCATCGTAGGTCTCTGGTCTCATCATGGCCTCAACTATGTCCATGCGAACGCCCGGGGAGCCTCAGGGTTCCTTCCGCTTAAATCAGTTGCGGCAAGTCAGTCACGCGTCTCCATGTACGATGCGTACGGAACGCGTATTAGTAAAGGGCAAGCCGGACTTTGTCGGGATGAGTGAAACAATGAACGGGCATGATGCCGTGTCTGACATGATAGTCATCATGTCGACAATTCCTCCTGGTCTGATCACTACCGTTATGAGATATCTCGTGATCAGAACAGCGGCTTGGAACGCAGTGAGAGAGTGCAACTGATGGGACAGTTCTGTCCATGGCGGAACGATCGCCGAGCGGCGAGAAGGTAAGCCTTCGTTTCGTGTAAAGCAGCGGCTATTTTCCCAATTGAGTTATGACAGCTCACTTCACTGCTTACTGCATGACGGTACACACGTTGACGGGATGGATCAAGACAATCACACTGGGGCTCATAGTTGCCGCACTGGTTCAATCGATGCTGTTTCAGGTTTGCACTGTCTTTTCTGCCGCACCTGCTGCCGAAGGACTTGCATCGCTTCCCACTCTGGCTGTGTTCGCGGCCTTCATCCTGAGAGCACTTGGACCAAAATGGACTAAACAAGTCAATGTTGTGCTCGCATCGGCAGCAGCATTCTTCGTAGTCGGACTGGTCTCTAGCTGCGTGGGACTGCCTTATGGCGCTCCTGGCATTGTGGGGGCAACTCTCGTCATCTGGGCAACCCAGAGGACACAGACATCCAGCATTCGGAACCACCTACCTGTAGGAATCTCCAACTATCCCAGGCAGAGGATCATCCAAGGAGAACCCGAGCTCAGACGTACCGTTTCACGAATCTCCGCCATGAGATATTCTTCAACCTTGACTGGAGTCGGGAAGTCGATTCTTCGTGAACTCAGATCTCAGTCAGAAAAAGGGGACATAGCTATCGCAATCTATAGATCTGATGAAGACAGACCGAAGGCTACGGTGGGTTCCCAACAACCTTTGAGATTAGACAGGACTGACACTGACAGAGCTCTTTCTTGGGAGTCTGGCCTGATCTCATTCGGGCTCGACATCCAATCATTATCTCCCTATACCTTGCCGGCTAGACTCGTTTTGTGTGAGGGTCCCGAAGTTGACATACCGGCCAATCTGGCCCACGGGAAATGGGCCGTGGTCTGCAATGAACCCTCTCAAGCAGTAGCGAGATCTATTGCCAGTTCCATGTACAGATCAGGCTGGTACGTTGACTCATCATATCTGGGAGTTGTCGACAAGCTCAGACAGGCGCTGGACCGGCGAGGATCACCCAGTGCATCCGTCGGGATAGAACCCCTCAACGATTCGACCCACGATTTGGCCTTGCGACTCTGTTCCTCGTCTTCGGCGTTGGGAGAGAAGAGTCTGACCGGAGCAGTGCTGACACCCTTCTTGGCGAACCGTGAGCTGTTCTTGCCCGATGGTTTGGCTTTTGCTGCGCGTAGTCCAAGACCCCTGATCGTGACAGGAAAGGGGCTGGTCATGGAATGGGGTGAGGACGGATGGAAGTGAGCGCGGGTTGCAGGACTCTGACCACCGAGGAGATATCGTCAGGTGTGATCATATACGGACCACATCCCTTCTCCACAGCAACTCTCGTGATAGAAGCGGCGAAGCAACACAACTTGCGCGTTCTTGTGCTGGACAGATTCGGCGAGTTGATGAACATCGCCTCCGAACTCGAAGACTCGATTGTATTGAGGCCGACAAAGAGGAGATTCAACCCCTTGAAGCCGTTCGGCCCACCAGAAGCGTCGGTGCTTCCAATGTTGTTCGCCGCTGCCTACTCCGTCGGGAAGGAGAGGCCAGACGGTGAGATGGTCAGAAGAGCCCAGGATTTGGTCCTCGCCGGCAAGGAACCGACAGGAGTCTCCCTCGCAGCAGATCTCCTTGAACGGGAAATAGAAGAGCTAGAACTGCTAGTGAGGCCGTCGTGCATTCACTATCTGGGAAACAAAGAAGATTTCGACATGGAGGCCATGCTTTCTCACGATGTGTTCGTCGACATGTCTCTGGTGCAGGCGGCCGATGAGGCCACGCTGATTTGCCTCGTTTGTCTTCTGAGAGCTCGGGTTCTGTTCCGTCCTGGCACGGAACTGGTAATGATCACACACCCGGACGTGCTCTTCGCGACCAGAGGGCGCGCATCGCCTGCGAACGTACAGTTCCTTCATGATCTGTTTTCGTCTTTGTTCTCACGGGGCGTCAACTTGGCCGTCGCTTGCCGTTCCCCTGAGCTCGTCCCAGCTCCGATCCTCCTGAAGATGTTCACACGCGTGGCGGAGAGGTGCAATCCACCAAGGATCGAAATCTCCTCACCGAGCGGGCGAAGGTCAGTGGTCCCCCGCTCTTGCCACTTCGGTCCAACCATGCCCGAGGAGGAAGTCGAGAGAAGGATCGCGTCCTTCGTGACCAGAGACGGCGGCAGCAATCTCCCCCCTTGGTTAGTGTCGGATTTCGGAGATGAAGCAGAGGTAGCAGCAAGTGTAATCAAGTACATCGCAGAGAAACAGCCAGATCTTGATGAGGCGATAGCCAAGGCGAACGACCTGGCGAAGGGAGTCGGCGGCTCTGTCGTGGGAAGAATCGTCAGGCTCAGGTATGCGATCATAGAGCAGGCGGGATCAAGGACAGCTGCAGTGCTTGCAGAGAAAGGCAAGAGGCTTCTGAATTCGCTGTCGGGTGATGTGAGATGAGCAGGGTCAGCACGGGAACACAGTCTTTCGATGATCTGCTGGGGGGAGGAATCAGAACCGGATCGTTGAACCTGATCTACGGTGCGCCAGGGGTGGGGAAGACATCTCTATGCATGAGCGTCGCCTTGATGTTGTGCAAGGAGGAGGGATCAGCGGTTGTCCTTGACACAGAGAGTGGCTGGTCAGAGGCTAGGCTCTCTGGAATGTGCGAGGCTATCGGGAGGCCTGGTCTCGACAAGATGGTGAAGGTGTACAGGGCCGGCACGATGGCGGAGCAACACAAGATAGCGTCAAAGACGATCGAAGAGGATATCGAGGCTAACGATTGGGCTCCCAAGATCATCGTGCTGGACTCGGCAGTCGCGCACTACCACGCTAGTCTATTGGGGGCGCCAGCGGAATTTCTTGCCGCGAAAGCGAGGGAGCTGCAGGGCAGAATCTCCGTCCAAGTCAACTCGCTAGTGAGACTCGCTGGCTCGTACGATTCCGTCCTGATTGCGACCAGCTGGTTGAAGAGCAGCGTAGGAGAGAGGATGTCAGAGAAGAAAGTGCTCGAGGCCGCGATCGAAGCAAAGAAAGACAAACCTGTCTCCGACGTCGAGGGCGCTCTCGGCGCCGTGGGCTACAGCCTCATAGGCGGTCAACACATAGCTTACATGGCCAAATCCATAATCAGGTTGTCAGGTACCAAATTGCGCAACGACGTGAAGGCACTCGTCCTCGAGAAGTGTGTCGACGCCGCCACATCGCGGGTTGCTTTCGTTGAACTGGGTGAGAAGGGGATCACGGACTACGGCGAGCCGAAGGTCTTTCCCATGAGCGAAGCCATCAACTTGGTTCTCGGTGAAGTAGGCTAGTCGTCGATTGGCTGAACGGCAACAGACGGCAGCGACCTCAAAGCGACAGCTTCCGCAAGAGTGGCGAAACAGTAAAAAGCTCACACATGCCCCGGCAGAGACATGTTGCCAGCGTACATGTTGAGACAGCTTTACGTGAAGGGCAGTATGAAGAACCTGAAGGAAGGAGACAAGGTGGTCGGATTCTCACTCTCGCTGAAAAACAAACTCGGATCAGCAAATCTGAAGGGTGAAGTAGTATTGGCAGTCGATGGCCAGCCCATCCCTCCCGACGCGATTGTGCTCAAGAAGGGAGATGCGATTATGAACGTGTCTGATCTTGTTCAGACTCCGATGAAGTTCTCGGTCGGAGATTCGCTTGATGTGACCGTGAAGAAAGAAGGTGGGCTGGCTCCCGGGCCACACAAGGTCGATGTCAAGTTCAACATAGTCGAGTTCGGGAAAGCTCAGTTCGACTTGACGGACACGGTCACTGCTTAGGCTTCTTCCTGAAAAGCGTCGCAATCGACTTGTCCAGAGACGGCGGCGCCTTCGCAATGAGCGGCTCTGCCACCAACGCCGTGGTTATCGCGACCTGAACCCAAAGCGTCATGCCAACCGATAGATTCGCTGCTGAACCCGCATATGAAAGGATAGCAGATGACAACAGAGCCGTCACCAGCAACGTGACAACCGACATTGCCCTGAGCCAGAGGTCTGACCCTGCCGCGAGGAGCGCGCCAGCGGGCAACAATGCAAAGATCATGAAGGGCACAGCAGGGTGGATCCAAAGCTCATACGTTTGCATCAGTGTCCACACCGGAAGGGGGGCAACGCCCCCGCCGACTAGCAGAGGTAGCAGCGTCGTGCACCAGATCGCAGACCAGACCACCGACCTCTCAAGCGATGATATCCAATCCCTCGTGATGCTCACCCTCACGAGAAGCGCAATGGAGAATATGCAGACCAAGAACAGGATCGTGGAGGTCAGGCCTGTCTCGTCAGCTTTGTATAGCTTCGTATTCGACGAGACGACCTGATTCCCCGCTGAAATACCACTGACATAGATGGTCACGTCGACAGACGAGAGAGGCAATGAGACGGACCAGAGCTCGCCGGCTCGATTCATCGGATATGTTTCCCATCTGGACCAGGGCCAACCGTCCTTGAAGTTCAGCACAACTCCGTCCACTCCACTCGCCGATGCGTTGACCTCCATTCGTCCGCCCTTCCTTGAAACGGAGAGAAGAGAGACCTGTGGAAACGAGCCTTCATCCTTCAGCCATTTGGACAACCATATTTCGGCCGCGGCTATCCACTCCGGTTCCACGATGAAGTGACCTGCGTTAGGCACGATCAGCATAGCTTTCTCGGACCGCACTAAGGAATAGGTCTCATTGTAGCTGTCCAACGGGAAGAACTGGTCGCTTGTCCCGACCAGCATCAGCACAGGAACTCCGGATTTTGGAACATAGGCAAGTGGGTCGAAGTACTTCATGAGCAACTCTCCTTCGGGATCATCGAGTCTTGTGCCGGGAGGCAAGTGACCTAGAGCCAAAGATCCGGAGAATACCAGAAATGAGAAGTTCCCTCCGGCCACGATCGGTACGACCGTTGTCAGTCTGTGATCGAGCGCTGACAGCCACAGGCACTCTAGGCCGCCCTGCGAGGCCCCAGTCGCGGCGATCCTGCTGGCATCGACGAAAGGCAACTCGGTCAGGAAAGTTATCCCTCTCATGGCGGAGTACAACAGCCTGTAGTAGTACGAGTAGTAAGCCCCGCCCGTGAGGTTCAGCCTGTTTTGGTTCGTCTCGCTCGGGCCTGTGGATGCGCCCTGACCTGGGCCAGAAATGGCAAGTGCTACATACCCCTTGGTTGCTAGAAGTTCTGCGAAGTACGCCATGGATTCTGCGTTGCCGTAGGATCCATGCATCACCAGAACCGCGGGCAGCCTGCCACCCTGATTGGGTTTGTATAGCAATCCCTCGATCAGCACGGGTGATCCACCGTACGTCTCGCTGAAGTAGGTCACGTTGCATTTCAGCACGCCAGACTGCAGAGTCTGCCACTCTCCCATTACTGCATTGGTCGGTGCAGCAACTCTGGATAGTTCCCAGAAAGACGTATCGAACTGCACATTCGCTGGTGTTCCGTGCGGCGAGACCAGAAGACCGACCAACACCGCCAACACTGCGAAGATAGTCGCAGGTCTGGGCCTCATCACCCGTTCTGTGACCTGATGGTGAATTAAGCCTTAGCTGTCATTCGTTTGAGCCCAGAGGCTGGATTGGTCGATTCCTGATGCCTTCTCACTCGAGCCTGATCTTCTTTCGCTCTGACCTGATCATCGAAACATGCTCCTCGTAGGTCGGGGTCACTCCCGAAGCAATTGAACCTACGATGGCAGCGCCTCGAGCTTCAGGCACCGGGTTTGCGACAAGTTCCACCTCTCGTCTCAGAATCTGTGACAACGTGAGACACAATGAGCCGTCAAGCATGTTCATTCCAGAGCATGCGACGACAGAAGGCTCTCCGATCACGTTCGTCAACGAGGCTATCGCCTCGGCTATTCTGTTCATGCTCTGACCATCATGCCTGAACTCGTGAGCTGTTTCGTGACCCTCCACTCTAGCGTCAACGGGTTGACTTTGTAAGTTCGCAAGGACTCTGCCAACTACAAAGAGACCTCGGATGAAATGAGGAACGGAGGAGAAGCCGCTAGCCTCTACCGGTCTCGACCAGAGAGCATCCACGGCCAATGAAGTGCCAGCTCTGATCAGCAGCTCCCCTGGAGTTATGATGCCTGATCCCAGCAGGTCGGTCATGAAGTCCCAGCCACCCATGGCTACGCGCGTGCTCGGATCGAGTCCTAGCTCGTCGGCTGCTTTCTTCGAGACCGTCCCAATCAGTGACCCCACGACAACGGGAGGTGCAACCTTGGCAGGGTCTATTCTCGCGTCCTTTATTCTTCGGGCGGCCTCGGTCATGTATCCTCCCCACGGGTGGTACAATTCAGAGGGAGTAGACGACCTGATCACGCCTGTGAGCCTGTAGGTCAGGAACTCGTGCGGGTTCACAAAGAACCTGCAGGCATTGTAGAGACTTCTGTCGTCTGATGCCAGAGTCCTGACAATCGAGTCCATGGAGAATCTTTCGTTTTCCCTCATAGAGCTGTTCTGCCATCCCCTCACCGGACCGTCGTCTTCATCCGCTCGTATTCCAACCAAGGTAGGTGCCCTTCCGCTCACGCATAGTGAACTCACCTGGGCTAGCTCCTCGGGATAGAACAGATGAGTCAAGACATCCTCGAAGAGTGCCCAGAGATCCGAAGTCCTTGTCGGTATGGCTGCACGAACACGCGCCGACGCGGTGATCGTGGTCCCTGCGAGCGCGACCGCCTTCATGGACGACGTTCCAACATCGATGCCGACCGCAATAGACAAGCAGTGAGTCCTTCCCCTGCGAGGCTTTAAGTCCGTTTGGGTCGGAAGCCAAGGGATTTAACGACACCATACGCTGAGAGCAAACATGCACGAGTGGACATTGGCATCGCGAGTGATCTCTGCTCTTCAGGACTACGTGAAGTCGAAGGGTGGAGGGAAGGTCGTCTTGGCAAAGGTCAAGATAGGGACTCTGTCGATGATAGATCCTGCCACAATGAATGAAGCGCTGCAGACGCTGTCGAAGTCCGTCGGCATGGAAGGCGCGAGATTCGAGGTCGATCGCGTGGACACCAAGTTCAGCTGCAGGAAATGTAGCAGGAAATGGAATTTCAGCGAAGTCGAGGATGCAGTGAAGAAGGCCATACCCTCCGACCTTTTGACCCACGAGGACGAAGAAGACCATACTCACTATCCCCCCGAGTTGCTCTACGCTTGGATGTCATGCCCGCAGTGTGGCAGCAAGGACTACGACACGATCGATGTGTCCGGGGCGATCCTCGAGAGCGTTGTGTTGGAGAAATGATCGATATCCAGCTATGGACTGAGACCTTCTATCTGTCCGTGATATTACCTCGATCAGCCGCATGGTACGCTCTTCTTCCAAGCAGGATCCCTGCCTTCGTCATGGCCAACTCACCTGCCTCTCTTTGAACGCGAGTCAATCTGACAAGACCAAGTGCCATGCCCGAAGTCAGTAGGCTCGTGTGTGTCGTTCTCGCCAAGTACTCTGCTATGAAGAAGACAGATTCTTTCGTGGTCATCCACTCGGATTTGTCGAATCTGGCGAGGTTCACTGGTCTCGAATACCCCCTTAGTGTCTTCTCGCCAGCCAAGTTGAAGTAGTCCTCGAAATACGACAAAGCCAACTCACGGACGCTACGGTGAATGGGTTCTCGATACTCCAAACCCGTGTACTTCGACTTCGCGATGGCTCCCCAGTGACCAAACCGCTTGAAGACCGCTATGACGTGATCGTCATCTCGCACGGCCGTGAGGTCGACGACCATTGGCGGATGTTCGTGGAATCTCAGCGCCGCTGCCGCGAACAAGGCTCCCTCAAAGCAATCTGCTTTCCTGTCCCTGAGCACCGCGCTAGGAGATCGTCGGAATTCCCCCTTTCTGTTCAGGTCATAACGAATACTGTCCAGGTACCCTTGGATCTTCTCCGGAGTCGAAAGCCGTGATAGGACATCTACCTCCCGCTCAGAGAAGCCGAACAAGTGCTTCACAGAACCCCGATGCTCACGTCTGCTGCCCCGCATTCGCTACGCTGGCCTCGTGCTCTCTCCGACGCCGGTCACTCCGTCACTATCACTTCGTAGAATTCCAGTCTTGGCAAAATCATCTTGACCCGGTCTCTTTCTCTGGTCAGTTCGAGCCCTTGGCCGTCTGTGAGCGTTTTGGCCTTCCTGATCTTCGTGTTCTTTAGTTCTATTTCGATCCCTTCGACAGGAAGAATCTCAGTGACTGGGCGCTGCATGTCGCCCGAGCAGTTGATCACGTGAACAATGGTACGATTGCTGGGTTCCTGCGTGCGGACATCAACCAACACGGTCGGTGGCGCTCTGACGCGGATCGAGGCGGCGCCGTCCATCTCCCTGATCGTCGATGCGATCAATCTTTCAATGTCCTCCATCCTGTGGGTCGCGTAGAACGAGCCTATCAGTTGTGGCAGGTATGCTGTCCTACCTTCGCCGCAGTTGTTCAAGATCAGAGCGGGATAGGGCGACTCAGCTGTGAGAGGCATGTACAGGGATTGTATCGGCTCCAAGAAGAGGACTGGAGTCTCTGTGCTCGCCGCAGGTGTCACTTTGAGGCAAAACGGCGGCCTGGGTAGCAAGAGCCCGGCGGGTAGGTCCGCGTATCTGCTAGTGACCCTCATGTAGTTCTCAAACAGCATCGCGGGGAACATCCCTTGTCTCTCTTTCACTCCCAAGACTCTGTCTAGGGCCGGGATCCCTCTGAGGTTGCCCAGTTCGTCAAAGAGACCGGACTCGAATGACGCAATAAGCCTACCTCCTGACTTCACGAAAGCCTCAATCGCCCGCGCTTGCGAATCGCTGAGGCAGGCGGAGTTGGGGAGAATGAGCGTTCTGTATCTCTTCAGGCCTTCGTCCGTCATGTTGTCATCGAGGATGACATCGAATGGCAAGTGCTGCCTGAACAAGATGCTCGTGTAGCCGACGAACGTGTCCTCCAAAAGCGTCTCGCATATGTGTTTCCTCCTAGCCCAGTCGATGGCGGATGCACCCGTCCCCAGATCGGCGATGAGATCTTGCTCTTTGCCTGTCCACGTGTCCCTGTAAACCTCAGATTGCTCAGAAGTGTAGAACGTGGACGTCTGGGCAGAGCTGTGGATGGCTATGGATGCAGCAGACTTCGTGCCCTCGTAGTATTGCTCGTTCCGCTCTTGGAAGCCCTGTATCTCGCCTACGGCCTGTACCCCGCTTTCATCTTGGTCACGCGCCCTTCCGAAAAACGCAAACCAAGGATTCGCGCCGCAAGCAATCGTCTGAGCGATCGCGAGCTTGACTTCCCAGGATGGAAGAAACTTGTAGTGCCACTCGCCCAAGGCGTGATGTGTGAAGACAACCGCGGGCCTGCCTCCGGCTTCGAGGTACTTGGCCATGAGGGCGGAGGCGAAGAGTTTGTGAGGCGAAGGAGCCGGGTGAAAGAACTCCTCGGCTGCGTTGAAGTCCTGATATGGCCCCACTTTCTGCACGTCTCTCGCGACTCTCCAAC